>CACELY010000001.1 GCA_902560505.1 uncultured Alphaproteobacteria bacterium
AGTTAAACTTAGCCTAAGTAAAGAAAAGCTCATATTATCTGTAAATGCTCCAGAAACAGGATTAGCAATTGAGGAAATTCCTGTTTCTTATGAGGGAGAAGAAATTGAAATTGGATTTAATGCTAAATATCTCCAAGAAATTTCAAATCAGGTTGAAAGCGGTGAAGCAATTTTCTTATTTAATGACGTTGGTGATCCTGCACTTATGAAGGACAATAATGACGACACTGCGGTTTATGTTGTTAATGAAAAAGTGGAACGTCCAGCTTTAACATTTATTTTCTGATTCAAAGGATCAAGGTCTATTAAAACTCTCGAACCATCTGGAAGTTTTCTAAGAATCTCATAGAAGGTGTGCGCACCGACGGTTACAGTTCCCTCTTTTTCGACTACAGCTTTTATGGAGTCCAATAATTCTATATCTAAATCGGTAGCTCTTAGGGTTAGGCGGTCTTCTCTGGCTTCAATTAAAACATTCGATAGAATGGGAATAGTAGTTCTTCTTTCAACGATGGCTTGAGCTCGGCTCATTGACCTTAGCAAATCACTTCTTTCTACACTAATCTTCATTTTCGCTTCATACCAAAAGATGTATTGGTGAATGATATCCTTTTTTAAAATAAAATAATAGCGAAAAAGCTTTTTATGCCTCAAGTGTTCTGCGTAAGATTTCCACCTCGTCTGCAACCTGTACATCAACAAGTTTTAATTCTTCAATTTTCTTAACCGCGTGAATAACAGTGGTGTGATCTCTTCCACCGAATTTTCTTCCAATTTCTGGCAAAGATTTTGAAGTTAGACTTTTAGATAAAAACATAGCTATTTGTCTAGGTCTAGCTACGACCCTAGCTCTTCTCGCAGATATCAAATCTGTCATTCTAAGATTGTAGTGTTCAGCAACTTTTCTGATTATCTCTTCAATAGTAACTTTTCTCTCTGAAGTTCTTAGAATATCTGATAGACATTCCTGAACTAAATCAATGGTTATTTCTTTTCCAACTAAAGATGCAAAAGCGAATAACCTCGTCAGAGCTCCCTCCAGCACCCTAACATTTGAAGAAATTTTATGAGCTAAATACTCTAATATACCTTCATCAATCTTAACGTCTCTATTTAGTTCCATCTGTATTTCAGCTTTTGCCTGTAAAATTCCTAGGCGTAATTCATAGTCTGTAGGGTGCACGTCGACAACCAGACCCCAAGCGAGTCTAGATTTAATCCTTTCTTCCAAACCATCGATTTCACCAGGAGCTCTATCAGCTGATATGACTATTTGTTTTCCTTGCTCTATGAGAGCATTAAAGGTATGAAAAAATTCATCTTGAGTTGAATCTTTCCCTGCTATGAACTGAACATCATCTACCATCAAAACATCCACAGACCTAAATAACTTCTTGAACGCATGCATATCCTTAAATCTTAAAGCTTGGACAAACCTATACATAAACTGTTCGGCTGAGAGGTATAGTATTCGTGCTTTTTTATTTTTTTCTTTGGTAGACCAAGCAATAGAGTGCATTAGATGCGTTTTTCCTAGACCCACTCCTCCATACAAAAATAATGGATTGAAAGTTACCTTTCCCCCATCTGAAACTCTTTTTGCAGCTGCATGTGCCAACTCATTTGGTTTTCCAACCACAAATTTATCGAAGGTAAACCTGGCATCAAGTGGTGAACTGGGTAGATCAAGCTGAGATTCTTGAGATTTTTGGTCGGTTCTTTTCAGTGCACTTTTCTCTGAAATATTTTTTTTTCCCGCTGTTTTATCTGACGATGCAATAAACTCAAGTCTGTCTATCATTAGTTTTTGATTCTTAAATCCTTGGATAATGTGATCTCCGTAGTTCCTATGAACCCAAGTACCAATAAATCTTGTTGGCACTTTAAACTTTGCAACAGAACCGTTAATCTCCCTTAGCTCAATAGGTTGTATCCAGTTTGCGTGAGCACTTTCGCCTATATTGCTTTTCACAAACTCTTTTACCTTTGACCACTCATCTTTGTTCATTAAATAACTCTACTCCAGGGCAAGCCCAAGTTCTTCCATCCAGTTGGGTTTTGTGGATAGACTGAAGGCTGTTCAAATCCCTCGAATCCATCCTCAATGTTAAAACACATACCATTATAATTACCGGATTTAAACGATTCTTCCACAGTTAATGCAGCGAATTTTGATCTAATTCCAGATCTACATATAAAAAGATACTTTGCTTGGTCATGATGGCTTAAATTTTTGTTAAAATCGTTTAAAAAGCGCTTTCGTGAACCCGGTAAAATCGAGTTTCTCCATTCTATTTTAACGATATCTTTACCTATCTCTCTTAAGTCAGGTATTCCAACTTCAAGATGCTCTTTATTGGTTCTTACATCAATCAATACAGCGTTTTCATCTTCTTTCAGAAGGTCAAAAGCTTCTTTTGAATTTATATTTTCAACCAAATTCAAACCTGTTTGAAGGATCGTATTTGTCAATCCATTTAAAAAACGTGTCTTAGTGATACGGTAACCTTGTCATAGGTTTATAGCAACAAATTAAAAACCATGCTGGCGCTAGCTTGCTTTTTTTAAACTTTTTATTTTTGAATTCAATCTCGATATTTTTCTACTTGCTGAATTCTTATGAAAAACACCTTTTGTAACGCCTCTCATGATTTCTGACTGCGCTGTCTTAAGGATTTCATTAGCAGCGGCTTGATCACCCTTATCTATAGCTTGCTCAACTTTCTTTACAAACGTCTTTATCCTGGTTTTTCTATTCTTATTTTCCGTGGTTTTTTTAACCGTTTGTCTTAGTCTTTTTTTAGCTGAAGCTTTATTTGGCATCTTTATTGTACTCCTTAAGCAATCATTTACACAATGCGGTTATAAATGTCAATAAGCGACCTGCTATTTGTCTTCGAACTTGGGTGTTCTTTTTTCTATAAAAGCGGACATGCCTTCTTTTTTATCTTCAGTTGAAAAAAGAGCGTTGAAGATTCGCCTTTCAAACAATATACCCTCTGACATTCCAATTTCGAATGAACGATTTATTGATTCCTTAATTCCCATGGTCGACAACATAGACTTTTCTGCGATTTTATAAGCAACAGCCTTAGCTTCCTTTAAAAGATCCTCAGCAGGAACAACTCTACTGACTAGACCAGACCTTTCAGCCTCTTCAGCATCCATATTTCTACCAGTTAGGTGCATCTCCATTGCTTTAGATTTTCCAACAAATTTCGATAGCAGTTGCGTTCCTCCAAAACCCGCCATAACACCTAAATTTATTTCAGGTTGTCCAAATTTTGCACTGTCTGCAGCTAAGATAAAGTCGCACCTCATTGCAAGTTCACATCCTCCTCCTAGCGCGTATCCAGCTACAGCAGCTATAATTGGTTTTCTAGTTGCTTGAATTCCATCTAAATCATTGGAAAAAAAGTTTTTGTAGAACATATCTACAAAAGACTTTGATATCATCTCCTTGATGTCCGCACCAGCAGCGAAAGCCTTTTCAGAACCAGTTAAAATAATTGATCTAACAGAATCATTATTTTGTGCATCCGTTAGAGCGCTATTTAGTTCCTCCAACAGTTTACTGTTCAGAGCGTTCAATGCATTTGGCCTATTGAGTTTTATAATTAAAATAGGTTCTTCATGCTCTATGATGAGCGTCTCATAAGCCATTCGATTCTCCAAAAAATTAATCTGCACAAACTTTTAATTTTCTTATCAAGATTTATCAAGAAAATAATGAATTACTTCTGACAGGTTGCGCAATAAAATGTACTCCTCCCACTAATTATAATTTTCCCAATAGCGCCCTTACATTTACCCCGAAAACATGCTTGACCTTCTTTGCCATAAACCTGCAGTTTGTTTTGAAAATATCCTACCTCTCCACCAACCTGTCGAAAATCTTTTAAAGTAGTACCACCAAATTTTATCGCCTTACTAAGAACTTTCTTAATTGATGCAACTAGTCTTTCACATTCAATTAGAGACATTTTTTTACCAATCCTAGTCGGTTTGATTCGACAATCCCACAAAGCCTCACTCACATATATGTTTCCCAAGCCAGCTACAACTCTTTGATCCATTAAAATGTTTTTTAAAGATCTTGAAGAGTTTTTGATTTTGGACCACAGATGTTGTTTATCAAATTTTTTGGAAAGAGGTTCTATTCCTATATATTTGAACCTTTGATAATCTGCATAGTCACCTTCTATAATTTCAATAAAACCAAACCTTCGAGGATCATTATATATAAGCAGGAATTGATTATCGAATGATATTATCAGATGATCGTGTTTCTTTGGTTTATATTTATTTTTACTTTTTCTACTTAAGTTTATCCTTCCTGACATCCCCAGATGTAGGACTATTGTTGTTTTATTACTTAGAAAAAAAAGAAGGTATTTTGATCGCCTACCAACTCCTAGAACTCGTTTTTTCAGGATCGCTTTTTCAAAGTTCTCTTCGATAGGGAACCTAAGGTCTCGTCTAAATATTTTAGTTGAGATGATGGCACTACCTAAAACTGTCTTTTCTATACCTAATTTTACTGTTTCTATTTCTGGAAGTTCTGGCAAAAATCTATTTATAAAAATGAACTAGCTATTGATCTAAAAGACTATACTATAGATCATTATAAAAATATCATTAGATTTATTATGCTTACAGAAGACGAGATAAAAGGCCTTAAATTTGAAGAGGGGCTGAAGAAATTAGAAGAGTTGGTTACTCATCTAGACGATGGCAATTTAAGCTTAGAAGAATCAATTTCTTACTATGAAATAGGGATTAAACTGAAAAGCCATTGCGAAAAACTTTTGAAGACAGCAGAATTGAAAATTTTAAAAGTATCTGACAAAGAGAAGTTTATAACGGAAGACTTAAGAGCAGACGATAATGAATAAACCCTATAGTAAGTTCGACGAGACTTACTTCAAAACAATGCTAGAAAATAATGCAATTTATTTTAATCAATATTTAAAAAAATTTTTAAAAACAAAAAATTTTGGAATATTAAAAAAACCAATCGAGTATTCGATATTGGGGCAAGGAAAAAGATTAAGGCCGTTGCTGTGTATGGAAACGTCAAAGGTTTTCAATATTTCAAATGAAGTGGCTATATTCTGTGCTATCGCAATTGAATGCATTCATACGTACTCTCTTGTGCATGATGATCTTCCATCTATGGACGATGATGATTTGAGAAGGGGTCAACTTACAATCCATAAGAAATGGAATGAGGCAACTGCCATTTTAGTTGGAGATGCACTACAAAGTTTGGGTTTTGAAGCGCTGAGTGGACATAAATTCAAAGTTACTGATAAAGTAAAAAATAAATTGATTTTGAGTTTAGCCAAAAATTCTGGGGCTTCTGGTATGGTATTAGGTCAAGCATTAGATATAGACGCAGAGACTTCCCAAAAGGAGCTTGAAATAAACGAGATTTCGAAAATACAAGAATATAAAACTGGGAAGTTGATATCCTGGTCCTGCGAAGTTGGACCAATTATAGCGGAAGAAAACACTGAGCCCTTCTCCTTATACGCCGCTAAAATAGGTTTAGCTTTTCAAATTATTGACGACATCTTGGATGTTACTAGTTCTTCCAAAACGTTAGGAAAAAATGTAGGTAAAGATATCGACAAAAATAAGGCCACTTTTGTTTCAAAACTAGGTCTTGATAATTCAAAAAAGAAAGCATTAGAGTTAGTATCTGAAGCTTGTGAAGCTATTTCAGGTTTTAAAGATCGATCAAGAAATCTTTGTCAAATCGCTAACTTTATTGTGAGTAGGCAATTTTAACCTTTGATTGAAGAATTTAGAAAACCAATCATTATTCTTTTTTTAGAACTTTATTTCCTAATAACTCGGCGATTTGTACTGCATTTAGAGCAGCGCCTTTTCTAAGGTTATCGGATACACACCATAAATTCAGACCATTCTCCGTTGTAGAATCTTGTCTTATTCGACTAATAAAAGTCGCATAATCGCCTGCACATTCTATTGGCGTTGTGTAACCTCCATCTTCTCTTTTATCTACGACAATTATTCCTGGGGATTGTCTCAAAATTTCTCTGGCTTCTTCTTCATCTAAAAAATCTTCAAATTCTATATTTACTGCCTCGGAGTGGCCCACAAATACCGGCACCCTGACACATGTTGCTGTCAATTTAATCTTCTTATCTAAAATCTTCTTTGTTTCAGCAACCATTTTCCACTCCTCTTTTGTCTGCCCGTCATCGAGAAACACATCTATTTGAGGAATTATATTAAAAGCGATTTGTTTGGGATAAGCTTTTGGATCTACTTCCTGACCCGGCACGTATAAACCTTTTGTTTGAGCCCACAGCTCGTCCATTGCTTCCTTACCTGAGCCTGAAACTGATTGAAAAGTTGTTACCACGACTCTTTTTATTTGTGCTCTATCGTGTAATGGTTTTAATGCTACAACCAATTGGGCAGTTGAACAGTTAGGGTTTGAAATAATATTCCTTTTATCAAAATTTTGTATCTCCTCAGGATTAACCTCAGGGACTATTAGGGGGACGTCTGGGTGGTAACGAAAAAGAGATGAATTGTCTATCACAATACAGCCACTTTCAGTCGCTTTTTTAACATATTTTTTTGTTGCTTCTGAGCCAACTGCAAAAAGGGCTATATCAATTCCTTTAAAATCAAAAGTATCTAAATCTTTAGTCTTTAGAACTTTATCTCCAAATGAACATTCGGTCCCCAAAGATCTTCTACTGGCTAAAGCAGTAAGCTCATCCACTGGGAACAGGCGCTCAGCCAATATATTAAGCATTTCTCTTCCTACGTTACCAGTGGCACCGCAAACAGCAATGTTATATCCCATACTTTTCCTTTTTAATTTTTTGAAAAGTGATCTTTGAGCTTTGGTAATTCGGCAAAATTGCCTTCGGTCTTATCTTTAAAGGATCGAAATCCTTCCATCAACTCAGATTGGCTCAGCATCGATGCGTTCCACATATTAATCCAATCCAATCCCTCATCGATGGTGTGGTCACGCGCAAAGTCAATAACTTTCTTACAACCAAAAACAGCAGCCGGAGAATTAGAAGCTATTTCTTTAGCAATCTCTAATGCGCCTTCGATAAGAGCTTCATGACTGTCATATAATCTATTTACAAAACCATAATCTTTAGCCTCTTGAGCAGAAAAATTTCTTCCTGTAAACGCTAATTCCTTAACAATACCTTCAGGGAGTAATTTTACAATTCTAGGGAATGTACCCACATCTGCTACCATTCCAATTTTTGTCTCTCTTATTGAAAAAAAAGCATCGTTCGTTGCTAATCGTATATCTGCGGAACAGATTAGATCCACACCTCCGCCTATACAGCCACCCTGTATTGCACAAATAACGGGAATTCTAGCTTTTTGTAATGATGAAATAGAGTCTTGTAAGAAAGACAGAAAGTTCATGAAGTTTTGAGGCGTTTGCAGCTCTTTTTCATTCTTTTTACTTGTAGTAGAACTTGAAAAAACGTCTTGACCAAAAAGGCTTAAATCCAAACCGGCTGAAAATATCGGGCCAGTTGACGATAGAACAATACATCTCGCACTGGAATTTCTATCAATGTCTCCAATTATCCTTGGTAGATCTCTCCAAAAATCCCAGTTCATAGCATTTCTTTTCTCGGGCCTGTTAAGCTTTACGTGAGCAACATGGCCAAGCAATTGAATATCAAAGTAATTTGATTGATATTGGTCTTGGTCAGCGACTTGTAGATTGTTCATTTTATATCCCACCTTTCCATTCTGATTCAAGTATAATCCCTAAGCGTAAGATTTAAAGTCTTTAATAAGGTAAATAAGTTTATCAGGTTGCTCCATTGGAAAAAAGTGCGTTCCTCCTTCAATTATCTCCAATTTTTTTAGATTATAAAGTCGCTTGAATGACGATAGGGAGGCCGTTGTACTTCCGATTTCTGAAACCAAAAGAATAATAGGCACACTGGTTTCTTTTATTATTTTTGGAGTTGCTACAATTTCCGTATTTTTAAAACTTGCTGCCTCTATTGCTGGATGACATGTCAAATAGACGCCATCCTTATCGCTTCTTGTTCCACCCAACAGATAATCTTCCAAAAAACCAACTTCCCAAGTACTGAAAATCCCTCTGCCGGTATAAGAGTTTAATACTGTCTCGAAACTATCCCACCTGTCTCTCTTCTTCAGAGCCTGCTTTGTAAGTTTTAATGTACTAGAGTCATATCCAAAAGGACCAAGATACTTAGTTAAATATTGATAATGGTAATTTATTACCACAGGATCCGCTAATATTAATCCAGATATTTTCTCCTCGATATATTTACTAACCATAAGACTTAATGACCCTCCTATTGAATGCCCACCTAAAAGAATTTTACGCTTATGTTTTTTGTTTAATTCAATTATCAAAGCTTCCAAATCATAAGAATTTCCTAAAACAGGGTTCACCTTATTATAAAAAGCCCCTTTTTCAGTCATGCCATACCCTGGCGCGTCCCAAGCATATACATTGAAATCTCTAGTTAATTTACGTAGGAGTCTATTATATGTTTGGCCATTAAAGCCATTAGCATGCGCCCAATGCAGTATCGGGGCATTCGCTGGACCTTTCCAGAAGCACACGGAAAAATCACCTCTATCTGTTTTTATTGTTAATCTTTTCATTAGTTACAAAAATTTTATTTGTTAACACTTTATTGAACTATATAACTAGATAATGCAATATGAATTAGAGACTACTGACGTTTCTCTTGACTTATTCGGATCAGCAAAATCAAAACTGATCGATAAAGGAATTACTAAAAATAGAGAAACATCCTTCCTGTTGATGCTAAGAGCAGCTACATCTGCAAAAAAATTTTTAGTAAGCAGAAAAGCTAAATCAATAACAATTTTCATAGGTAAGGGAAATAATGGTGAAGATGGGCTCTGCTTAGCAGCTCTTTTAAAAATAGAAAATATCAAGACAGACGTAATTGACTTGGAGTATAAAAGTCGTCCTGAAAGTCAAGCCTACAAATTATGCAATGATCTAGGGATCATGATTGAAAGATTTAATATAAACAACATACCAAGTTCTGACTGGTATGTTGATGGGGTCTTTGGGATCGGTTTAAATAGAGATTTACAAGGCAATTATCTAAGAGCCATAAATTATCTTCAATGTTCACAATCAAAAAAAATCTTATCTTTAGATTTGCCTAGCGGCCTTGATGGCTCCAAGGGAATAATTTTTAATAATGCCGTTAAAGCAACAGCAACTATTACATTTCTTACATTGAAGCCAGGGCTTTTTATCGATAAAGCTTGTGATTACACAGGGGTTATTTATTTCGATAACTTGGGCATAAGTAAGTTGGGCTACAAGCCTGACATGAAGGCTATTAGTAAAGAAACCATCCATATATCCGACTTATCTCGATCGGCGCATAAAGGAGAAAGAGGTTCAATACTTTGCCTCGGCGGTTCAAAATCAATGGAGGGAGCTGGAATTCTAGCTGGCATATCCGCCTTGCGTTCTGGTGGTGGCAAAATATTTTGGGCATCAGACACGGACAAATTGCAAAGACCACCTGAGCTTATTCATATAGATCCGACTATCGATAGCATTAAAGCTGCGATAGACAAAAACATGAGTACCGCCATTATTGGACCTGGTTTAGGTAGAAATTTTGATAAAGAAATTGAGTTTTTATGGAATAGTAAATTTAATATTGTTCTAGACGCTGATGGATTGGATTGGTTATCCAGAAAAAAACCAAAGAAGAGAGCAGCAGCCTGGGTGGGTACTCCTCATATTGGTGAGATGCAAAAGCTTCTAAAAGACGACTTCTCAGATAAATGGTCCAACATTACTAAGCTTAAGAAGCACTATGGTGGCGATTGGATACTAAAGGGTCCTGGAACTCTTGTTTCAGAAGATAAGAAGATATGGCTTAATTTGTATTCTAATGGTTGGCTTGGAACAGCCGGCATGGGAGACGTTCTAGCAGGAATTATTGCAGGTCTATGGGCTTCTGGGTCAAATACACCTTATAGAAGCGCAGTGTATTTACAGACGCAGTGCGCAAAAAACTTCCTGCGATTAAATAATGGTGCAGGCCTTACGGCTAGCAACATTTCGGAATTGATAGGACCCTGTATTGGCCACTATTTTCAAAATGACCTTTAAAAGGTTTTCTTTTGATATGCCTGTCGATACTTTAATTATAAGGTGGTATTGACATGCCTTTAGAATTTAACGCACCTACTTTAGCAGCCCTACTCATATAAGATCCGAGCTATTCCGTATTACCCATTTTGTTAAATTCATTGGTTACTTTGTACATATTACATAATTGTCATTTTTGCATTACCTAGATGTGTCTTGCAGAATTGGTTGCAATTACACTCGTGGTTCCTACATAATAATTTTTTATAGAGTGGCTGGTTACAGTTCAAAATTTTAAAATCTTTATCGTGGTAATAAAATGTCTGAAAATAATTCAAATGGTATAGGGATCAATAATTTAAGAGATATAGGAGGAAAAAAAACATCTGAAAACAAAACGATAAAAAAGGGTTTATTTTTAAGATGTGCGGCTCCAACGGAGTGGAATGACAGTGTTAAAAATCAAATTTTGGGGCTTGAAAAACCTCTGATCATAGATTTCAGAGGCGTTCAGGAAGAAAAAAATAACCCAACTAGGATTCCCAGAGAATTTTTAAGCAAAAGAGTGCACCTACCAATTGAACCAAAAGTAACGGATTTGTTAAGGAGGTTAAATAAAATCGAGAAATCAAAAACGACAGAAATAAACAAAATTTTCCAAAATGCATATAGGAAATATACAATTGACAACATTCAAACTTTTGAAGAGTTTTTTAGAATATTATTTGATAACCCAGGCTCTACAATAATGTTTCACTGTACAGCGGGGAAGGATCGAACTGGGTTTGCGTCAGCCTTAATTTTATCGCTCTTCGGTGTAAAAAATAAAATAATTATAGATGATTACTTGCTTTCAAATAAAACATATGAGCCTACCCAGAAGGTTAGAGGTGAAGTAAAAAAAATTGGTGTTAAACAACTTTTGAGGGTTGATGATAGTTGGTTGAATGCTGGACTAGAAGAGTTTTCAGAAAGAGTTGGGAATATTAGAGATTTTTGTACTAATATAATAAATGGTGAAAATAGGCTCAAGGAATATTTAGACTATTGCCAGAATTTAGGAGAGCAGACTAATGTCGATAATGGAAAAATTTAAGCTTGATGGGAAGACGGCTTTAGTCACAGGGTGCAGTAAAGGAATAGGATTTGGTATTGCCAAGGGCCTAGCAGAAGCAGGGGCTGATATAATTGGTGTCAGTTCTACACTAGATATAGGTAGTGAAATAGAAAAATATGTTGAGTCGATCGGTAGAAGGTTTCATTGCTTTAGCTGTGACTTTTCTCAAAGAAAGAATACGCATATTTTTTTACAAGAACTTAGTGAAAATAATTTAGAGCCAAATATTCTTGTGAGTAATGCAGGTTCTTTAATTAGAACTGAGCTTAATGAACATAATGATGCCCATTGGGATAGAATAATAGAAATAAATTTATCGTCTCAGTTTGTTCTTGCAAGAGAGCTTAGTTCAAAAATGATTGAAAGAGGCTGGGGTAAAATTATTTTTACAGCATCAATCTTATCTCATCAGGGTGGTTTATTTGTTCCTAGCTATACCGCTTCTAAAGGTGGAATTGCGCAACTTACAAAAGCTCTATCAAATGAACTGGCAGATAAAGGAATAAATGTTAATTCCATAGCCCCAGGTTACGTTGTCACTGATATTACTACCGCTCTTCGTCAAGATAAAAATAGGTCAGCTGACCTAATGGCGAGGATACCTATGAAGAGATGGGGTACAATAGACGATATGGCAGGAGCTGCTGTTTACTTAGCTTCCGATGCATCAGACTATGTAAATGGGGAACTATTAAATGTAGACGGTGGTTGGATGGGCAGATAGCTACTAGCCTGCGTCTAACTCTTCTAGTATTTTGTCGGTCATTTCACTTGTTGAACACAGACGTCCTTGATCACCCATCATGAGATCAGGCGTTCTGTACCCTTTCGCAAGAACCTTTTCTATAGATTGCTCAAGAAGATTGGCATTCTGTGAGTCTGAAAAAGAATACCTCAAAGCCATTGAAAAGCTTAAAATACACGCTATTGGATTAGCTTTTTCCTGGCCAGAAATATCTGGTGCCGACCCATGTACCGGCTCATACATTGCTCGAGGCAAACCATTGTTTTTTTTATTTCCCAAACTCGCTGAGGGCAGCATTCCCAAACTACCTGTTAGCATTGCAGCACAGTCAGATAATATATCTCCGAAAAGATTATCTGTTACGATCACATCAAACTGTTTAGGATCTCTCACCAACTGCATCGCTCCATTATCAGCATACATATGGCTGAGCTCTACATCCTGATAGTCAACATGAACCTCATTAACAACATCTCGCCACAGAACACCGCTCTCCATCACATTGGCTTTTTCCATAGAGCATAATTTTTTATTTCTTTTTAAAGCAAGTTCAAAGGCACTGATTGCAACCCTGCGTATCTCTGATTCAGTGTATCTTTGCGTATTTACACCAACTCTCTCATTTGAGCCATCAGTATGAATACCACGAGGTTCTCCGAAATAAATCCCCGATGTAAGCTCTCTCACTATAACAATATCCAGTCCAGAAACTATTTCTTTCTTGAGTGACGAGAAAGATGCCAGTGCATCAAAACATTGAGCGGGTCGGATATTGGCAAATAAGTCAAGTTCTTTCCTAAGTCTCAATAGCGCTCGTTCTGGTTTCAAATCGAAACTCAGATTATCGTAATTAGGACCACCAACCGCTCCCAGCAAAACAGCATCCACTCCTAGTGCTTTGTTTAAAATCTCTTCTGTAAGAGGAACACCATGTTTATCATAAGACGCTCCACCAACTAAACCTTCTTCAATATCTATTTTTAAATTGCGCTTGTCCTGGAACCAAGAAATAACACGCTTAACCTCAGTCATCACCTCTGGACCAATTCCATCTCCTGGAAGAATAAGCAAAGAAAACATCAATTATACCTTTTTATGACCAGCTAAATTTATCAGAGTATTCTTTTTCAAAGCTACTTATTTTATCCGCACTCTTGAGTGTTAATCCGATATCATCTAACCCATTTAATAAGCAATATTTCTTAAACTCATCAACCTCAAAGTCTAATTGGTCTCCATTGTTCCGAACAATCTTCTGGTTCTCGAGATCAATTTTCATAATAGATGTTGTTTCCATTTTCGCGTCCTGTAGAAGTATTTGATGCAAATCTTCAGACACAATTATTGGAAGTATGCCGTTCTTAAAACAATTATTAAAAAAAATGTCTGCGAAACTTGTTGATATTATGCACTTAATTCCAAAATCTTTTAAAGCCCAAGGCGCATGTTCTCTGGAAGAACCACAACCAAAGTTAGCTCCACCTACTATAATTGAGGCTTTAGAATAATGATTTTTGTTTAAGATAAAATCTTTTATTTTATTTCCATTTTGATCAAAACGCATTTCAAAGAAAAGGTTCTCACCAAGACCCGTCCTTTTAATTGTTTTAAGGAACTGTTTTGGTATTAACATATCAGTATCGATATTTATTAATGGCATTGGAGCTGCGATGCCTTCAAGTATATTAAACTTTTCCATCAGTGTCTTTCACTAAATATCTCTCACGTCAGTCAATCGGCCAGTTATTGCTGCGGCTGCTGCCATTGCTGGACTCATTAAATGAGTACGGCCCCCACGCCCTTGCCGTCCTTCAAAATTTCTATTAGACGTCGCAGCGCATCTTTCCTCAGGCAACAACTGATCAGGATTCATTGCTAGACACATTGAACAACCCGGCATTCTCCAATCAAAACCAGCCTCTTTAAGTGAGTTGGCTATTCCTTCTTCTTCCGCCTGTTTTTTCACTAATCCGGATCCCGGTACGACCATAGCCCTTATCCCACTCTTTACCTTTTTTCCTTTAACAATCTTTTCTACTTCTCTTAGGTCCTCAATTCGTCCATTGGTGCAAGAACCAATAAAAACGGCATCAACTTCTATATCCTGCAATTTCTGGCCTGGCCTTAAACCCATATATTCGAGAGATCTTTTAGCAGCTTCCACTTTACTTCCCTGAAAATTATCAGGGCTTGGTACGAAATCTGTAATAGGAAGAACATCCTCGGGACTTGTTCCCCAGGTAACAACCGGCGCAATGTCCTCTGCCTTTAAGAAAATCTCTTTATCAAAATACGCATCTGGATCAGAAAAAAGCGTTTTCCAAAATTCTACAGCTTTATCCCATTTTTCACCTTTTGGCGAATGTGGTCTACCTTTTACATAATCTAAGGTCTTTTGGTCCGGTGCTATTAACCCGGCTCTCGCTCCACCTTCAATAGCCATATTGCAAACAGTCATCCTTCCTTCCATAGAAAGGCTTTCAATAGCACTCCCACAATATTCGATTACATGTCCGGTGCCACCCGCTGTTCCCGTTTTTCCAATTATTGTTAATGTAATATCCTTTGCTGTGACTCCATTGCCCAATTGTCCAGAGACCTCCACCTTCATATTTTTTGATTTCTGCTGAATTAATGTCTGCGTTGCGAGGACATGCTCTACTTCAGATGTGCCTATGCCATGTGCTAATGCACCAAAAGCTCCATGCGTTGCTGTATGACTATCCCCACAAACAATTGTCATTCCTGGCAAAGTCCACCCTTGTTCAGGACCAATTATATGTACTATTCCTTGCCTAATGTCGTCAACAGCATAGTAATGAATGCCAAAATCTCGTGCATTCTTATCCAGAGTTTCTAACTGTATACGACCTTCTTCACTGCCAAAGTTGGTCAACCGATCAGATGTTGTAGCCACATTATGATCTGGGACCGCAATTGTTTTGTTAGGAGCTCGAACTTTCCTTCCAGCTTCTCTTAGACCCTCAAAAGCCTGGGGACTAGTAACTTCGTGCACCAAATGCCTATCAATGTATATCAGAGAAGTATCATTTTCTGATTGTATTAAATGGTTATCCCAAATTTTGTCATATAGAGTTCTACTTTTCGCCATAATTTTCATATCTAAATAAATTTCATATCAAAATCCAGAACTTTTTACTGTTTCAGATTTTTACAAGCTTTAAGACATCAGCCACCTGTAATAGTAAACAAAATAAAAAGTCTTTTCTAGTTCCATAATTGCTTGTATTAGTATGCGCATAAAGATTTATAATGTGAAAGACTTAATGAAACTAGATATTAATAAAATCTCGGCATTCTATTCTAATAAGCTGGTTTTTAAGCTTGTTTTATGTATTGTGTTAAGTTTTTTGTTTTTGACAAAAAGTTCCTTTGGCCAGGATAACTTGCGTAAAGCAGAGAAAAGTTTTAGAGACTGGAGCGTTTTCGTATCGAAGGAGGACCCCAAAATGTGCTTCATTGCTTCTCAGTCTATCAAAGGTGAAGCGTTCAGAAATAATCAAAAACTCTCATCGGTTAATCGGGAAAAAGGGACATTGTATATAATAAAAATATTGAATAAAGAGAGCGAATACGAAGGAACATTTTATGCTGGGTATCCTTTACAAGTGGGGTCAAAAGCAGTTTTAGAAATTGATAATAAGGACAAGATTGTGTTTTTTGCTCATCCATCGCCTAAAGCTAAAGCAGAAAAGGACCATGCATGGGCTCAAAAATTTGATCAAAAAAAATTAGTCACTTTTCTTAGGAAAGGTAGCAAGGCAGTAATGAGCGCTATATCTCATCGAAACACTGTAACGAAAGATACATTTATGTTAACAGGCTTTTCAGATGCCTTATCGGAATTAGAGAAGCGGTGCAAATTAAATTGACCTTACAATTGATTTCTCAAGAAAGTAACATCATAGGGCTCAGCAGAGACGAATTGCTCTCGCTCGTTTCAGAATTTGAATTTCAACCAAAAAGAGCATCTATGAGAGTAAATCAACTTTGGTCTTGGATCTATTGTCATGGAATGAGTTCATTTGATAATATGACAAATATCGATAAAAGTCTTCGGTCAAAACTGCAAAAAGTTTTTAATATTTCACGGCCAGCTATTGAAAAAAAAGAAATCAGCGACGACGGTACGATAAAATATCTATTCTGTTTAGAGGACCAAAGCAAAATAGAGACGGTATTTATCCCAGAAGAGAAAAGAAGCACTCTTTGCATTTCTTCACAAGTTGGTTGTACGTTGAACTGTTCATTCTGTCATACTGGGACACAGAAATTGGTAAGGAATCTCTCAAGTCAAGAGATCGTAGGTCAAGTCATCGCAGTTTATGATGATCTAGGGCTTTGGGAGAAGAAGAGGGCGAACAGTAGTCATTCTTCTTGTTTCGAAATAATTACCAATATTGTTTTCATGGGAATGGGTGAACCTCTATTAAATTACGAAGAAGTAAAGAAAGCCTGTATTATTTTGATGGACAACAAAGGATTGGATTTTTCAAGGAGGAGAATCACCTTATCAACAGCTGGTATTGTTCCTAAGATAAAGACGGCTCATGAGGAAATTGGCTGTATGATCGCTGTAAGTCTTCACGCTACAGAAAATAAGACAAGGGATATTTTAGTTCCGATAAATAAAAAGTGGAATTTGGAACAGTTGCTCGGTTCCTTGAGAGATGACGTTAAGTTGCGCAATTCGGAACGAGTAACATTTGAATACGTTATGCTTGACGGGGTTAACGATACAAAAGAGGACGCACAAAGGTTAGTAAGATTACTACAAGGTCTTCCTTCTAAGATAAACTTAATACCGTTTAATAATTGGACTGGAAGTCAATATAAGCGTTCTTCCTTAGATAGAATAAAAGCGTTTAGAGATATTATAATCAAATCAAGATTACCAAGCCCAATTCGAAAACCTCGTGGAGAGGACATCATGGCTGCATGTGGCCAATTAAAATCTAATTCTGTTAAAGAAAAAGCAAGTGTATGAAAAAAATTAGCAAAAGACGCTTTTTTTTGTTTTCAATTCTATTTCCTTTTATTTTTTTTAAACCTTCATGGGGTCATCCTAAAAAGCCAAATTTATTGGTGGTATGGAAAAAAAAGAGAGTTCTAGCCCTTTACAGAAACAGTAAAGTAATAAAAGCCTATAGAATTCGTTTAGGGTTCAGTCCTCAGGGTCAGAAAGAAAAAGAAGGAGATGGTAGAACCCCAGAGGGTAAATACTACATTACACACAAAAACCCGAACAGTAAATTTTACTTAAGTCTTGGAATAAACTTTCCTAATCAATCCGACAAAAAAAGAGCTCTTCAAAGAGGCCTCAATCCTGGTAGTGACATTTTTATTCATGGGCTAGGAAAAAAAAATATCCTGTTGCACTATTTTTTTGACTGGACTGAGGGTTGCATTGCGGTGACAAATAAAGAAATAGAGGAAATTTATGGTTTGGTTGAACCTGGTACCATTATCTACATTTATGCTTAAACCTAAACTCTTGACTAAGACTTGCCAATCATCTGCACCCACCAAACTTTTCCAGTGCTGTCCTGATACCAACTAAGCCCTAGATCGGTCGCAGTGGGGTCCAGAATAATTTCTCTGCCAATTTTACTTTTGAACCAGACATTCAATACATCATACTCACCCTCATACGTCTCGGAAACGTTTTCACCAAGAACTAAGCCCTTAAAACCTGCAATTTTTGCCCGATCTATCGCTGAGGATGCATCTGAACCGTAGTTCCAGGCTCGCTGTTGTCTGGCTATGTCAAAAGCGTGTGTCTTCGATGCTGCTGAAAGACTGGATGAGTACTTTAGTGAAGATCTTCCGTTTTCCAGTCTTAAGGCATTAACCATTTCTAGGTGTCTTGATTTTAGAGCGGTCATGTTAAAGCTAGAAATAACCCCTGACTTTGAGTAACCACGGTAGACGTCTGTATTTGTACCAGCACATCCTACTAAAGTAGCCAGAAGCAGTATTTTTAATATAATATTGTTCATATATATATATAGGTCTTTTGTTCTAATGTTCGAAAATACTACGTCAATTTTTTATTCATGCGCAATTAGTTGTTTTATAGTAAATAAATTTCAACTATTAATGTAAAAATGACCAAAGCAGTCTCAAACATATTAATATTATCGCTACTATTATTTGTTTATGCAGTAATAAGCAACCCTATTATTGCTCAGACAGCAGTAGAATTTGGTAAAGATGGAAAACCAAAACACAATATTTTCTCATTCAGAGTACAAACTTGGCAGGATCATTTTAAGGATTTGAATAAAGGGGCAGTACTCGTTGACACCAAAACGCGATCATTACATTATTGGAGTAAAAATGGAATAGAGTATAAGGTCTTTCCAACCTCCGTCCCCCTAAATGAAGAATTGACACGACTCGGGTATACAAAAATTACAAAAAAAGTAATTGGACCTGAATGGAGGCCTACAAAAAAAATGAGGAAAAGAGATCCTAAGCTCCCTGAGTTTATGCCTCCGGGCCCTGATAACCCTCTGGGATCCCACGCACTTTATCTAAGTTGGCCAAGTTATCGTATTCATGGAACAAGCGATACTAGAAAAATTGGAAGGCAAAGCTCCTCTGGATGCATTGGGTTGTATAATGAACAAATTGAAGAGCTCTTCAATTTAGTCGAGATTGGAACGCCTGTTAGAATTCTTTAGAATTATTGTGGATCGCAAAGAGCCCCTCTTTATATGAGGGAAAAGTAAATTTATACCCCAATTCATCTTTGAGCCTCGTGTTTGATACTTTTTTTTCTTCTTTATAAAAGCTTCTCGCCATTTCACTGACCAAATCACTTTCCAAACTGACTGTCTGTGGGCATTTCTTTTTAAGTAAACTTGCCGCAAATTGTGCTACTTCCAATTGCGTTGCAGGAAAATCGTCAGACAAGTTAAAGATCTTAGCTTCCGATTTAGACCTTATAGCCATCTCGATAACGCCTACTATATCGTCAACATGAATTCTGTTAAACAGATGATCTGGTTTATTGACTATATAAACGCTTTCATTTGCCAATAAACGATCGATCAGACTTCTTCCTGGCCCATATATACCTGCCAACCTGAAAATCATAGTTCTTATGGAAAATTTTTCTCCAAATCTTAGCCAAGATTTTTCGGCCACAACTCTTGAAATACTTCTCTCTAGATTGGGTTCGAGTACTGTATCCTCTGTAACCCAACCACCTTTTTTATCTCCATAAACACTAGTTGTTGACAGATATCCTGCCCATTTTATTCTTTCGCAATTTTTTTTGAATAAATACCCGTAATTCTCAATGACTGGATCCTTACCATTTTCTGGTGGAGCCGTGCTCAAAATATATGAATTCTTGCTGAGGATACTCTTAATTTTTTCTTCATCATCGAAAAAAACTGGTGTGGCATTAAGTGATTTAATTTCTTTGGCCTTTTCCTTAAATCTCGACGTACAAAACACCTCCCAATTTTTTTTTGAGAATTTCTGACACATAAATTTAGCTGTGTAACCAAAGCCAAAAATTAATAATATATTTTTCTCATTCATTTTTTTTTAACTCAGAAATAGACCAAATAGCTGCCTCAGATATAAAGTCTACAGAATGATTTCCAAACCCCTCTAGTAATTTTATGTATTCTTTTTTTCCACTATTTCCCATTGCGTATATTACATTTCTTAAAAATCTAACTGATCCTAATCTTTTTATAGCTGTTCCACTAAAATAATTCCTGAAGTCACCATCTGAAAAGGTTAGAGCTTTCTCCAAAGCTAAGTCAGAAAAAGTTTCTCTATAATTCTCATTTCTGCTGATCTGTGCAAATTTATTCCAGGGACAGACAGCTAAACAATCATCGCATCCAAAAACCCTGTTACCAATTAATGATCTAAATTCTTTATCTATAGCACCCTTGTGTTCGATAGTGAGATACGCGATGCATTTTCTAGCATCTAGCTTATATGCACCCTCAAAAGCATTAGTGGGACAAATATCCAAGCACTTGGTACAAGATCCACAATTATCTTGCTCTGGTTCATCTGCAGGTAATGATTTATCTATGTACATTACACCGATAAAAAACCAATTTCCCATATTTCTACTCACCAAATTTGTATGTTTGCCTTGCCAACCCAAACCAGATAATTGTGCTAAAGGCTTTTCCATAACAGGGGCAGTATCGACAAATATTTTTAGCTCACAATCTAATCTTTTTTTTACCCAAGAGGCTACGATCTTTAGCTTAGATTTGACTACTTTGTGATAATCTCTTTTCGTAGCATACACTGAGATATTAGATAATTCTTTATTCACCAATTTTTTTAAAGGGTCTTCTGCCGGCGTATAGTCATCTGTAAATACCAAAATTGATTTAACACTTGGCCATAAATTTTCCGGTGCTATTCGTTCGTTGATCCTTTTCTCCAACCAATCCATACCAGCATTCCAATCATTTTTAATGAAGTCCCTAAATTTTTCTTTTGTTTTTTGATCAACCTTGCGAGGATTGGTAATACCAACGGCAGAAAAGCCTGCATCAGAAGCTATCTGCTGAAGTTGTGATTTAAAATCAAATATTTCCATACTAAAAATCTAAGTCACTATAGTGACCTGCCGGCACAAAGCCGGGAACTAAGTCGGTTAGCAACCCTGCATTTCTAAAAGCAGGCCTCGATTTAATTTTTGCATACCATTCTTTTATTATTGGCTTAGACTGCCAGTCAATATCTCCTATGTAATCTAGTGCCGAAATATGTCCAGCAGCTGAAAAATCAGCTAATGACATTTTCTCCCCAGCTACCCAATTTCTTTTTTCCAAAAGCCATTCCAAATAATCAAAATGAAACTTTATTTTCTTAAGGCCTTCTTTTATTGCACCACTATCAGGTTGACCTATTTTAAAAATCTTTTTGTACACTCTCTCATTAAGTAAGTTTTTTGTAACTTCATTATAAAATTTATCGTCGAACCAAGAGGTTACCCTGCGCGTCTCGAACCTTAGCTTCTTATCGGCCGGAATGAGTTTTGGAATTGGGTGAGATTCATCTAAATACTCACATATGGGAGTGCTTTCCGTAAATACATTAGCTCCTTCTTTTAATAATGGCACTTTACCGGAAGGACTAAATCTTATGAAATCCAATCTTTTTTCCCAAACGGGTTCATCAATTAATTCAACTTCGAGTTTTTTTTCTGCCAAAACCAGCCTTACTTTTCGACAAAATGGTGAGAGCGCTAAATGGTGGAGTTTTCTCATAGTTAGTAAACCTTACTCTAATCCATTTATAATTATAAAAAACAGCTTGCTCTGTCATCTTTTTTTAGGATCTTGATATCTTTTTTTAATCGTGAAATTCTTACTGTAAGATTAGACTGCAGGTTTTTGGGGCTTCGAGTCTTTGGATTTGGAAGCGTCAATGCAATTCGGACTGATTGCTCTCTGGTGAGTTTGTTTGCTGGCTTTTTATAATACTTATCTGAAGCTTGATTTACACCAAATGTCAACAGGCTTGTCTCAACAGTGTTTAGATATATTTCGAGAATTCTTCTTTTTGGAAGAATGATCTCTATCAAAAAGGTAAAATACAATTCTATAATTTTTCTTGACCAAGATCTTCCAGACCACAAAAAAAGATTTTTCGCAAGTTGTTGAGTTATCGTTGACGCGCCTCTTTTTTCCTTTCTTGTAATTACTTTGTGAATCTCCTTTATATCTAATCCTAAATGGTTACAAAAATTAGAATCCTCTGTTGCTACCACTGAAAGGGCGATATTTTCGCCCATATTTGAAATTGAGGTCCAACTGTAATCTATTTTTCTTTGAAAGAAATTGCTTTCCGAAACCATAAAGCTAGTAAAAGGAGGATTAAAAAATCTAAGTAAAAGAACGATTGACACGGACAAGAATATAAAGAGCACACATAATAGTTTAATAATTCTGGTAGTTTTGTATGCTAGATTTTTGATAACGCACACAAAATATAATTTAAATAGGACAATTTTTTTCCTTAGTCTGACAGACTACTATAGCCCATCAATGCCTTGTCTACTGATTTCGCAACTTGCCTGCCCTCTCTTATTGCCCACACAACAAGAGACTGACCGCGTCGCATGTCACCAGCTACCCACAATTTATCAAGAGAGGTTTTGTAAGATTTATCATCCGCTAACACATTTCCACGCTTATCCAGGGATACTTCAGTATTTTTAAAAATCCTATCTGTAATGGGTGAAACGAAACCCATGGCCAGTAATACCAAATCCGCTTTAATTACAAACTCAGAGTTTTCAATTTTTTCAAATTTCTCATTTACCCTAATACAATTTAAAGAGCTGACTTTACCATCTTCAACCCCAAAAGATGTTGTTAATACTGAAAATTCTCTATCTGCTCCCTCTTCTTGACTCGAAGAGGTTCTCATCTTGAGAGGCCAATTTGGCCATGTTAGCAACTTGTCTTCCCTTTCAGGCGGAGCAGGCATAATCTCTAGCTGCGTTACAGACAATGCACCTTGGCGAATTGATGTTCCTATGCAATCGGAACCGGTATCGCCTCCACCAATAACAACGACATGTTTACCATCTGCTGTTATCTCTTCCAAACCCTCGAGTGTCTCTTTGCCTACCCTTCTGTTTTGCTGAGGTAAAAAATCCATGGCGAAATGAATCCCGTCCGCGTTACGCCCTTCAATGTCTAGGTCACGTGGTTTTTCAGACCCACAGGCTAGGATCAGAGCATCGTACTCCTTTATCATATCATTAATTTCGATATCTACACCTAACTCCACACCACATTGGAAGTAAACTCCCTCGGCTGATAATTGCTCTAGTCTTCTGTCGATATGAGTTTTTTCCATTTTAAAATCAGGAATTCCATATCTAAGGAGACCGCCCATCTTTTTATTTTTTTCATAAATTATTACATTATGACCTGCTCTGGCTAATTGTTGAGCAGCTGCAAGCCCTGCTGGGCCAGACCCAATTATTCCTATTTTTTTATTTGTCTTGTTTTGATTTATTTGTGGTTTTATCCATCCATTGTCCCATGCCTTATCAACTATAGAACATTCTATGGATTTTATTGTTACCGGACTATCAACAATATTTAGAGTACATGAAGCTTCGCATGGTGCAGGGCATATTCTTCCCGTGAATTCTGGAAAATTATTGGTTGAATGTAAGTCTTTAGAGGCCTGTTCCCATTCACCCCTATAAACCAAATCATTCCAATCCGGGATCTGATTATTAACGGGACACCCTTTCAAGCCCTTCATGTCATGACAAAAAGGAATCCCACATTCCATACATCTGCTGGCTTGGTCTCTTATGACCTCCTCTGGAAGAGGTACTATAAACTCCTTAAAATTTCTTATTCTGTCTGATGCAGGCCTATATTTCCTATCTTGCCTATCTATTTCTAAAAATCCAGTAACCTTTCCCATCTCAACTTCCCTTATATTCTAAATTAGAGGCTATTCCGCAGCTACGATATTATTGAGCTTCTCAGCTCTTATTTCTTCCAACGCCCTTCTATATTCCGTAGGCATTACTTTTAAAAATTTAGGCCTAAAATTATCCCAATCGTCTAAAATCTTTTTTGCAAGGTTTGATTGAGTAAACTTTAAGTGTCTAGAAATTATATTTCTCAGCCTTTCTTCATCATATCTGGTCATATCACTCGATATATCCACACGACCATGATGTTCAAAGTCGCCTCCGTGATGGTGCTCAGATTCTAGTAGATCATCTTCTTCTGGAACCGGCTCAAGCTCTACCATTGCCAAATTACATCTATTTTTAAAGGTGCCATCTTCGTCCAAAACATATGCTATACCTCCGGACATACCTGCTGCAAAATTAAGGCCTGTTTTTCCTAAAACGACTACAATACCACCTGTCATATATTCACAACCATGATCACCCACTCCTTCAACAACAGCGGTAGCTCCAGAATTTCTAACAGCAAACCTTTCTCCAACTATGCCTCTCAAATAGCATTCTCCGTCAATAGCACCATAAAGAATTGTGTTACCTGCTATGATCGAGTCTTCTGGAACAATTCTTTTTGCCTCTTTTGGAGGGTATACTATTATTTTTCCCCCAGATAATCCTTTGCCAACATAATCATTTGCTTCGCCTTCTACTTCTAGAGTAATTCCTCTCGATAACCATGCTCCAAATGCTTGACCCGTTGTACCCTTAAAAGAAATGTTTATTGAGTCCTCTGGGAGACCTCTATGTCCAAAAATACGTGCGACCTCTCCACTAAGCATTGCTCCAGTTGATCTATTGTAATTATAAATCGGAAGCTTTATTTTGACGGGTTTTTTATTTTTCAAGGCAGCCTTTGACATTCCGATTAGCTGCCTGTCCAGAATATCTTTAATTGGATGCTCCTGTCTTTCGCAATTAAATTTTGGGACTCTATCGCCCATATTTGGATCAAAAAAAAGCTTTGAGAAATCGAGCCCCTTTGCTTTCCAATGTTTAATTGCTTTTTTCCTGTCAAGCACATCAATTTGACCAATCATATCATCAAATTTTTTGAAACCTAATTTACTCATTAGTATTCTTACCTCTTCTGCTATAAAGAAGAAAAAATTAACAACATGCTCTGGCATTCCTACAAAACGTTTCCTCAAAACTGGGTCTTGAGTTGCAATTCCAACAGGACAGGTGTTCAGGTGACACTTACGCATCATAATGCAACCTGATGCAATTAATGGGGCTGTTGAAAAACCAAACTCATCCGCGCCTAACAACGCTCCAATTACAACATCTCGCCCTGTCCTTAGCCCACCATCCACTTGTACCGATATTCTTGATCTAAGCTTATTTTTCATTAAAGTTTGGTGTGTTTCTGCCAAACCCAGTTCCCAGGGTGAGCCGGCATGTTTCACCGAGGTCAGGGGGCTCGCCCCAGTACCACCCTCCATACCCGAGATAGTAACATGGTCCGCTTTTGCTTTAGCCACTCCAGCAGCGACTGTACCTACCCCAACCTCGGATACTAATTTCACTGATATATCAGCTTTTGGGTTGACGTTTTTAAGGTCGAATATAAGTTGCGCTAAATCTTCTATTGAATAAATATCATGATGGGGCGGTGGAGAGATAAGTCCAACCCCTCTAGTAGAATGTCGGACCTTTGCAATGACAGCGTCTACCTTATGACCAGGAAGCTGACCTCCTTCACCCGGCTTTGCTCCTTGCGCCATTTTAATCTGAATCATGTCAGAATTTACCAGGTATTCTGTTGTTACACCAAATCTACCAGACGCAACTTGTTTTATTGCAGACCGTCTGTTGTCACCATTATTATCGGTAGAAAAACGTTCCACTTCTTCACCGCCTTCACCTGTGTTCGATTTTCCCTCAATCCTATTCATGGCTATGGCTAGGTTCTCATGCGCTTCTGCGGATATTGATCCGTAAGACATGGCTCCGGTAGCGAACCGTTTTACAATTTCCTTGGCCGGCTCAACCTCATCAATTTTAATACTATTTCTGCCCGTTTCGCTTGAGTCTCTAAGCCTAAATAAGCCTCTTATTGTAAACAACCTTTCTTCTTGCTCGTCCATGGACCTTGAATATTCTTTAAATGTATCGAAAGAATTACTTCTTACAGCATGTTGAAGGTTAGTAATTTCATCTGAACTCCAAGCGTGTACTTCTCCTCTTTTTCTTACAGCGTAATCACCTCCGACATCTAGAGAGTCTCTTAAAACTTCTAAATTTGAATATGCTTCCTCATGGCGGGTAATCGTTTCCCTTGCTATTTCATTTATTCCTACTCCACTGATTTGAGTAGAAGTTCCCTTGAAGTACTTGCTCACGAAGTCCTCTGATAACCCTACTGCATCAAAAATTTGTGCTCCACAGTATGATTGGTAAGTTGATATACCCATCTTGGACATAACTTTTAAAAGGCCTTTGTTAACTGACTTTATATATCTACTAACCGCTTCTGTCTCACTTACATCTTTAGACAACATATTCTTTTGTTTAAGATCTAATATAGTGTCAAAAGCCATATATGGATTTATAGCCTCTGCTCCGTAACCTGCTAATACTGCAAAGTGATGGACTTCCCTAGGCTCTGCTGATTCCACTACCAATCCAACTGCTGTTCGCAGTCCTTTCCTTATTAAATGATGATGTACCGACGCAATGGCCAATAGAGCAGGCAAAGCAATCCTACCTTTACCAAACTGCCTGTCGGATAGAACTATAATATTACCACCCTCTTTAACTACATTCTCAGACTTTATGCATATGCTCTCCAGACACTTTTCAAAACCTGTATAACCTGTATTCTTGTCAAAGGTAGTATCTAAAACTCTTGATACAAATTGGTTGTCACCAATCTCGCTTATCTTTCTAATCTTTTGCATATCCTCATTTGTTAGGATCGGTTGTTTAACCTCTAACCTTTTCACACTACCCAAAGACTTATTATCAAAAATGTTCGGTCTTGGACCAATAAAAGATACTAGGCTCATTACCGACTCCTCGCGAATGGGATCGATTGGAGGATTCGTTACCTGTGCAAAGTTTTGCTTAAAATATGTGTAGAGTAATTTCTTTTTGTTGGATATAGCAGAAATGGGCGTGTCTGTACCCATTGAGCCAATAGCCTCTTGGCCGGTTACTGCCATTGGAGATATAAGTGTCTTTAAGTCTTCCTGAGTATATCCAAACGCTTTCTGACCTGAGTACAGATTGGCCTTTGACAAAGAAAATTTCTGTGTTTCATCTGATTCTAAGTCCTCTAAAACAATCTGTGTATTATTCAAAATGCTTTCGTAATCCAATTCATTACTGAGATTGGCTTTTACTTCTTCGTCTGTTATGATCTTTCCTTCCTCCATATCAATCAGAAGCATTTTTCCAGGTTGCAATCGCCACTTGGTAACCACTTTGCTCTCATCAACTGGTAGCGTTCCTGCCTCGGAAGCTAATACGACAGTATCATCTTCGGAGACAAAATACCTTGCTGGCCTTAATCCATTTCTATCTAGAGTAGCTCCAATTTTTTTTCCATCTGTAAAAGCGATGGCAGCTGGTCCATCCCAAGGTTCCATTATAGATGCATGAAATTCGTAAAAAGATTTGCGTTTTCTATCCATCAGTGGATTTCCAGCCCATGCCTCGGGGATCAGCATCATCGAAGCATGCTGGAGAGGGTATCCTCCCTGGTATAATAATTCAATGGCGTTATCAAACGACGCAGTATCGGATTGACCTTCTCTTGTTATGGGCCATATGTCGTTCAAGTTTTCTCCAAGAAGATGTGATTTCAGACCTGCTTGCCTCGCTGCCATCCAGTTTACATTACCTCTACTTGTGTTTATCTCACCATTATGGGCGACCATTCTATATGGATGTGCCAGTCTCCATGAAGGAAAAGTGTTTGTTGAAAATCTTTGGTGAACCAAAGCCAAAGCGGACACATATCGTACGTCTTGAAGATCTAAATAGTATTTAGCCAACTGATCAGCTAAAAACATGCCCTTATAAACAACCGTTCGTGATGAAAAAGATACAGCGTAATATAACTCTTCACTCCCCAGTTCTTTATAAATTTTGTTGGTTGTTTTTTTTCTTAGTACATAGAGATTTCTTTCGAAATCATCCTCGCACATACCCTCAGGTTTTTTGAAGAAGCCTTGCACATGTATGGGTTCAGCTTCACGAATTTCCTTGTCCTGTGACAAACACTCATTGTTCACGGGAATGTCACGCCAACCCAATAATTTTATGCCCTGTTCCTCACTACACTTAACGATGATGCTTTTTATAAGGTTGTGATATTTGACTTCTTTTGGGAAAAAAAACATACCTACGCCATAGCCGCCAAGATCGGGAAGAAAACAACTTAACTTTTCCATTTCCTCTCTGTACATTTCATGTGGAATTTGTGTGAGCATTCCTGCTCCGTCACCCACTAAAGGATCTGCTCCTGTAGCCCCTCTGTGTTCAAGGTTCTCAAGTATAAAAATTCCTTTTTGAATGATGTCGTTACTTTTTCTTCCCTTTATATTCGCGATAAATCCCAAACCGCAGGAATCGTGTTCATTTCGAGGATCGTAAAGACCCTCCATTTTATTGCGTTTCTTATCAAAAATCTTCATTCGCTTTTTACTTTTTTATCTTGTTGTCTTTCTGAGGAGACCTTTTAATATAGTTTTCAACAAAAGAAAAGAAAGTTTATAATTTGTAATGTTCACTATTTTTTTGATTAAAAAGCAGGGAAAACCTTAATAGTTTACTACACATACTCTAAAAAACTAAAGTTTATGATTTAAAAATGACCATTTTTCACGTTTTTGTTTTGTCTCTTATACAGGGGGCAACAGAGTTTTTGCCAGTCTCTTCTTCTGCCCACCTGGTTCTCTACAACAAATTTGTGATTGGTCTACAAAACGATTTAAGCCTAGACATTGCTATGCATATTGGCAGCCTGTTAGCAGTTATTTTGTTAGTTTCAAAGCTCCTAAAGGAACATATGAACAAAGTTTTGATAAAAAATGGTGTGATTAAATCAGTTTTTTTCCTGGCTTTAGCAACGTTTCCACTTGTATTTATGGCTTTATTCTTAGAACATGCTCGTCTTCTTGATCTATCAAGGCAAATAGAGATAATTGCGTTCTCCAATTTAATATTCGCTCTGTTACTATTTGTGTCTGATAGAAAACCAAGCCAACGCAAATCTTCAGATATTACAGCAAGAGATATTTTGGTTATAGGTATTTGGCAATCTTTTGCTGCCTTTCCTGGAACGAGCAGATCTGGTGCCTCTATAACTGGCGCACGGCTTTTAAATTATGGCAGAAAAGAAGCAATTATTATCTCTGCCGTATTAAGTATACCAGCAATAGTAATTTCGAGTGGCTACATTGGATTCAAATTTTTTAGGAGCCCAAATGAAATTGAAATTGAATTAATCATGTATGGAACCATATTTTCGTTCATTTTTTCGTATTTAGCTCTTAAGTTCTTTGTAAAGTTTGGAGAGCTTTTTTCTTTCACTCCCTATGTTATCTACAGGCTCCTGCTCGGGTTAGCTTTGTTATCAGCATTATATTTCTAACTACGTGTAAAACGTTCAACAATTTTTGGCAAAATTATTTTAAGCTTCTTTGGCACTATGCCTAAATCTGAAAACTTCTCGGTTTTTAATTCTACCAAGTTATCATTCTCCAAACTTTTGACCTGTGCCAAGGTTAAAAAGGCTGGCACAAAGCCACCTGATATTAAACGGAAAAAATCATTTGTTGCAGCAATTATTCTTGCGGGTAAAAAAGGTATTTTCATTACAATCCTTTTTCGATTTATTTCGGATAACAACATATCGATGAGCTCTTTAAATGTGTATGTTTCATCTCCACCTAATTCTAGATATCTTTTCCGCTGATCGGACTCAACCAATAAAGTTACAGCTTTGGCTACATCATCAACAAATACCGGCTGAAACTTCGTATTCGAACCTACAACTGGAATAAATGGACTAATTGAGGATAATTTTGCGAACCTATTGAAAAATGTATCCTCATTTCCAAATATTAAAGAGGGTCTGATGATATTGGCATCCGGAAAGCAATCAAGAACGGCTTCTTCTCCAGCACCCTTAGACTTAAGCAGAAGGCTGCTAGACTTGGATGATGCACCCAATGATGATATGTGAATAAATTGATTTACTCCTTGCCTCTTTGCCTCTCTAGCCAAATTTTTAGCTGCGTGTACGTGAAGATTGTTAAAAGACTGTGAACGTGTTTCAAAAAAAGTCGCTACACAATTGATTATACAATCTGAATCTCTTATATAATCCCCTAATTTATGCTCTTCTTTTATGTCTCCACCCAACAACTGTATTTGACCCACCTTACCGTAAACCCTCAAAAAAAGGGCTTCATTTGGGTGACGCGTAATAACTCGTATGAAGTAGCCTTTGGAAGCTAATTGTCTCACTACGTACCTGCCCAAGAAACCAGAACCACCGAAAATTGTCACTAAATTCATAAAGTTTTTCCTTAGAAATTAAATGTAAGATAGAGTAATTATTTTACATATCATTAAAAATTTACAAATCCCTAAAAATTTATATAAATAGAGCTTGAATAATTAATTGAAGGAAAACATGGCTATTACTATCTACAAGAATGACGTTCCCAAAAATTTTGACATAGGAAGAGAAATAGCAGTAGATACTGAGACTATGGGCTTAAAATTTGGTAGAGATAGATTATGCTTAGTACAAATAGCAAGCAATGAGGGAACAGTCTATTTAATTCAAATTGATAAAGACCAAAAAATGGCTCCAAACCTGGCTAAATTAATGACAAGTGAAAAGGTAATAAAAATCTTTCACTATGCTAGATTTGACATTGGTGTCCTCCATAAAAATTTAAATATTATGACCCAAAATATTTATTGCACGAAAATAGCGTCAAAAATAGGAAGGACTTTTTCTCAAAGCCACGGCCTCAGAAATCTAGTGAAGGAAATATTATCAATTGATATATCTAAGGAGCAACAGTCGTCTTACTGGGGAGCGGACGTTTTGAATGAAAATCAAATTAATTACGCTAAGCAAGACGTATTATATTTGCATAAAATTAAACAACATCTAGATAAAATTTTGAAGCGTGAAGATAGATACGATATTTTTGAAAAAACATGTCGTTTTCTGCCTACCAGATGTGAATTAGATAACATGGGATGGGACGATGTGGATCCTTTTTCACATTAGTTTTTTTCAAAATTTTTAAAACTCATTGAGCTTTTATTTTATCAGCAAATGACATAACATCTACAGACCATGGCGACCGATGCAACCAAATATACTAGGCTAGTTTTTTTGCTTAAATTAACGCTTGGGTTCAGTGCGGGCTTACTATTTTTAGTCATTTTCGTCTTCTCTTATTCAAAAAAGGTGGACCCATCATTTAAAGTTGTAACCGAGGATGTAAGGATCGGCTTAAAATACCAAGCAAGGTATACCCACATTACAGGAAATACCTCAGATGGTGGAACTTTTGATTTCCATGCCAAAGCTTTAAACCCAAGTCACCAAAATGACAAAACCGTTATATTATCCAAACCACTCGGCGAAATTTCCTTTTCAAGTGAACAGAGGTTTAATTTTTCATCTGATTTTGCTAGCCTCAATTTAGATCAGAAAAATATTTTTTTTAATGGTAATCTTTCACTAGAAAACTCATGGGGAACACTAATAAGAACTGAAGAGTTAGTTGCTGATTTTGAGCGAAAGTTATTGATTGGGCCTAAAACAATATCGGCTAATACTGAATTCGGTTCTTTATCAAGCGGTAAAATGGAATACCACTATAATTCAGATGAAGGTGAAGAAATATTTTTTACCGACGGAGTAAAAATTGAAATATATGTTGATTAAATAAATTGAGGTGAGCCAGTGAATAAAACATTATTATCCTTTACTAACATTTTTCTTTTTTTGTTATTATTCCATGGGACTGGGGTCTCTTCTGAAGTGAAAAGAGAAGTATTAAGGTTTAGTTCAGACACTGCACAAATCAAAAAGGGTGCTGGTATTATACATTTATCTGGTGAAGTAAAAATTTCTTATGGGCAATATGAAATCAGGTCAGATCTTTTAATGGCAAAAACCAATAGTGTAGATTCCTCTGAGGTAAAAATAATTGAAGCTAGTAAAAACATCTATTTTTCAAATAACAAGGATATTTCAGCAAAGGGAGATAAACTTTTTATGGATGTAGATAAAAAGTTTGTTTCTATAGAAGGCAATGTTGAGTTTTCTCAAGGCAAATCAATAATTAGGGCAAAAAAAATAAATGTTGATTTAGTAACCGAAACAGTAGATTTTGAAGGAATAAAGGATTCTTTTCTAAAGAACTAAAAGGACAAGATTTGATAAAGCCATATTTAACTGTGGACAATCTAACAAATAAAGAAATTGGGTTGAATGTCCAGGGTTTGAGGAAAGTATACAAGTCCAGACTCGCATTGATGGATTTTAATATCTCTGTAACCAGAGGTGAAGTGGTTAGTTTACTTGGTCCAAATGGTGCGGGAAAAACAACAGCATTCAACCTTATTGCTGGAATACATAGATCAGACGGTGGCTCCATAAAACTGGATGGAGATGAAATATCAAACCTCCCTATGTACAGAAGATCAAAAGCTGGGCTGGGGTACCTTCCTCAAGAATCGTCAATTTTTAAAGGTCTGAATGTCGAAAAAAATATTGATGCGATACTTGAACTGAAAATTAGAGACCCAAAGGAAAGAAGGAAAAAACTTGAGCAGTTGTTAGGCGAATTTTCAATAACACATCTCAGAAATGCTAAGGCAGTCAACCTTTCAGGTGGCGAAAGAAGAAGGGTTGAAATAGCGCGTTGTCTAGCCAGTCAACCTAAGTATATTTTACTGGATGAGCCATTTGCTGGTGTTGATCCAATAGCTATCGATGAAATAAGAGGGTTAGTCCGAGAGCTTAAAAATAGAAACATAGGAATTCTAATCACTGATCACAACGTGAGAGAAACACTAAAAATAGTTGATCGAGCCTACATTATAAACGATGGAAAAATTATAAAGTACGGAACTCCTGAGTTTGTTGTAAGTGATCAAGACGTGAGGCGGATTTATTTGGGCGACAAGTTCGCTCTATAAAAATTATATAAAACGCTAGAAAAAATTTATTATTTATTGTAACGTCCAGCTACATAGGGGGATTTTCAAGTGAAAATGTATGAAATACTATCCAAAAAAGCGATAAGAACGAAAGTTAAATCGGCTAATAAGAAGCAACTTCTGCAAGAGATTTCTAGTATAGCGTCAGAGCAAGTAGGAATTCCCTGTATGAATATCGCTAAGTCTCTGCAACAACGTGAAATTCTTGGGCCAACCGGAATCGGAAATGGTGTGGCAATTCCTCATGTAAAAATAAGAGGCTTAAAGAAAATATTTGGATTTTTTTTAAGCTTAGAGCGCCCTATTGACTTTGAATCTGCTGACAAGCAGCCAGTGGATCTTGTGTTTACCTTGTTAGCTCCAGAGGATAATAATGGAACTGAACATCTTAAAGCACTCGCAATGGTTTCAAGAGTGTTCAGCGATAAAAATATCAGGTCTAAACTTAGGTCTTCAGAAAATACCGAATCTTTGTTTGCCATACTAACAAGCAATGAAGACTCGAAAGCTGCCTGATACCTCGATTTTTAACTTTCACTCTTTATATCCACAACTTTTAATATATTTTTTGTGGAAATTTATTTCGGCCAAAACTCTATTTATAAAATACTGACGTCTAAAGCTCGCCCGTGAGGCTGTTAACTGTTGTATGTCAAGCTCTGCCAATCTATTTTCATACTGTCTTTTGGATCTCTTATCGCTATAAAGCTACCATTTTCATAGTCTTTTTTTCCGTAAACGAGTTCTTTTTTTGTATTTATATCAATGAGGGAGCCCCCTGCATATTTGAGTATCGCATGGCCTGCAGCGGTATCCCACTCCATGGTTCTGCCAAATCTTGGATAAATATCTGCTTTCCCTTCTGCAAGCCTACAAAACTTAATCGATGAGCCAATTTTTAAAGTGTCATGCTCACAATCGACTTTTAAAATGCTACTTTCTCTTCCAACCAAATTATTTTCAGAGGTTATCAGCGTAAGTGCCTCTCTATTTTCTAACTTCCCTGATACTTTTACTTTCTCAGTTTTTTTTAAGTAATTATATTTGAAAGTTTCCCGATCGGGTGATGTGTAAAAAAGTTCACCGCTTATTGGGCTATAAATAACTCCCAACTCAGGTTCACGATTATTAATGAAAGCTATATTTACCGTGAAATTGTTGGTTTTGTTTAAAAACCCTTTTGTTCCGTCCAATGGATCAATAATGAAAAACGCTTGCTTTTCTAAAACTCTATTTTCGGATTCTTCTGATATTGCAGGTATGTTAGGAAACTGTTGATTTAAACCCCTTAGAATCATTTTGTTGGCTTCTTCGTCAGCAGTAGTTACAGGAGTCCTGTCATATTTAATAGATGTACTAAATTTACCGCTCTCATAAATTTTACGTATAGTTATTCCCGCTTCGGTGGCTAATTCAATCAGTATATCAATCATGCGCTAAACCTAAATCTGTATACCGTATTACAACAAAAATACATTTTTAGCACCATCTAATCTTGCACGATAAAATTAATTGCCTATATACCATAAAGTTAACGATATTATTTATTCGAAAGGTCAAATTATGGGCAAGGTCATTGGTATAGACTTGGGAACAACAAATTCATGCGTAGCAATAATGGAAGGCGCAAACGCAAAGGTTGTTGAGAACTCAGAGGGCGCTAGAACAACACCATCAATTGTGGGATTTACTGATGATGAACGTCTGGTAGGTCAGCCGGCTAAAAGACAAGCTGTTACAAACCCATCGGACACCCTTTTCGCAGTTAAAAGACTGATTGGGAGGCAATATAACGACCCAATGGTCACAAAGGACAAGAAGATGGTTCCTTACAACATAGTCGAGGGGAGCAATAAAGATGCCTGGGTGGAGGCAAAAGGTGAAAAGTACTCTCCAAGTCAGATATCGGCTTTTATATTGCAAAAAATGAAAGAAACCGCGGAAAGTCACCTAGGAGATGAGGTGACACAGGCAGTGATTACTGTGCCGGCTTATTTTAATGATGCACAAAGGCAAGCAACAAAAGATGCAGGAAAAATCGCTGGTTTAGAAGTTCTTAGAATTATAAACGAACCTACCGCTGCTGCTCTTGCATATGGATTGGAAAAAAAAGGCGGTAAAACTATAGCTGTTTATGACTTGGGCGGAGGTACATTTGATATTTCTATTTTAGAAATCGATGATGGGCTTTTTGAGGTCAAATCAACTAATGGAGATACGTTCTTAGGGGGTGAAGACTTTGATCTAAGAATTGTTGATCATTTGGCAGAGGAGTTTAAAAAAGAAAGTGGCGTTGATTTAAAGGCTGACAAAATGGCCTTACAGAGGCTTAAAGAGGCCGCTGAAAAGGCGAAAATAGAACTGTCATCTTCAAGCCAAACTGAAATTAATCAACCTTTTATATCTATGGATCCGAAAACCAGTCAACCTTTGCATTTAGTGATGAAACTGACAAGAGCAAAACTTGAGAGCTTGGTGGCTGATCTAATAGCCAGGTCACTAAAACCATGTCAGGCTGCTATAACAGACGCAGATGTTAAAAAAGACGATATAGATGAAGTTGTTCTTGTTGGTGGCATGACAAGGATGCCTAAAGTTATTGAAGAGGTAACCAGTTTCTTTGGAAAGGAGCCTCACAAGGGTGTTAATCCTGATGAGGTTGTTGCAATGGGTGCTGCTATTCAAGCTGGGGTTTTACAAGGCGATGTGAAAGATGTCGTTCTTTTAGACGTTACGCCATTGAGCTTAGGAATAGAAACATTAGGTGGAGTATTTACGAGATTGATAGACCGAAACACAACCATTCCAACGAAGAAAAGCCAAGTGTTTTCTACTGCTGAAGATAATCAAAGTGCTGTAACTATACGAGTATTTCAAGGTGAACGAGAAATGGCTACCGATAATAAAGAGCTTGGAAAATTCAACTTAGAGGAAATACCGCCTGCACCAAGAGGTATGCCACAGATTGAGGTTACCTTCGATATAGATGCAAACGGCATTGTTTCTGTGTCTGCAAAAGACAAAGGCACAGGTAAAGAACAAAAAATAACCATACAAGCATCTGGTGGACTTTCCGAAGAGGAAATAGATAAGATGGTTCAAGACGCCGAAGAAAATGCCGAATCTGACAAGGCCAAAAAAGATCTTGTTGAAGCGAAAAACCAGGCTGAAAGCCTTATCCATAGTACCGAAAAATCGATTGAGGAGCATGGTGATAAAGTTGACCCATCTACCATTGAGGCTATGGAACTCTCCATGAAAGCTTTAAAGGAAGTTTTGGAAAGTGATGATGCAGAAAAAATTAAAGCTAGAAGCCAAGACTTAACCGAAGCGTCAATGAAACTAGGTGAGGCTATTTATAAAGCAGAAGCAGAAAAAAATCCTGCTGAATCCGAAGCTGGCGATGATAATATAAATAAAGATGATAGTGATATTGTGGATGCCGATTTTGAAGATTTGGATGACCAAAAGAAATAATTGAATATATTTGTTCCTTCTAAATATGGAAAGCTAAATGGCTAAGAGAGATTATTATGAAACGCTTGGTGTCTCCAAGGGCTCTTCCGATGCTGAGATAAAAAAAGCGTTTAGATCCAAGGCAAGAGAACTTCACCCAGATAAAAATTCAGGAAGCGCTAAAGCCGAAGAAGAGTTTAAAGCCGTGAATGAAGCTTATGACATACTTAAAGATCCAAACAAAAAAGCAGCATATGATCAATACGGCCATGCTGCATTTGAAAACGGTGGTTTTGGTAACTCTGGGGGAAGTGGCGCTGATTTTTCATCAGCATTTTCAGATGTATTTGAAGACCTTTTTGGGGACTTTATGGGCGGCTCTTCTCGTCGAGGATCTAGCTCCTCCTCGAGAAGAGGGTCAGATCTAAGGTATAACATGTCCATATCATTAGAGGAAGCTTACAAAGGAAAGTCGACTACCATTACAGTTCCATCCTCAGTTAAATGTGAGCAATGTAGTGGAACAGGTGGTAAAGATGGAACTCAACCTTCTTCATGCCCAACATGCGGTGGAATGGGAAAGGTTAGAGCACAACAAGGATTTTTCACAGTTGAAAGGACTTGTCCAACCTGTTCTGGAAAAGGTCAGATGAACAAAAACCCATGTCGTTTTTGCTCAGGTTCAGGAACAACCCAGAAAAATAAAAATCTGAGTGTAAATATTCCAGCCGGGGTTGAGACCGGAACACGGATTAGACTGACTGGAGAGGGTGAAGCTGGATTACAAAACGGTCCAGCAGGAGATCTATATATTTTTACCGAGGTTCTTGATCACTCAATATTTCAGAGAGAGGGGGCTAATCTATTTTGTCAAATACCAATATCTATGGTGGCTGCCACGCTTGGTGGTGATATTGAGGCGCCAACTCTTGACGGAGGAAAGACAAGAGTGAAAGTCCCCGCCGGGATTCAAAGTGGAAAGCAGTTACGATTGCGAGGCAAAGGCATGCCTAATATCAGGGGTAGCTCATATGGTGATTTATATATAGAGCTAAATATAGAGACGCCTGTTAATCTCAATGAAAACCAAAAAGATCTACTAAGAGATTTTGAAAAGTCTCTTCAAGAAACTGCTAATAATCCAAAATATTCTAACTTTTTTTCAAAAGTGAAAAGTTTTTGGGAAAAAAACAGCCATTAAACCATTGTTTACTTATTTCGAATTCTACAGTATTGAAATATAGAGAAACCCTTAATTACGAGACCTATTGCGGTGCAAACAACCCCCGTGATCCAGCAATACCTAGAAATAAAGGCTAGTCACCAAGACTCGCTTCTGTTTTTTAGGATGGGTGATTTTTATGAGCTTTTTTTTTCTGATGCTGAGATAGCATCAGATGCTTTAAATATTATACTCACAAAAAGAGGGCAACATAAAGGAAAGGACATACCCATGTGCGGAGTTCCTTTTCACTCGGCAGAAAGCTATATAAAAACACTTCTAGATAAGAATATGAAAGTTGCCATTTGTGAACAGCTTGAAACTCCAAAAGAGGCGAAAAAAAGAGGTTATAAGGAGATTGTGAAAAGAGACGTGGTTAGAATAATCACTCCAGGAACAAAATTAGAAGAATCTTTTCTGGTACAAAAAGAAAACAATATATTAATGGCCTTATTTTTCTTTGATAACATTTGGGCTTCTTGCTGGATAGATATTTCAACCGGCTTGTTCAAATCAACTACAAGCAATGAGTCAGAGTTATTATCGCTTATCGATCAAATATCACCAAAGGAAACTATCTCATATGCAAATAAAAAAGAAATATCTATATTAAAATCATACACCCCCATAGAAATAACCTGGCTAGAAAGTAAAAAAAATTGTTCTAGAAACATTTTAATCGATTACTTATCTTCTTTTTTTGATCCTGACCGTCTTCAAAAACTTGATACCGCGTTGTTAGGGTCAATTTCCCTCCTCGTCGAATATCTTAAGAAAAATAAAAACCTTTTTTTAGACCACTTCGATGTCCCAGAGCAGGTTGAGCTTTCAAATATAATGACTATCGATCCTTCCACCCGTAAGAATCTTGAAATAAATATTTCACTAGACGGAGAAAAAAGTCTTTCCCTCTTAGGTGTGGTCGATAAGACTTGTAGTCTTCTGGGATCCAGACTACTAAAGAGACGAATAAATGCTCCATCCACGCAAATAGACCAGATTTTAAAATGGCAAAGCAAGACTGCTGAATTCTGTAATAATTTCCAAATTACTGAGAAAGTTAGAGCTTTAATAAGTAAGTTTCCTGATACAGAAAGGTCATTATCCCGGTTAATAAGACTTGGACCAAATCCTAGAGACCTTTTCTCATTGAAATTAGGTATGAACCTATTTTTTGAATTGAAAGAAATATTGATACATCTTGAGGAAAACAGCATTAAAAAAGGTAATTTATTCGAAGATAACCTGAAAAAGGTTCTTAAAGAGCTCGACTTGGCCATCAAAGAGGATCCACCCCTCACCATGAAAGAAGGTGGATTTATTAAAGAAAGTTTCAGCGATGAATTGCATGAATTTAAGTTGATAGAAAAAACAGCCTATTCCGACCTTCTGGAATTGCAAACAAAATACTCACAAAAAACTAAAATAAAGTCATTGAAACTAAAATATAACAACGTTCTAGGTTACTTTTTTGAGGCTCCAATTTCTTACAAGGATAAATTATTGGAGGACGAGGAATTTTTTCATAGACAAACAACGGCTAACACCGTTCGAATAAAAAGCAATAGCCTTGATCAGATAGAAAAAACGACTTTTAATGCCAGAAATAATGCATTGGAGTTAGAGATAAAAATATTGGAAGAATTACACGAAAAGGTAATAGAGATAAGTAAAGATATTATAGTTTTATCAAGGGCAATTGCCTCTTTAGATGTTTGCTCAACACTCGGCTTTATTGCTGAAATGCATAATTGGTGCCGCCCCTTAATAGATAACAGCAAAGATTTCATTATTAAAGATGGTCGCCATTCTGTGGTTGAAAAAACAATTTTCAAGAAAAGCCTAAATGGCTTCGTTCCTAACGATTGTTCGTTAAGTACAAATGAGCATTTATGGCTAATAACTGGACCCAATATGGCAGGTAAATCAACATTTTTGAGACAAAATGCACATATCATTATTTTAGCACAAATTGGGTCCTACGTTCCTGCTAAGCAAGCTAAGATTGGGATTGCAAGCAAGCTATTTAGCAGGATAGGAGCCTCAGACAATATTTCTAAAGGTCAGTCTACGTTTATGGTAGAAATGCTAGAAACAAGTAATATCATTAAAAACGCTGATGATAAGTCTTTTATTATTTTGGATGAAATAGGAAGAGGTACATCTACCTTTGATGGATTAGCTATCGCGTGGGCTATTATTGAAAAAGTTTTGCGAAGTAATAAATCCAGAACGTTGTTTGCAACACATTACCATGAGCTTACAGAAATTGAAAAAACCAATTCAAAAGTTAGAAACGTTTCTTGTGAAATTAAAGAATGGAATGAAGAGATAATTTACTCATACAAAGTAGTTGAGGGGAAATCGAAGGGCTCCTTAGGGATAAAGGTCGCAGAGCTAGCTGGTTTTCCAGGCGATGTCATCGTAGAGGCTAAAGCGTTACTAGGAAAACTTCAAAGTAAAGGAGTAAATGAAGAAGATATTCATATAACGGAAGAAGATTTTGAAAAGGAAAGGCTTATTAGAGTCAAAAATGAGTTAGATAAGATTGACTTGAACTCTATAACACCTTTGGAAGCCCTTAATATTCTCCAAAAATTAAAGAGTGACAGCTAAAAATCAGATTTCCTAACTTTCCTCTTCTTTATTTTCAATAGCTCCTGAGGACACCCCTACCTGCGTGGCCCTTAAAAGTCTATCTCCTATTGTAAAACCATTTGCCATTACTTGAATAATATTTCCTTTTTCAATATTTGGGTGTGGACCCTCAAACATTGCTTGATGAAACTTGGGGTCAAATTTTTCTCCCACTTCAGGGGCCAGTTCATTGATTTCGTGGTTTGAAAAAGTGTTTAGCAATTCCTTTTTTGTGAGCTCAATTCCCTCGAGAACAGCATTTTGCTTCTCTACCATCTCGTCGTCTACACTTTCCAAGGCTCTATTAAGATTATCAAGTACGGACAATAAGTCTCTAGCTAATTTCGTACCGCCATATATTTCTGCATCTTTTTTTTCCTTAAAAAATTTTTTCCTTATATTTTCTGTTTCCGCTAGCGCTCTCATCATTTTGTCTGAAAGAATTTTATTTTCCTCTTTAAGTTCCTCTAATGTTTTTTCTTCCTCCTCGGTTTCCTCGGGTATATTTTTTTCGTCCTTTTCTTCATTATCAGTTGAGAATGCAACTTCTTCGTCTTGTTTCAGCGTCTCATCATGATCCTTTGGCTCTATACCTATATCCTCTTTACCCATTTTAACGACCTTTCCGTTCTTCAGTATACTTTTCGCTGATAACAAAGTAGCAGCGTTACAGTTTTCGTCTTTACTCTTTTATTCATGGTAATTAATAGAATTTGCAGTTCTGTATATAAGATATAAGTGTAAATTTAAAGAATTTAAAGGCGTATAAATGTAAAAATTTAAAATATTCCTTGTATTTTCAAATTTTAAACTTGCTTTATTTAAGTGAATAATTTTTTATGAATGCATAAATTAAACAGCTTACTGGTTAAGAAATGGACACGTTAAGTAAAGAGATGCGAGATGTTTCAATATCTTTTGATTTATTAACGAACGTAGAAAATTCCTGTCTAATAAAATTTGGCAACACTATCGTCATTTGTAAAGCAACCATTGAAGAATCTGTTCCTCCTTTCCTAAGAAAAAGCGGTATGGGGTGGGTGACAGCAGAGTACGGAATGTTACCAGGTTCCACAAATGAAAGGATGAGAAGGGAAGCTAAACAGACTGGCCAAAGTGGTAGAACACAAGAGATCCAAAGATTGATTGGAAGAAGTTTAAGAGTTGCTGTTGACAGAGTTGCGCTAGGCGAGAGACAAATAATAGTTGATTGTGATGTTATCCAAGCTGACGGTGGCACTAGATGTGCCTCAATATGTGGAGGTTGGGTCGCACTAAAACTAGCCACCAACACCTTGAAAAGAAATGGGCAGATAAAGTTTGACCCAATTATCCGTCACGTTGCAGCGATATCATGTGGGATTGTCGATGGAGAAAAAAAATTGGACCTTAACTATCAAGAAGATAGTGCTGCGGAGACAGATGCTAATTTTGTTATGGACGATAAAGGGGAGTTAATTGAAATCCAATGCTCTGCTGAAAAAAAACCGTTTTCAAAAGAGGACTTCGAAATGATGTTTTCTATGGCTTCAGAAGGAATAAAAAAATTAGTTGAAATACAGAAATCAGCGTTAGATGAATAGAAAATTTCGAGAAAAGGATTTAGTTTTAGCCACCCACAATTTTGGAAAGATAGAAGAGTTCAAACATTTGTTTGGCAAAGTTAACTTCAATATTGCAGACATAGGCCAATACTCTGGCAAAACGCCAGATGAGACTGGGAGGTCGTTTTGGGAGAATTCTTTGATTAAGGCGAGAGAAGCTACAAAATTAACTGGTCTGGTAAGCTTAGCAGATGACAGCGGGCTATGTGTTGATATATTAGATGGCGCGCCTGGGATTTACTCAGCAGATTGGGCAATTAAGAGTGATGGGTCAAGGGATTTTAATTTCGCAACTAATAAGCTCTTAAGGGAAATTGAAAAAAATGATTTTGAAGGGCCTTGCACCGCTTATTTTATTTGCTCATTAATTTTATATTGGCCAGATAATCATTTTGAGAAGTTTGAGGGGAAAATATATGGTGAAATAATTTGGCCTGGTAGGGGTGAAAAGGGTCACGGCTATGATCCGGTTTTTCTCCCAAATGGATACGAAGAAACTTTTGGGCAGATGGATAGATGGAAAAAAAATAAGATAAGTCATAGGGGACTAGCTGTAAATAATCTATTGGATTCTTGTTTTTAAAATGGAAGAATCTTCGCTAGCGTTATACATACATTGGCCATTTTGTAAAATAAAGTGCCCCTATTGCGATTTTAATTCATACAAAAGAGAAAGCACTAATCAGTCTCATTGGTTAAAGGCCTATTTGAGAGCATTAGAATTATGGTCTTCAAGACTGGCTGGAAGGAAAATTAAGTCCATTTTTTTTGGTGGAGGTACACCTAGTCTTCTTAATCCTGATTTTTTAAGGATGGTATTACAGAAAATCGATAGCCTATGGAGTATTAATCGTAATTGTGAGATTACTATCGAGGCCAATCCAAACAGTGTATTGGAAAGAAAATTTAAATTATTTAGGGAAATCGGTATTAATAGGGTGTCAGTAGGTGTGCAAGCTCTTAATGATAGAGATTTAAATAATTTAGGACGCGATCATAATAAAAATCAAGCTATAGAAGCTATAGAAGTCATTAACACTTGGTTTAAAAATTATAACCTAGACTTTATATATGGCAGGCAACATCAAAGTACGAGCGAGTGGAGGGATGAGCTTTTAGAAATACTTTCCCTAGATGCGCCGCACCTTTCTCTCTATCAACTTACAATAGAAGAATCCACTAATTTCCATAAGCTTTTCAAAAGAGATTTATTAAAAGGTTTACCAACACAAGAGACTGTATCTGATATGTTTGATATCACGAAGCAACTTTGTAAAGACGGTGGTTATACGCAATATGAACCATCAAACTTTGCGAGAAAAGGCTTTAAGTGCAAGCATAATATTTCGTACTGGAAGTATAGTGATTACATTGGTGTAGGGCCAGGCGCACACGGTCGGATAACAATGTCAGGAAAAAGATATGCAACGGAAGAAGAGAAGAACCCGGATATTTGGTTTGAAAAAACAGTTTCCCTAAATTCAAGTACACCAAAGATAACCCCAATGAAAAACAAAGTTGTGTTAGAAGAAAAATTAATTATGAATCTTAGAATATCCGCAAATATACCGGTTTCCATTTTTGACTATGAAAAACTTAACCCTGTTGTATTCCATCTAGAAGAGAACAAACTAATAAAAACCAAAAACAATGAAATTGTTATAAGAAAGAGAGGTAAAAAAATGTTGGATTACATTGCTAGGTCACTAGTAGATTGCTTTTAAAAAGTCAGATCTTCATTATTTTTGAACAAAATATATCTAATTGTTCTAAGTCTTTGTATTTAATAACGATACGTCCCCCGCCAGAATTTTCATTGTGATCTATAGATGTCTTCAAACCAAGAGCTAATTTAAGATCTTGTTCTAAATTAAGAGTATCAACATCTTTTTTGAGTGATGTGTCTTTTTTTACTATTTTATCACTTTGGGATAGTCCTTTTTTTACGATATTTTCTATATCCCTAACCGATAAACTCTCTTTTATTATTTTCCTTGCTAAAAACTCTGAATTTTTTACTCCCACAAGAGCTCTTGCATGTCCGCTTGTCAATTTACCTTCATTTAAAAATATAATTATGCTTTCTGGTAGTGATAATAGTCTTAAAGAATTCGCTATATAACTTCTTGATTTTCCAAGCGATGCTGAAACTTTCTCTTGAGTATAACCAAAATCTTGTATTAACTGCCTGTAAGAATTAGCTTCCTCAATCGGATTTAAGTCTACTCTTTGAATGTTTTCAATAATGGAAATTTTTACAACTTCTTCGTCAGTTAACTCCTTAATTAAAACCGGAACTTCATGAATTTTCGCAATTTGTGCAGCTCTCCAGCGCCTTTCACCAGCTACTATCTCATAAATATCATTGTTTTTCCTCACAAGAATGGGTTGTATTATTCCCGTTTCTTTAATTGAAGAAGCTAGGCTGTTTAGTTCACCGGTTGAAAAATCTTTTCGAGGTTGATTCAGATTTGGAACAAGATGCTCTATTGGTAGATAACTTGAGTTATTAGAAAGACCTTTATCCTTATCTTCATCTTTTTTCCTTTCCACTATGTCATCGAAGCCATCAACATCTAGAAAGGATGAAAGCCCTCTACCCAAACCTTTTTTTCGTTCATTTTTTGAACTCATCTTCCCTTCTTTCAAAGTGATCTTCCCTCTTTAAAAACTCCGCTGCTAATTTTTGATATGCAATAGCACCTGAGCACTTATGATCATATATTAAAGCAGGCATTGAAAACGAGGGGGCCTCACTGACTCTGACATTTCTAGGTATTACTGTGTCGTAGACCAACTCTCCTAGATTTTCTCTCACGTCTTCCTCTATTTGTTCTGACAAATTGTTTCTTTTGTCAAACATAGTTAACACAATGCCATGAATTTTTAGGTCTTGGTTAATTTTTGATCTAATGTCCCTTACTGTCAATAGCAATTGACTTAATCCCTCAAGCGCGAAAAACTCTGCCTGCAAAGGAACTAACACAGAATTTGATGCCACCATTGAGTTTATAGTCAGAAGATTAAGTGAAGGTGGACAGTCAATTAAAATATAGTCAAAATCAAAGGTTTCTTTTGCTAACAAATCACGAAGCTTAACAACTCTCCCCTTCTCTTCAAATAGATCAACATCAATAGACGATAAATCAGTTGATGCAGGAGCAATAAAAAGAGATGGTATATTGGTTTTCTTCACCACATCTTTTAAACTCGCTTTGCCAGTCAGCAAATCATAAGTGGATTTTTCTCTTTCATCTTTAGGGACACCTAAGCCAGTTGAGGCATTTCCTTGAGCATCTAAATCCATAATCAACACTTTATTATTCACAGCAGCTAGCGCTGTGGATAAGTTTATAGCAGTAGTTGTTTTGCCTACACCACCTTTTTGGTTGGCGATAGATATAACTGAAGGATTAGAGATTTTGTTCCCCTTTATCGTTTAAAAATTTTTTTCACTCTGATTATCTTTCCAGAAGAGCTGGTTAAGCTACCTATAATATCATAATCAAAAAACCAATTATTTAAAGTTTTATCTAATTCGATTCTATAGTTTTCACCCTTCAAAAATAAACATATTCCCTCCTTTTTTCGATGACGGAATGCTATTTCCATTAAATTGTTTAGTTCTGAAAATGCTCTTGCTGTTAAAATATCGGCATTTAAAGATTCTAATGTGTATATGTTGTCGTTAACGACTTTAACGCTCAGGTTGAGTTTTCGAATAACCTCATTAAGGAAAAGAACTTTTTTTGGGTTTTTTTCCACTAAAACTAGATCACAGTCTACTTTTCTATCTCTTAGCAATAAAGCAACGACCAATCCAGGGAAACCAGCTCCGGAGCCCACATCTACCCATCTTTTTTCCAATGCCTCCACGTTTTCTATAATTTGCCCTGAGTCTAAAAAATGTCTTTGCCATATATCCTCTAATGTATGTTTTGAAACAAGGTTTATTTTCTCATTCCATTTAGACAGTAAGGCCTTGTATTCATAAAAATAGTTAAGTGTTTCACGTGAAACATTTAGACTTTTAACAAATTCGTTCTTTTTCAAGCTGTCTTCTTGTAAGAATTAATTTTTGATATAAGTAACATTAACCCACTAGGTGTCATCCCATCAATTTTACTGGCTTCATGAATGTGTTGGGGGTTTGCTTTGCTCAGTTTGACTTTTAATTCTGATGACAAACCGTCTATTTTTTTAAAGTCAATATCTTTTGGGATCGTAGTATTAATGTTTTTTCGCATTTTATCTACATCGCTTTTTTGTCTTTGGATATAATAATTATATTTAGCATCCGCTCGTACAAACTCACGAACATCTAAATCAAAATCAAAAAAACCTTTCCACAAACCTCGTAAAATTTCGCTTGAAACTCCATTAAGTGATAAAACATCATGAAAAGATCTCTTTTTACCGTCTTTTTTCTGATTTACGCCCATCTCTTCTAATTCTTTGTTAGAATATGTTAATGTTTTAGCTGATTTAGTAAGCTCGTTTATTAGCCTGATTTTTTTGCTCACCAACCTCATTCTATTATCTGATACAATTTTAATCTTGTGGCCCTTCTCCGTAAGCCTAATGTCAGCGTTATCGCACCTCAAACTGAGTCTAAACTCCGCTCTAGATGTAAACATTCTGTAAGGCTCTATTACACCCTTGGTGACCAAATCATCAATCATCACACCAATATAGGCCTCTGATCTATCCAAGATAAATGGGTCTTCTTTCTTTACATATTGATACGCATTGATCCCAGCAATCAGCCCTTGAGCGGCTGCTTCCTCGTAGCCAGTGGTCCCATTTATTTGTCCAGCTAAAAAAAGGCCATTGATGGTCTTCAATTCCAACGATGTTTTTAGGCTTTTGGGGTCTATGTAGTCGTACTCTACTGCATAGCCATAATTAAGTATTTTTACATTTTCTAGACCTTTGATAGATTTAATATACCTTTCCTGAATATCTCTTGGTAAAGAAGTCGAGATACCATTGGGATAAATTGTGTCATCGTTTAGACCCTCCGGCTCCAAGAAAATTTGGTGTTCCTCTTTATCTGAAAATCTTACGACTTTATCTTCAATTGATGGACAATATCTTGGTCCATTCGAAGTTATTGACCCGTTAAATATAGCTGATTTTTCAATGTTTTCGCGTATTATCTCGTGCGTATTTTTATTTGTGTATGTTATTCCGCAACTAATTTGCTTTTGAAACGGTTTTTTATGTAGAAATGAAAAAAGTGTTGGTTTTTCGTCTGGTTTCTGGTTATCGATCACACTCCAGTTTATAGTTTTAGATGAGAGTCTCGCCGGGGTACCTGTTTTTAGTCTCCCCGTTTTTAAACCTAACTGCCTTATTTTTTTTGCTAACTTATTAGATGCGAAGTCTCCTATCCGTCCCGCCGCAATTTTTTCTTCACCAAGTCTTATCACGCCATTCAAAAAAGTTCCAGTGGTTAGTATAATACTAATTGCCCCTATTTTTTCACCACCCTCTAACTCTACACCTTTTATCGCTCCGGTTTTAATATGTATATTAACTACCTCGCCCTCAATAATCGTAATGTTTTGCTCAGACGCCAGAATATTTTGTACAGCTTTTTTATATAGTACTCTATCTGATTGTGTTCTGGGGCCTTGAACAGCCGGTCCTTTAGACTTATTTAGTAACCGAAACTGGATCCCTGATATGTCTGCGGAAACACCCATGAGACCGCCCAGGGCGTCTATCTCTCTCACCAAATGGCCCTTTCCCAACCCGCCTATAGCGGGATTACATGACATTACTCCTATCTGGTCGCTTTTTTTTGTTACCAGTGCCACACTTCCCCCTGCTCGTGCTACCGCATAAGCAGCTTCTGCGCCCGCATGTCCACCACCAATAACAATTACATCAAATGAATGTTTCACGTGAAACTTACTTTCCTATACAAAAACTTTTGAATATAATACCCAAAACTTCCTCGGTGTCTATTCTTCCCGTCAACTCCTCTATTATTTTTAGACAATCCCTCGCTTTTTCCGCAAGAAGCTCAGCATCTAAGCCATCTTTTATGTTGAATGTCAAATCGGACAGAAGGATCACTAAATTATTTATTTTTAACTGTTGTCTGTGTGTAGCTATCACCCCATCACTAATATAAAATTTTGGTAACTTAGTTTCTAGTAAACCTATAGCTTCTTTAATTCCCAAACCAGTTTTGCCTGATATACCTTTAAACCTAGTATTGTTTCCTCTATCAGCTTTAGCTTTAAAAACGAGGTCATCAGAGCCAACTTTTACACCAATAGTCTTTAAATCAGATTCCTTATTTACTAAAAAAATCTTTAAACCTACGTCTTTTATCCGTTTTTTTAATAATTTGATTCCTTTTTTTTCTATAGTATCGCTTGTTTTCCTTAAACCTGCAGTATCTAAAAACGTAACAAAATTTCCATTTATTTGAACTTTAGACTCAACTATATCTCGAGTTGTACCAGCTATCCGGGAAGTGAGAGAAACATCCCTTTTTGAAAGATGGTTAATCAACGTTGATTTTCCTACGTTTGGTGGTCCAATTATCGCTATGTTTAGCCCTTCCTTTATAGACCTAACGCTTTTGAAGTTTTCTAGCTCTTTCTTAAGCAACTCTAAAAGACCTGAGATCATATTTAAAACCTTTACCTCACCTAAATCCTGGTCATTAAAATCGATGTCTGCTTCTAAAAACGCTAAAATAGACATAATTTTTGACTTCCATACGTCGACTTTCTTTGAAATAACACCGTCTAATGAACCGAACGATATTTTTCTTTGAGCTTCCGTCTCTGCTCTTAATAAATCAGATAATCCTTCTACCTGAATTAGGTCCATTTTCCCGTTATAAAAAGCTTGCCTTGTAAATTCACCCTCTTCTGCCGGTCTTATATTTAGTTTGGGCCCGCATTGGGTTAAAATCGAAGCTATTTTATTAATTATAGCAATGCTACCGTGACAATGGAGCTCTACTGTTTTCTCTCCCGAGTAACTATCATTTTTGTTGAACGCAATAACGATACACTTATCGATTGTTTCTCCTTCCCAATAGATTTTTCTCAGACAGGCGAGCCTGTTTTTAGGGGCTTTCGCCTTTGTTATTTTTTTCAAAACAAAAAAAGCATTAGGTCCTGATATTCTAAATACTGATATAGCTGAAAGTCCAGGCACAGTAGAAAGAGCAAAAATCGTGTCTTTCATGGTTTGTATCAGGTATTCATCGAATCAAAAAAGTCACTGTTAGTTTTCGTCTGTTTTAACTTCTCTAAAAGAAACTCTACAGCATCTGTTGTCCCCATAGGATTAAGAATACGCCTTAGAACAAATATTTTTGTAAGTTCCTTTTTGTCTATTAAAAGATCTTCTTTCCGTGTCCCTGATTTTAATATATCTATAGCTGGAAAAACCCTTTTATCAGCGACTTTTCTGTCTAATACAAGCTCAGAATTCCCCGTGCCTTTAAATTCTTCAAATATTACCTCATCCATTCTACTACCGGTATCAATTAAAGCGGTAGCTATGATGGTTAGCGAACCGCCCTCTTCTATATTTCTAGCGGCTCCAAAAAATCTTTTTGGTCTTTGTAACGCGTTTGCATCTACTCCACCTGTTAAAACTTTTCCAGAAGAAGGAACAACTGTATTATAAGCTCTTCCTAATCTTGTAATTGAGTCAAGAAGTATCACGACATCTCTTTTATGCTCTACTAATCTTTTAGCTTTTTCAATTACCATCTCGGCTACCGCTACATGCCTGGTTGCTGGTTCATCAAAAGTTGAAGAAATAACCTCTCCTTTTACTGACCTTTGCATATCAGTCACTTCCTCTGGTCGTTCATCAACCAAAAGAACAATTAAAAAACACTCTGGATGATTTTTCTCAATTGAATGTGCAATGTTTTGCAGTATTACCGTTTTTCCGGTTCTAGGGGGAGCTACAATTAATGATCTTTGGCCTTTACCTATTGGCGCCACTAAATCAATAACTCGCGCTGATTTGTCCTTTATTGTCGGGTCATCTAATTCTAATCCTATCCTTTCATCTGGATAAAGCGGTGTTAAATTATCAAAGTGGATTTTATGCTTAGCTTTTTCCATTTCAAGAAAGTTTATCTTAGTGACTGTCACTAATCCAAAGTATCTTTCACCCTCTTTAGGTGCTCTTATTACACCTTCAACGGTGTCTCCCGTTCTCAATGAAAACTTTTTTATCTTACTGGGACTAACGTATATATCATCCGGTCCAGGCAAATAGTTCGCATCTGTTGATCTTAAAAAACCAAAACCGTCTTGCAAAACCTCTAATACACCATCACCAGATATTTCAACTCCGTCCTCTGCCATATCTTTTAATATCGAGAACATCATGTCGCCTTTTCTCATCGATGATGCATTCTCAATTTCTAACTTTTCAGCAAGTTTTAATAGATCGCTTGGACTCTGGGTTTTGAGTTCTGCTAAAGATAGCTGCTTTGTATTATCGATATCAACCATTAATTTTAAGGAATTTAATTAAAAGAGGGGAAATTTTATGGGAAGAAAATTAACGTGTTTGTTACTATTTGTCAATAATTTATATAAATTTAATATCTTAAAACTAGAATTTTGTTCTTTTGATGTAATCAACCACTAGTTCCACATTTTCCAGTTTCGCATCTGGAGTTATCCCATGACCAAGATTAAAAACATATGGGTAGTTTTTAAAATCTTCTGTAACTTTCTTTAGTTCTTCAAATAATACTTCCTTACTCTGAGTTAAAAAAATAGGGTCTAAATTTCCTTGAATGATCTTTTTTGGTTGAATATTATTTGCGATCCACTTTCTGTCTAAAAATTGATCAACAGCCAAAACGTCAAAGTATTCTTCATTAGAGAAATTACTATATATTGTATTTACTGATCTTGGAAATACTATAAATGGTATACTCGGGTGCTTTTTTTTTATTTTGCTCACTATCTTTTTTATAGGATTTAAAGAGTAACGCAAAACCATATCGGCATTTAACGCGCCCGCCCAACTGTCAAATATTTTAATAACATCCGCTCCCGATTTAATTTGCATTATCAAATATTCTATCGTTGCATCTGTTAATATATTTATAATTTCTTCAAATTCTTCGTTGTTCTCAATTAAGAACTTTTTGGCCGTTAATGACCCCTGCTCCCCCTTCCCATTGATTAAATAAGTTGCCAGAGTCCATGGTGCACCCGCAAAACCTATCAAGGGAACGTCTTTTGGGAGCTGTTTCTTCAATTTTTTTACTGTTTCATATACTGGAGATAGCTTTTCATGTATCTGTCCTGCATTATTAATTTTCTCAATATCTTTCTTGTTTTTGACTGGATCTAATAATGGTCCTTGACCCTCTACAAACTGAACATTAACACCTAGGGCATCTAATACTAATAAAATGTCTGCAAATAAAATAGCTGCATCAAAACCAAATCTATCTATTGGTTGTAAAGTAACCTCAGTAGCTAATTCAGAGTTGTAACATAGATCTAAAAAGGAACCAGCCCTCTTTCTAGTATTACGATATTCGCTCAGATATCGACCAGCTTGGCGCATAAACCATATCGGAGGTCGTTCGACAGGTTGACCATTTATACATTCTAGAAATAAACTCATATTATATATATAATATATTAGTTGTATGTAGTATATAAACAAAAAAATGGGGATTGCTTTATACAGAGCGTTTTATCCACATATAATTATTTGTTATTAACATAATAAGTCATTAGAAACGCTAGGTTATTTTTTTGTTTCGAACAACTGCTATGCTAAAATCAGTATTTACGCAAAATGTGGGCTGAGTTGTTGAAAAAAAATGATAGTTTATAATAAAAATTAATTTATTATAACGTTTATGAATTTACTAACATAACTATTGTTTAATCAACAGACTAATATGGATAAAAATATAACTGACACACCCCCATATTTAGCAGGAGTAATTGGTCATCCAATATCCCATAGCAAATCACCAAAACTTCATAACTACTGGCTGTCAAAGTACAACATTAACGGTTTCTATATTCCATTTTCAGTAACCACAGACAAACTTCAGGCTTCCATAAAAAGCTTAATAGGTCTGGGGTTTAACGGTGTTAATGTAACAATACCCCATAAAACCAATGTTCTTTCTTTTGCGGACTCAGTCACAGACAGGGCTGCGCTAATTGGTGCGGCTAATACTTTATACTTTAGTAAAAATGGAAAGGTTCATGCTGATAACACAGATGGCTATGGTTTCATTCAAAACATAATTGATGAAATCCCAGACTATGACTTCTATGATAGAACAGCGCTAATATATGGTGCTGGTGGATCAGCTAGAGCTATTGCTTCGGCATTAATATCTAATGGTGTAAAAGAAGTGGGTATAACTAATAGAACCCGCTCAAAAGCTCAAATAATTTCAGAGGATTTGGGTGCTAAAGTAGCAGTGGTGGACTGGCGAGCAGCCCCCGAAACAATTGGAAAAGCAGATTTAATAATCAATGCGACGTCTATGGGAATGATTGGACAACCTGAATTCTCGCAGCCAATATCAAGAGCTAAAAAGACCGCGCTGGTAATTGATATTGTGTATAATCCTTTGGTCACTGAGCTTTTAAAAGAGGCTACGAAACTGAAGCTAAAAACTGTAGGCGGGATAGGAATGCTGATAAACCAAGCGGTTCCCGGTTTTGAACATTGGTTTCAAAAATCACCAGTCATCGATGACGAAATCAGAAAGTTCATAGTTGAATAGAAAGAAAAGGTTTATCCTAGGCTTAACAGGCTCCATTGCTATGGGAAAAACAACCGTATCGAACATGTTTCGGGATCTAGGTGTTCAAGTATGGTGTGCAGATAATGAAGTTAACGAATTATATAAAATTAATGGAGCCGCAACAAAAATCCTTTTTAAGGAATACCCGAGTGTTGTAACAAAGACCGGAGTTGATAAAAAGAAATTAAAAAACTTGATTCATAAAGACAATGCAATACTCAAAAAAGTAGAACGAATAGTCCATCCTCTATTAGAACATTCAAAGGTTGATTTTATAAGATCTAATAGAGATTTGCCCCTAATAGTCTTCGACATTCCTCTTTTGTTTGAAAAACAACAAGAGAGTAACTTTGATGCTGTTTTAGTTGTAACCGCTTCAGAGTTGACACAGAAGAAAAGAGTGCTGAGCAGAAAGAGTATAAAAGAGCAAGATTTTCAGCTTATAAAGCGCAACCAAATAAACGAACAAGAAAAAATAAAAAGAGCTGACTTTATAATAAACACTGACAAAAGTTTACTAGAAACAAAACAGGATGTTCTGGAATTATACCAAAAGATTAAAGGACTTTTGATATAGAATGAGGGAAGTTGTGTTAGACACAGAAACTACAGGTCTCAGTCCCGATAAAGGAGATCGAATTGTCGAAATAGGAGCTATAGAGCTTGTGAACCACATTCCAACAGGGAATACATTCCATTGCTATTTGAATCCTTTATTGGAAGGAGAAATGCCAATTGAATCTTTCAAAGTTCATGGTCTATCAGTGGATTTTTTATCAGACAAACCGCTATTTTCTGAGATAATAGAAAAGTTGATTATATTCATCGGTGACTCAAAACTAATAATCCATAACGCAAAGTTTGATATAGGATTTATAAACCATGAAATACTGAGACTCGAGGGTAGCAATTTTGATGTATATGATAAATTACCCTTTAAAGAAATACCAAGTGAAAAAATAATTGACACCTTAGAGATCGCAAAACAAATATATCCTGGGAAATCTGTATCTTTGGATTCTCTCTGTGTTAAGTTTGGTATAGACAACAAAAGAAAAGGTAAACATGGAGCGCTTATCGATAGCGAAATACTGTCAGAAGTCTATCTAGAGCTGGCAGGAGGAAAGCAACCCGGTTTTGAATTTTCAGAGGAAGGCTATGAGACTGATGATAGCAATAAAAAAACAACTGAAAAAAAGAATTTTATTAGAAAAAATCCATTAGCTGAAAGCAGAGTGTCCCAAGAAGAAATGGAGCTACACATGGAATTTATTTCTAAAATAAAGAAAAACTTCTGGTACTAGTTTTTCTGTTTAGTTTTATATAGATCAAAAAAGTTAATATTTTTGATGTCGATGTTCGGCATGCCACTCTCAATCATTATTTGAGATATTAATCTTCTTATGTATGGGAAAAGCATCTTTGGACATTCAACCTTTATTTGCTTTTCTAGTAAATCTTTGGTTACATTTGGAAACTTGAATAAACCACAGTACGTCATTTCTAATATAAAAGCCGTTTTTTGATTAATTTTAGCTTCCAAATTAACAATTAGAGAAACCAATATTTGATTTTCATCTCCCTGTTTATTTTCAATTTCTATATTGAGCGAAAAATCTGTCTTCCCCTTAAAATCTTCTTCTGTAAAGTAGGCAAAAGCCTCCTTTTTTTCAAAAGACATATCTTTAACGAATTGCGATAAAAGCTCTATGTCATGATTGAATAGTAAATTCTCAATATAGTAAATATATTCATCTGAAGCTATTTGTTTAGAAGACATATAATTTTTAACTTTTATTTATTGTAGGGAACTATATACTCCATCTTACAGGTGGACACAATAAATTTAAATCTTATATATCTACTTTAGTAATTTATTTCCTTCTTAAAGGAATAGAGAACAGAATTGGAACATAGAGAATGTTACAAATATTTATATTAGCAGCTGTAGCTATATTTCTTTTTTGGCGATTGAGAGCAGTACTTGGTTCTAGAGATGGTTTTGAAAAGACCATTAGGGAGATCAAAGAATCAAGCGATGTAGTCAGTAACCCGAAGGTTACAGATTCAACAAAAAATGATGGTCCTGACGACGATATTTACGATTATGTTGAGGAAGACAGTAAAAATGCCCAGGTATTCAAAAAGATGAAGGAATTTGACAGCGACTTTAGTGTGAACAAATTTGTTTCAGGCGCAAAGATGGCATACGAGATAATTTTGATGGCTTTTGAAAGAGGCGATACTGAAAAACTAAAAACTCTTTTGGAAAAGAAGGTATTAACAAGTTTCAAGTCAGTTATAGATAAAAGAAAAAAAGATGGGTTTATTGTTGACGCAAAATTTATAGGAATGAGAGACATTAGAATAATCAATGCGTCATTTAGTCAAAAAACAAAAATTGCTGACGTGACATTATCATTTAAATCCGAAATAACAACCGTTGTAAAGGACAACAAGGGAGCTATAATTGAAGGTCACCCTGATGAGATAAAGAAACAAAAGGACACTTGGGTTTTCACTAGAAATCTGTCTGATAAAAGCCCTGTTTGGTTTTTAAAATCCACTCTATGAAAAAAGAAAAAATCATACAAAAGACCAAAGACCAGCTGTTATGGGAAGATTTTGTTGTTAAGAACAATATAAAAAAAAAATCGAGTGACAGTAGAACTTATTCAAGTAACTTAAATTACAAAGATACTTTCTCAGCTAACGACCCTGTTTCTTATTCTGATAAAAGGTTAGGTAGCTTTGTAAACGCGAAGTATCTTTCTAAAATGAGTTCTCCTATAATAGATATAAATATAGAAAAAAATAAGCTAAAACGAATAAAAAGTGGAAGAATTAATATTGAAGGAACCATAGATCTTCACGGATTCTCTCTAAAAGAAGCCAAAGCGCGTTTACAACTATTTGTTGGTGATAGTTTGCAACGCAACAAGCGGCTTTTGTTGATCATCACTGGAAAGGGTCGGAATTCAAAGCCTAACATCCATGGAAAAAAGCAAACAATAAAAAGTGAGATTAATAAATGGCTCTTAGAAGACTTTTATCGGGATAAAGTACAGTATATATCGAAGGCTTTAGATAAGCATGGAGGTGAAGGTGCTTACTACTTTTTTCTCATAAAATCAAAGAACATATTTTCTTAAGTCAGCAGTTTTAGATAGACTACTAACGTGCTTTTCAACAAGTTTTGAATCGACCACCACTGTTTTCCCCTTTAAGTCAGGTGCATTGAAGCTAACGTTTTCAAGTACTTTCTCTAAAATCGTATGCAGCCTTCTCGCCCCAATATTTTCGATATTAAAATTTACTTCTTCCGCCAATGAACATATCTTTTCAATACCATCGTCGCCAAAAATCAGCTCAACACCTTCGGTCTTGATCAATTCAATATACTGTTTGGTAAGACTGTTATCAGTCTCAGTTAAAATTCTTTTAAAGTGCTCTTTTTTTAATGGGCTTAGCTGTACTCTTATAGGAAGACGTCCTTGTAATTCTGGGAGAAGATCAGATGGTTTCGAAAGATGGAAAGCCCCCGAGCAAATAAAAAGAATTTGATCTGTTTTAATGGGCCCGTATTTGGTGGATACGATCGTACCTTCAATAAGCGGGAGTAAATCGCGCTGAACCCCTTCTCGACTGACTTCCGCAGATTTCGACGTGGAGTTAGTACATACTTTATCTATCTCGTCTATGAAGACGATGCCGCTTTGTTCTACTCTAGTCTTGGCGTCTTTCTGTATAACTTCCTCATCCAAAAGCTTTTCCATTTCCTGATCAATGAGTATTTTGTGACTTTCCCTAACTTTTAATTTTTTCTTTTTTTTAAGTGAACCAAAATTTTTTCCAAAAATATCGCTTAGGTTCATTACGCCCATGGAACCACTTTGAGATCCAGGCAAGTCTATCATAGGAAGAGAATTACTCTTTTCAAAGACCTCTATCTCAACTTCCTTGTCATCTAAAAGGCCGTCTCTCAATTTTTTTCTAAATGACTCTATGGTTGATTCTCTTGCCTCTTCCCCAGCGATGTATTTTAACACAACCTTCTCAGCTTCGCCTTTTGCTTTTTCGTAAAGAGACTTACTCATTTCTTGTTTAACTAAATTGATAGCATTTTCTAAGAGATCTCTAATTATTTGATCCACATCTCTACCAACATATCCTACCTCTGTAAATTTCGTAGCTTCGACTTTTAAAAAAGGTGCTTTTGCTAATTTAGACAAACGGCGAGATATTTCAGTCTTGCCAACACCCGTGGGGCCAATCATAAGTAAGTTTTTAGGGTATATTTCATCTTTTATATCATCAGTTAACTGTTGGTGCCGCCACCGATTTCTGAGTGCAATCGCAACAGACTTTTTCGCTTCTTCTTGACCTATTATGAAACGATCCAATTCTTTTACTATTTGTTTAGGGGTCAGATTGTTCAACATATTATCTCGAATTCAAAGTTAAATGTATTATCTCATTATTAGTGTAAACACATATTTCTGAAGCAATGTTGATAGCCTTTATAGCAATTTCTTCTGAACTCTCTTTCCCTTCATAAAGCGCTCTTGCAGCAGCCAAGGCGAAGTTTCCACCAGAACCTACAGATGCTATATTGTTTTCTGGCTCTAAGACATCACCTGCACCCGTTATTATTAATAGATCTACCCCATCAGAAACTATCATCATGGCTTCTAAATTCCTTAAATACTTGTCAGTTCTCCAATCCTTGGCAAGCTCTACAGATGCTTTCGATAATTGACCTGGGTATTTTTCAAGTTTCTCTTCTAGTCTTTCTATAAGTGTAAAGGCATCTGCAGTTGAACCCGCAAAACCTGCTATGATTTCATAGCCTTCGTTTTTGATAGTTCTAATTTTCTGTGCTGTGCCTTTTATTATTGTGTTACCTAAACTTACTTGCCCGTCGCCTGCAATTGTTACACTTCCATTTTTTCTAACACCAACTATAGTTGTTCCATGCATATTATTCATATTTAGATCAGTTTAAAGTTCTTGCCACTTCCTGGGTCGTAAAAATTTCTATAACATCATCCTTTCTTATATCCTCATATGCCTCAAATGCCATTCCACACTCCTGGCCAGACTGTACCTCTTTAACCTCATCTTTAAATCTTTTTAGCGTTTTTAGTTTTCCTGTATGTATAACCACATCTTCCCTTAAGAGACGAACACCAACATCTCTTCTAGCGTGTCCTTCTGTAACCAAGCAACCAGCAATCTTCCCAACCCCAGTTATTTTGAATACCTCCTGTATTTTTGCATAACCTATAAATGTTTCTCTTATTTCTGGAGACAGGAGTCCCTCCGCCGCTTTAGTTATGTCGTCTACAAGATCATATATTATAGAGTAATATCTTATATCAATTTTTTTCTGACTGGCGCTTTCTCTTGCAGCTGTGTTTGCCCTCACATTAAACCCTATAATTATAGAATTTGATGACAATGCCAGAGTAATGTCACTTTCAGTTATAGCTCCTACGCCTGAATGAACAACTCTAACCTCGACTTCTTCACTTTTTATTTTTTCCATCGCATGGACAATAGCCTCACCGGATCCCCTAACATCACTTTTAACTATGATTGGAAGAAAAGATAATTTCTCGTCTTCCTTAGCTTTAGCCAACAATTGATCAAGTGAAGAACCCATCCCTGCTGTATTTTTTTTGTTTTTTATATTTTGTTCTCTGTAAAGAGAAATTTCTCTGGCCTTAGCCTCACTTGGCAAAACGTTTAGTATATCGCCAGCTTCTGGGGTACCGTTTAATCCTAGAACTTCTACTGGTGTTGAAGGTAGAGCTAAATCAATTTTTTCTTTTTTATCGTTAAAAAGTGCTCTTACTTTACCCCATTGTTGGCCTACTACAAAAATATCACCCTTCTTTAAAGTACCTTTTTGAACCAAAACTGTAGCTACGGGACCTCTCCCCATATCCAGTTTTGCTTCAACTACTGTTCCTTCTGCTGGTCGTTTCTCGTTGGTTTTAAGCTCTAATAGTTCAGCTTGTAAGGTTATGTTTTCAAGCAATTTTTCCAAACCAGTACCATTTGTAGCTGATATTTCTGTCTCGAGAACATCTCCTGACATACTCTCAACAATAATCCCGTGCTGTAGAAGCTCCGTTCTTACTTTGTTTGGATCAGAGCCTTGTTTGTCTATTTTATTTATCGCCACAATCATTGGAACTTTTGCTTCTTTGGCATGATTGATTGCTTCAATTGTTTGTGGCTTTACACTGTCATCTGCTGCAACGACTAATACTACAATATCAGTGATAGTTGCACCCCTAGATCTCATATTGCTAAATGCCTCGTGTCCCGGCGTATCAAGGAACGTCAGCTTTTGATTATTATTGAGGGTAATTTGATATGCACCTATGTGTTGGGTTATACCCCCGGCTTCACTAGAAACCACATTTGTTTTTCTGAGAGAATCTAGCAGTGTAGTCTTCCCATGATCCACATGGCCCATTATTGTAACAACAGGAGGCCTTGGGGATTTAGTGTCTTCAGTTTTATCATCAATGTTAATTATTACATCTTCTACATCAGCATCCGAAACTCTGATAGCGTGGTGACCAAATTCTTCAACTAATAAAGTAGCCGTATCTATATCAATAGCTTGGTTTTTGGTAACCATTATGCCATTTGTCATTAGTTTTTTTACTAAATCAGCAGATCGTTCTGCCATTCTGTTAGCAAGCTCCTGTACAGTGAGAGGAGTGTCTGGAATTTGAACGTCTCTAATAATCTTTTCTCTTTCCAAAGAGGTCTCTAGCATTTGCCGTTTTTCTTTTTCTTGTCTTCTTCTTAGAGAAGCAATAGAACGTTGGCGACCCCCATCATCTCCTAAAGCCTGTGTTATGGTAATCTTGCCAGATCGTCTCTTGTTTTCATTTAACTTAGTAGATTTAAAATTTGTCTTTTCACTATTATCTCGTGTTTTGCTTTCATAAGATGTTTTTTGATTGCTTTCGGTCTTTGTTCTCTTTTTTGATCCAGTTAAATCAGGTGGTTCTAAATTTATAGAGTCAGGAATTTTATTCGGATCTTTTGCCTCTTTAGGCTTAGATTCTTTGTCTAGAGATTTTATTTCTTGTTTGTTTTGCTCCAGTAACTTTTTTTCCTCCGCTCTAGAAGCTTCGATGGCTTTTTTTCGTCTCAATATCTCTTCATTTTCATTAGTCTCTATTTTGGCGACCACATTTTTATTGTTTTCTTCAATCACAGGACCCTTTTTCGAGATCAGCAGCTTTTTCTTTTTTGTTTCTACTACAACGGATTTGGATCTACCATGTGAGAAGTTTTGTCGAACCGTATTAGTCCCACTTTTAAGTCCCAAAACTTTGGGTTTATTTTCTCTGTTTTCACTATCAGTCATCGCAATCACTATTAATTAATGGTTATCTATAAAACCTTTTAGTTTATTTAAGTCCACTTGAATAGTTTTTTTAAAATTTTTGGAAAAAACACCAACATATTTGACATTAAATTTACCAGTGCTTTTTTCTAAATCTTTTTGTTTAAGCAAGTTTTCAAAAATTGAAACATTTTCAGAGACAAAAAAAGATTTGTTAGCCAGTCTCTTTGCACCCATAGCTACAATTATTAAACAGTGTCTATTTTGTATTAATTGTGTTTTTATCGCGTCCAAACCTATTGCCAAAACACCAGATTTTTTTGTCATAGAAATACTGCTCATAATTTTCTTTCTAAGAACCATTTCAATTATGGATACTAGATCTGGTGAGAAAATTTTTGAGACACCGAGATAGGTTTTTAAATCGTCTTTTTTTAAAATATCAACTATAAGGGCTTTATCGGCTGGTAGCCAAACCGACTTTCCAGGGAGCTTTTCGCACAAATCTGGAATCAATTTATTATCTGGGCTTAGACAAATCTTTATGAAATCATCTTTGTTAATACTGGAGCTATTCAAGAAGATATTTTTTTTCAAAACCACCAATCTCTTTTAATATTTTCTTATTTTACAAGAGATTTGATTATCTCTTCGGACTCCTCTTTTGTAACCCATCCTAACATTTCCCTTGCCTTCATGATAAGTTGTTGAGCCTCAGAAAGTGAAAGCTCAAAATGTTCGAGGAGACCCTCATCTCTTACCCTTTTTCCATCAATCGTTGTGTAGCCACCAGCTAATTCCCAATCTGCACAGGTAGCAAACTCCTTTAGAGATTTTATCCCATCTTTGACCAATACTTCCAGCATTTGTGGGTTTAACCCCTCGAAGTTTAACAAATCATCCTCAATCCCATTTGATTTTGCAAAATCCAAAGATTTTTTATTAAGGTTCTCGAGATAATCTTTCGCTCTCTCTTGTAATTCTGTCGCAGTTTCTTCGTCGAAACCATCTATCGAGCTGATCTCAGTAGCTTCAACATATGCAACCTCTTCCATAGTAGAAAAACCTTCGGATACAAGAAGCTGTGCAACCATCTCATCAACATTTAGATGCTCCATGAAAAGATTTGATCTTTCGTTAAATTCTTCTTGTCGTCTCTGCGACTCATCTTCTTCAGTCAATATGTCAATGTCGTATTCAGTTAACTGACTTGCAAGTCTCACGTTTTGTCCTCTGCGGCCAATTGCTAAAGATAGTTGATCATTTGGGACCACAACCTCTATTCTCTTTGCATCCTCATCGAGAACGACTTTACTTACTTCAGCCGGTTGAAGGGCGTTAACAAGAAAAGTAGGTGCATCATCATTCCAAGGGATAATATCAATTTTTTCTCCCTGCAGCTCATTTACTACCGCTTGAACCCTGCTACCTCGCATCCCGACGCAGGCGCCGACAGGGTCTATGGAGCTATCTTGGGATAAAACACCAATTTTTGCTCGGCTACCGGGATCACGACAAACTGTCTTAATCTCAATTATACCGTCATAAATTTCAGGAACCTCCATTTTAAATAGTTCCACTAGAAACTCAGAATTAGTTCTAGATAGAAATATCTGTGGCCCTCTTGTATCTTCTTTTACTTCCTTTATGTAAGCTCTAACTCTATCACCAACTCGCAGAACCTCTCTTCTAATTAACTGATCTCTTTTCAATACTGCTTCAGCTCTTCCCAAGTCTACTATCACGTTACCGTATTCAACTCTCTTGACTTGACCGTTTATAATTTGTCCAACCTTATCTTTATATTCCTCATATTGCCTTGCTCGGTCGGCCTCTCGTACTTTTTGAACAATTATTTGTTTAGCTGCCTGCGCTGCTATTCTACCAAAATCCATTGGAGGCAACTGCTCTTCGATGAAACCATCCAGTGTCACTTGAGGGTTAATTTTTTTAGCATCAGCTTCGTTGATTTCAGTGAAATGGTTTTCGACTTGTTCAACAACCTTTCGCCATCTTGACATCGACACCGTTCCTGATCTTGAGTCAATGTCAGCTCTTATGTCATACTCCTGACCGTATTTGGATTTTGCAGCTTTAGCCAGGCTCTCTTCCATTGCATCAATTACTAGCTTTGGGTCAATTAATTTTTCTTTAGCTACTGCATCAGCTATTTGAATAAGCTCACTGCCACTTCCTGATGAAATATTCATTTAAACTCCATTTCTTTTATACTTTCTAAAGACATTCCTTCTAAATCTATTTTTATATCTAAAACACGAGATAAGTCTAAACATGTCTCTCCATTATTATTCGACAAGGTCAACGAATCTTGGCTATGGGCAATCAATTTTCCTCTTCCTGAGTAGTTTTCACTTTTTACCTTTACGTTGTGGTTTTTATATTTTGTAAAATCATCCAATGAAGAAAGATATCTATCTATTCCAGCAGAAGACACCTCGAGCCTAAAGGGATCTTTTATTATGCTTTCAACATCCAAAATAGAATTTATTTCCACAGAAATATCTGCGCATTCATCTATCGTCACTTTACCATCTATCTTATCTAGAAAAACCAACAATTTTGACTCTTTACCTTTTCGAAACTGTATCTTAACAATCCTCAACCCCTTATCTAAGATAAATGGCTCTAAAACCGTATATATTTTTTTCTCAGTGGAGGTATTCGCAATTAAATTTAACACTAAAGGGCTCCAAAAAAAAAGGGCCTCAAAGCCCATAATCTTAAACCAAATAATTGGCTGTGTTATACAAGCTTTTTAGATAAAATACAATAGCAAATTGGTTTTTAAAAGTCAGAAGCAATTCCCTTAACTTCCCAGTCACCATATCTTGTCGGTTCTAGTCCACCACGTCCTTTTTTTTCAGCTGGCATTTTGTTATAGTCATTACCTTTTTCAGCACGCCTTTTTTTAGCTTCGTCTAGAGCTCGCTTAGCTTGTTTTGATTCTTTATCTGTATTAGTCATTATTGTTTTTTTAAATAACAAAATATGGATTCAGATCTATAATATAGCGTAACAAAAACATATATCAAAATTCGTCGAAATGGAAAAAAAATTAAATAATAAAACATATGACAAAATTTTGACCACAGCCTATTTTATTGTGCTCAATGTTTTCAAAAAAAATATTTCTACAAGACAGTCGATGGCCTCAAAGACTTCAAAATATTCAAGTCTTTCAAGTTCTGATAAAGCAAAATGTAATGATTTGGTCCAAAAAGTATTGAGATTCACAGTTTATCTAGATCCTTGGATTAAAAGAAATAAGAAGGGAAGGTTAAGGACAGAGATTTTTTGTCTCGTGCGACTTTCTCTAGTAGATATTTTGGTAAGAAATGTAAGGCAGGAAACAGTATTAAAAAAATATTCAGAACTGGCGTCTTCCTTTGAAAGGACAAAGCATGGCAAAGACCAATTGAGGTACTTTATTCATCTTGGATATTCTGTGTTGAAAAAAAAATCTCTTGAGCCATTATTTTTATTTGAAAGTAAAATTCGTAAAGTACTGTTAACTCAATATAGTTTAGAAATTATAGAAAGAGTGGAAAAAATTTTTTCTGATTCATCTCCCATAGACCTATCTATAAAAAGCAGTGCGTCAAAGGAAAATTATTTTAAAAAACTCAAAGGAAACTCTATTAACCGGTCACATTTTAGGCTATCTCAAAAGATCAATCTAATCAAAACAAAAGGGTACTGCACTGGGGACTGGTGGGTACAGAGTTTAGCTGCATCTTTGCCCGTTAAAATAGCTCCAATGGCTTTAAAAGAAAAAATTGTTTTAGATGTTTGTTGTGCCCCTGGAGGAAAGTCTTTTCAATTGGCTGACAATGGAGCAATTTTGACCTCAATTGATAAGTCTGAGAGAAGACTCAAAGTCATGAAGGAAAATTTACATAGACTGAACTACGATTTGGATCTAATTTGTACAGACGTTTTTGAATATCAACCAAAAAAACTTTTTGATATTATCCTCCTAGATCCTCCATGCACTGCTACTGGAACTATTGGAAAAAACCCGGACCTTCAATTTCTTAACCCACTTGATAAATTAGAGGAATTATCAGATATACAGCAAAAAATGTTAACACGTTGCGCCAGTTGGCTTCAGGATGATGGTTACATTATTTATTCTGTTTGCTCACTGCTAAAACAGGAGGGAGAAGATCAAATAAGTAGATTTTTAAATAAAAATAAAGAATTTTGCTTAATTCATCCCCAAAAAAAAGATTACTTAGATCAAGAGGGTTATGAGACCAATAAAGAGAGCGGAACAAGAATAATGCCATTTTTTGAGGAAGGTTTAGGGGGAACTGAAGGTTTCTTCATTGCATATTTACATCTAAAAGGAAAAAGTAATTAAATGTGGTTTTTTATTAAAGATTTATTCTTTTTTTACATCGAAAAATTTTTTCTGAATATATCAAGACAGTTTGCCCGGGTATTTTCGGATCAAAAAAGATTTTCGGTTTTAAGAACACTACCGTGCGCAAACATAGGCAATGAAGAGACAGGTCAGCAACTATTAAAAAAAATAAATGTATTCGGTAATGTTATCCTAGACGTCAAGACTGATAATCCATGGCGCATTTTACCTTTTTCTGATGAGGTTGAAGTCGGAATCGATGGTTTTCTATGGCTAAATGACCTTTCAATTGTAAATAACCAGAGCTCCAGAGAGTTATCGCAAGCATGGATAGAAACGTTTCCCTTGAACCGATTAAACAAAAATGTGCAATCAAGCTCTTCAAGATTAGGGGCAATAGTTAGAAGTTATATATATTTAGAAAATTGTAGTAAAAGTGAACAATTAAAAAAAATAAATAAGATGTTAAAGAACGACTACCTTTTCTTAAACTTTTATAAAAATTTTTCATTTAATATTTTGGAGCGGCTTTGCATTTGTCACAGTTTGGTTTTGTCTGGATATGCCTTTAACTTTACAAAAAAAAAGCAAAAAAAGGTTATCAAATATATGATAAAATTATTTCTTATTTATAAGAATAAATTAAAAAAAGGCCAAATAAGAAGTCCGGAAGAGTTATCAAAAGTATTTTTTTTGCTTCTCGAAACAATTGAAATTGCAACAAAGCTTGAGAGTAACAAGCCGCCCTCTGAGGAAAAAGAATTAAGAAAAATCTCATATTTTTTTGGTTCCTCTTTAAGGTATTTGCAGTTTGATAATGGAAGCTTAGTTAGCGCCCATGGTGGGAGTTTAGGAGATTACGATAGATATGTAAGGCTTTTAGGAGAAATTAAAAACTATAAAGATGGTGATGACGTAAGTGACTTAGGTTTCAAGCGGCTTAATGGAGCTAGATTGTCAATGATTATTGATGCTAGCGCCCCTCTTTACGGAAGAAGAAGTGGAATTGCGCATGCAGGATTTTCATCTTTTGAGTTGTACTATGGAACCAAGGCTATTTTTGTAAACTGTGGGGGTGGTAGCAGGTTTGGGCATCAATACAGGAAATATTGTCAAAGCTCTAAGGCACACAACGTTTTGTTGTTTAATGAAAAGTCACAATGTTCTTTTGGAAAAAATATTTTTTCAAGAGGAAATTCTAATTATTTCATAAAGGATGGGCCTAGGAACACTAAGATAAGCTGTGAAAATTCTATAACTGAAAAAACCGTAGAGTTGTCTCATGATGCATACAAAAAAGACTATAACATATCCGTTAGCAGGAGACTTTCAATGGATCTTGTAAAAAACTGTGTGAATGGACAGGATACAGTATTTCCTGAAGGTAAGTTAAAAAAAAATTTAATTGATGCCTCTGTTACTCTCTATTTTCATTTACACCCTTCAATTTCTTGCAAAAAGAGGAGACATGGAGTGATGCTCGAAATTCCAGGTAATAAAAAAATGTTTTTTTCACATAAAGGAGGAAATTTACGCCTTGAAAAGTCAACATACACCGGTAACTTTAATGAACCTCAGGAAATAACAATGATGGTTATTGAAAGTAGTGTCAAACAAAGTGAAGGAAAAATAAATTGGAAATTAGAGGAGTTTATTGATTGAAATCAGGAACAACACCGATCCGCAGGGCATTAATAAGTGTTAGTGACAAGACTAATCTGGAGGATTTAGGAAAATTTCTAGAAGGATTGGGTGTAGAGCTCGTCTCTACAGGAGGAACTGCTCGGTATTTAAAAACAGTGGGCTTAAACGTTAAAGAGGTGAGCGATATAACAGGATTTCCTGAGATTTTGAATGGTCGGGTCAAAACACTCCATCCAAAAGTTCATGCTCCGATACTATTTGATAGGGATGATACGGGTAGCATTAAAGAGTTAAGAAAAATGGGCTCAAAAGCTATAGACCTAGTAGTTATTAATCTTTATCCTTTTGAAACTACTCTAAAAAGTAGGCCCCCCAGAAAAGACATAATCGATAATATCGACATAGGAGGGGTAGCTCTTATGAGGGCAGCAGCCAAGAACTTTGATCATGTAATGGTTATTTCTGATCCAACAGATTATATCCAATTAAAAAAAGAGCTTACAAATTTTCAAGGATGTACGCGACAAAAAACGAGAAAATTTTTTGCGGGAAAAGCGTTTTCCCAAACATCTTATTACGATCACTTAATTACGGAATGGTTTTTATCAAAAAAGCAGCTTAAAGATACTAAAAGCCGACTGTTTGGTGGGTCATCAACAGAGGTTTTGAAGTATGGGGAGAATCCTCACCAAGAGGCATCCTATCTCAATAGTCCTGATTTAGAAAGAAAAGCAAAATATCTTGTAAAAATTTTACATGGAGCTTTATCTTACAATAACCTCGCTGATACGACGGCAGCCTACAAAATATTATGTGAGCTTGAAGATTACAACAAATCATCCTGTGTAATTATAAAGCATGGAAATCCGTGCGGAGTAGCAATTGATAACAAAATTTTAGGTGCTTATAAAAAAAGCTTTGAAACAGACCCTATATCTGCTTTTGGAGGAATTGTTGCTGTAAATCAGAAAGTTGATGAAAAACTAGCAAAGAGAATATTAAGCGTATTTACAGAGGTGATAATCGCAAAAAGCTTTTCACCAGAGGCTTTTAAAATGCTGAGTTTTAAAAAGAACATCAAGATAGTTGAAATAAAGAGCTTTGATAGAACATTATTACATACAGAGGAGGTTAGGTCAGTCATAGGAGGATATCTTGTACAGGAAACGTCTTTAAGTAAACCAAATGAAGAGGAATTTAAAGTAGTAACGAAAAGAAGACCGAGCAAAAAAGAATTTGATAACTTAGTTTTTCTATGGAAGATAGTTAAACACGTAAAATCAAACGCTATCGTTGTTGGAAAAAACCTGTGCATAACTGGAATTGGAGCTGGACAGACCAACAGGGTAGGGAGTGTGAAAATAGCAATAGAAAATTCGAGAAGGTTAGAAAAAAATTATACAAATAACACGAAAACCATATCCAATGGTATGGCTTCAGATGCTTTTTTTCCATTTCCTGACTCAATTAAAATGGCTTCTCGAAAAGGAATTTCTTGTATAATTCAGCCTGGGGGATCAATAAACGATTTGGACGTTATTAAGGCAGCCGATAAGCTAAATATCTCAATGGTTTTTACAAAAAGGAGGCTTTTCAGTCATTAAATATTGGCTTGGACTCTGATGCTAAAAGTATTGGTACGCCGTCTCGCACTGGAAACTTTATTTTAGCAACTTTAGATATCAGATAATTTTCATTTTTATCATAATACAGCGCTCCACCACTAATGGGACACACCAACAATCTCGTAAGATAACTATTGAACTCATTTTTTTTCTTATTGGACATATCGACTTTCTAGGTCATTTTCCGATGATAGCTTCATCAATGTTACTAAAACGTCTAACCTCTTGACTATCGTTTCCGCCTCTAAAAGAACCTGCTTTTCCTCAGGCTCAAACGGACAAAGCATAGATAAAGAGTTCACAAGAACTTCTTCTCTAGCTTTTTTGAGCACGTCCCAGTCGGATGCAATTTGTGCGCTATCTAAATACTTTTTCAAAATTTCTAAAAAACCGTTTCTGTCAAAACTGTTTATACCTTCGAAGGGAACAAGGTCATTACTGTAAAAACCCCAATCTATTTCAGACAATATATAAGGCTTTTGATCCTCCATTTCTTTTCTAAAATTAAATCTCGATACGCCTTCTAAGGTAATAAGGTATCTTCCGTCTTCAGTTTCAGTAAATGAAACAATTCTGCCCGCACACCCTACTTTTTGAAACTTATTTGTTCCAGTCAGATTGTTTCTTTTATCTAATTTAATAGGCTGAATCATTCCTATCAGTCTATGTTTTGTGGCAAGTGTGTCTTCAACCATTCTTATGTACCTTGGCTCAAATATATTGAGCGGAAGTCTGCTATTAGGAAGTAACAATGCACCTGGCAGAGGAAAAAGAGGTATATTTTTAGGTAATTTTTCCATACGTTATTCAAACAAAAATCAGGGATGTAAGCGCTCTTCGCCCTTTTTTGGAGAGCTCGTTCTCAGAACCGAGATGATCAAAAATTAACAGTAGCTGTTTTTTTGCATAACCATCCTTCCATTCCTTGTCTTTTCTAAACATCTCTAAAAGAACGTCTATACACTCGGAGAAATTATTCTCCTTAAAGAGTATTTTAGAATAATTCATCTTGCAATCTAGGTCGGCGGGGTTTTTCCGCATTCTATCTAAAATTTCTTTCTTGCTATCTTCGACATCATTACTCTTCATAAGCTCATAAGATGAAATAGCACCTTTGACCGCATTATCTTTAAGTATTTCAGGTGACAAATTTTCTATTAGTTTCTCGACACTGTCAAAGTCGCCTAATCCAATATTTGACCTTATTAATAAAGAATAATTCTCTGGGGATGGACTGGACTTAATTAGCTCTTCGGATGCTAGTTTTACCTCCTCAAACCTTCCTTCTGAAAGTAATATTTCAAACTCTTCAGATATATTCGAATTATTTTTTGAAAATTTTTTTATGAGTGTGTCTAAAAATTTTTCCACTTCGGGTTCGGTTTTGGCGCCCATAAATCCATCAACTGGTTGACCGTCTGAAAAAGCGAAGACTGCGGGGATAGACTGTACTCTAAGTTGAGAGGCAATACTTTGATTTTCGTCTACATTAACTTTAACTACCTCAAGATGTTCCTTCTTTTTCGTTGCTTGATTTTCCAGAATGGGAGTTAAGGCTTTGCATGGACCACACCATGGAGCCCAAAAATCAACTATTACTATTTTTTCTTTGGATTTTTCAATAACCTCGGGGACAAATGTATTTTCACTTACATCCTTTATAGAATCTGCTAGCATTTTAGAAACATCCTTTCCCCTTGAAGTTAATATAAGTCATTAAATCTATTAACAAACTTTTTTCTTATAAAAAATGGTGGCTGTGGTAATAAACTGTTCTCATATCCTTTAATTTCTTCATGTTTTCCAAATATTCTGTCAGCCTCCTGTTTTGAAAACCCTGCAAGATGTATAGCTTCCAACCAAGCAGCCTTTTTGTCTGCTAACTTGACGCGTCTTTTTATTATTTTAATTTTTTTTGTTGGAATATTGAACCTTATACAAATTGCTCTTGTTAACTTTTCATCCAATTCTTCATAAGTGTTACCCAAATGAGATTTTAGAGGAGAGATCATATCTCCTATCACATATTCAGCAGAGTCGTGGAGTAAAGCAAATAACTTCGAAGGATTATCCATTTGCGGGAATTGCTTTGCAAAAATATTTTCAACTAAAAGACTGTGCTGTGCTACTGAAAAAGGGTATTCTCCGATAGTTTGACCATTCCATCTGGCTAAAAACGATAGGCCATGCGCTATATCTTCTATTTCTATATCAAGAGGGCTTGGGTCTAATAGCTCAAGCCTTCTACCTGAAAGCATCCTTTGCCATTCCCTTTTTATTTTCATTTTGAAGTTGCAAAAATTATTATAACTCCTATTAATTATAAAGGTTTTTGTAAGGAAAATAAAATGAGTAAAGATTTTATCGTGAAAGATATCAGTTTGGCTTTATTCGGAAGAAAAGAGATAGCTATTGCTGAAACAGAAATGCCAGGATTGATGGCCATAAGAAAAGAGTTTGAAGGAAAAAAGCCACTTAAAGGGGCAAGAATTGCAGGAAGCCTCCATATGACAATTCAAACAGCTGTCTTAATAGAGACACTGGTCGATTTAGGCGCAGATGTTCGTTGGGCAAGTTGTAATATCTTTTCTACACAAGATCACGCTGCAGCAGCTATAGCGGAAAGTGGTGTTCCTGTTTTTGCTTATAAAGGTGAAACCCTCGATGAATACTGGGAATATGCTGATAAAATATTTCTTTTTAAGGAAGAAACAGCGAACCTAATCCTAGATGACGGCGGTGATGCAACTATGTATGTTCTATTAGGATCGCGGGCAGAGAGTGGAGACACGGAATTTTTGGAAAAACCATCTTCAGAGGAAGAGGAAGCGCTTTTTAAACAAATTAAAAAGAGATTACAATCAAGTAAAGGCTGGTTTACGAAACAAAAGGAGTCAATTCTTGGAGTTTCAGAGGAGACAACTACAGGTGTAAACCGGTTGTATCAGTTAGAGCGGGAAGGTAAGCTACCTTTTCCTGCAATTAACGTAAATGATAGCGTTACAAAGTCTAAATTTGATAACAAATATGGCTGTAAAGAATCGTTAGTAGATGGTATAAGAAGAGCAACAGATACTATGATGGCAGGTAAAGTTGCAGTCGTTTGTGGTTACGGTGACGTGGGAAAAGGATCAGCAGCATCATTACGAGGAGCCGGAGCCCGCGTAAAGGTTACGGAAGTAGATCCTATTTGCGCACTGCAAGCCGCGATGGATGGTTTCGAAGTGGTAACATTAGAAGACACAGTCGAAACAGCAGATGTATTTATAACAGCTACAGGAAACAAAGATGTTATAAAGCTAGACCATATGAGGAATATGAAAAATATGGCTATCGTTGGAAACATTGGTCATTTTGACAACGAAATCGAAGTCGCTGCTCTCAAAAATCAAAAATGGACAAAAATAAAAGACCAAGTTGATATGGTGGAAATGGCTTCAGGTAGAAATATAATTCTATTGTCTGAAGGCAGATTGCTTAATCTTGGAAATGCAACTGGTCATCCATCTTTTGTAATGTCCGCAAGCTTTAGTAATCAAGTCTTAGCCCAAATCGAGCTGTGGAAAAATGGTAAGAATTATTCCAATAGCGTATACACGTTGCCAAAACATCTGGATGAAAAAGTTGCAAGGTTGCACTTAGAGAAAATAGGAGTGAAACTTACAAAATTAGAGAAAGATCAGGCTGATTATATTGGTGTAAATGAAGCCGGACCATTTAAAAGCGACAGCTATCGCTATTAATTAAACTTTCCGTCCCCGCTTTCCAAAGCCTAGAGAATGTTGATTGTCTAGGTCAATAGGCCACCTTGGTCTTGGGGACAAGTCCATATCGTCAACTTGTCCTTCTAAATACATTTGTGTTCCCGCATACGCGATCATTAAGCCGTTGTCTGTGCACAGATCTAGTGGCGGTGCAGAGAATCGGACTCCGAGATTATCACATAGCTCCCTCAGTGAATTTCTTATTTCCTTATTTGCTGCAACACCACCTGCTAATGAAAAGGATAGACTTTCCACAGAAGAAACCTTGGAGAATAGTTCTATAGCTTTTTTTGTTTTCTGCTCAAAAATTAATCTCATAGATTTTTGAAACGATGCGCAAATATCTCTTTGATCACGCAAATATAGGCCAGACTGTTTTTCAACTAGATAATCTACTTGTCTTCTTACGGACGATTTAAGGCCAGAAAAGGAAAGGTCACAGTCATTTTTATTGATTAGTGGCAATGGAAATGAAAACCGACTTTTATCACCTTTTTCCGCCCACTTTTCCACCTCTGATCCTGAAAATATAGGAAGGCTCAACATTTTTGCTACTTTATCAAAAACCTCACCTGGAGCATCATCTATAGTTGTTCCAAGCCTCTTTATTTCATTCGCTCCCAAAACGGCTAAATATTGGCAATGACCACCTGAAGCTAAAAGCAGTAGATAAGGATAGCTTAGATCATCTGTCATTTGAGGTGTGAGCGCATGACCAACGAGGTGATTAACACCAATCAGTGGTTTTTCTGTTGAAAAAGCCAATCCTTTCGCAAAATTTATACCTGAGATAAGACCTCCAATTAATCCTGGCCCCTGTGTTACACAAATAATATCAATATCATAAAGTTTAATGTTATTTTCTTTGAGAGCTTTTTTAAAGCATGTATCCACTCTTTCTGAGTGGGCACGCGCCGCAATTTCCGGTACGATACCGCCGTAGCCTTTATGGAGTTTTTCTTGAGATAGTGTCACAAGTCCCAGTTTTTCTGAAACCAGTATATTATCTTTACGAGTTACTTTGATAACGCCTATTGAAGTGTCATCGCAGCTACTTTCGATTCCTAGTGCTATGATAGACTTGTGCATAGTTATATATTACATTAATTGAAAAATTATTAATTAGAAAATCAGAGAATGAGTAAAGGTAGTTATCTAGAAAAATTAATTATTGGCACAAGAGGCTCTCCTTTGGCTTTAGCACAAGCCAATGAAGTAAGAAATAAATTATTATCATTAAATCAAATAGATCCTGAAAAAGTAAAAATAGAAATCATAAAAACGAGTGGCGACAAGTTTTTGAATACGTCACTATCAAAAATTGGGGGAAAAGGCTTGTTTACGAAGGAAATTCAACAAGCTCTTATCGACAAGCGAATAGACATAGCTGTTCACTCTATGAAAGATGTTGAAACGGACCTCCCAGAAAAATTGGTTATCTCAACTATCTTAAAGCGCGAAGATGTAAGAGACTCTTTCATATCGAGAAGATACTCATCCATCGCAGATTTGCCCCTGGGGTCTGTTGTTGGAACATCATCTCTTCGAAGAAAGGCACAGTTACTAAACAAGCGAAAGGATTTAAAGGTGGTTGAGTTTAGAGGAAATGTTCAAAAAAGACTTGAAAAGTTAGACAACAACGTGGCTGTTGCAACCTTTTTAGCTACTGCAGGATTAAATAGACTTGGTTTAGTTGAGTTGATTAACCCTATATCAACAGATGAAATGTTGCCTGCTGTTGCTCAGGGAGCTGTTGGAATTGAGCATTTACGCAGCGAAAAAATGGAAGAATTTTTAGCACCTCTCAATGACAGTGTATCAAAGAAAAGAGTTGAGGCTGAAAGAGCATTCTTGAGGGAGTTAGACGGATCCTGTAGAACGCCTATCGGAGGATTGGCGCAAAAAAATAATGAAGAATTTAAATTTACGGGAGAAATTATAAGTGCTAATGGCGAGGTAAAGATACATAATGTTTGGCAAGGGGACTGGGCCATGGCGGTAGAAATTGGACGCGAGGCAGGAAGAGAGATAAAGTCAAAAGGAGGAAAAAATTTCTTCCAGTAAAGAAATTCTTTTAACGCGGACTCTTAAAGACAGCTGCCGTTTCAAAGAAATGTTACAAAAAGAAAAGTTCAACGGTAGGGTTTTGATTTATCCCCTCTTGGAAATAGAGTTCCAAAATATAAGTGTAAACCTAGAGAGAGCGGATATTTTAGTCTTTACATCCGTTTATGCTTTAGAAAAATTTAATATAGAATTGAAAAACTCGGAAACACCTATTTTTGCCGTTGGGCAAAGATGTGATGAATTTCTTAGAAAAATAGGAGCAAAGGAGACATTTATTTTCTCAAATGTAAAGCAGTTGCTTGATAGCTTAAAAGACTACTGTAGTAACAAAAGAGCTACTATATTTTATTTGCGAGGTGACGAAATATCTTTCGACTTAAAGGCGGATCTTTCAAAGTATAACTTTAATTGTGAAGAGTATGTGGTTTATAAGCAGAAAAGGCCTGTTCAGCAAAGAGAACTAGACAATGTCTTAGCCAGAAAACAGTTGGAGGGCATCGCTCTATTCTCAGAAAAATCCGTGGACAGTTTGACAAAGGGCACTTCAGAAAACAATCTCAATAAAATATTTTTCTGTTTTAGCAAAAAAATTGAAAATAGATTAAGATCGGTCTTAGATAAAGATATTAGATGTAAAACAATTCAAGAGCCTCTGATCTCTGAAATGGTCAAGATGATAGTTAAAGAGTATGCACGTTATTAAGACTAAAATTAAAAAGCTTAAAAGTGACAGAATCGAATACTAAGAAGAGTTTGAAAAAAAACAGTGATGGACCAAAAACATTGGGTTTTCACTTTAACTATGCCCTTATGTTGGCCGTAGTTAGTTTAGCATTATCAACAATAGCTTTAGGCTCTTTATATTTTATTTTTTTTGTTGAAATTAAAGATTTAAAATCTGAATTAAATTCTAAGTTGAACAAAAACACATTTTTCTCGGAAAGAGAGAAAATCATCAGTTCTAGTATCGAAGAGTTACAATCAGAAAAAGAATTTTTGCTATCAAGAATTAATATGGTCAACGACTTGGTTAAAAAGAATGCGAAAGATATAGAGTCAAAAATAAGCGCTGCTATTTCTGAAAATGTGAAATACAAAACCGAAGATGAGACCCAACACCAAAGTGATATTAAAAATGAGGGATTGTTAAAAAACCAAATAGATAAGCTAGAAAATTTTCAACAAGCATATGAAAGCGATTTAGATGTATTGCAGAAACGAATATCACAGAACCAAGAGCTTATTGAAAATAACAAAAAGAGTTTATTAGTACTAAGAAGTTCCTATCAGAATTTAGAGAAAAAACAGTCCTTAGAAATGAGTCGAGAGCTTTTGGTTTTAATAGAAGAATTCACCGAGATTTCTTATCGTGCTTTGAAAAACGAAATAAACTCGCTTGAGAAACAAGACTGGACAGACTGGTTAACAGGTTATTTCAACACGATTTTTATATCTAGGTCTACTGAGCCTATTGAGGGTGATCACACAGACGCAATACTATCCAGAATTGATGATTCATTAAAAAGCGGAAAGTTAGAAAACGCAAAAATTGAGATTAGTAAATTATCGTCAGAGACTAGAGCCTTAATGAAAGATTGGATTGGAAAGCTGGATAAGCTTATTGAAATGGAAGATCAGATAAATCAGTGATTTGGGTATTTATAAAGGCAATATTTTTTTTCAGCATTGCTATAGCACTAGCTGTTACATTTAATTTTGTAAAAGATACCGATGGGACATTAACGATTGACTTTCTTAATCGAGAATACCAGTTAAGTTTCATATCGTTTTTTGCCCTCATCTTAGCGCTCCTCTGTGTCGCTTTAATGATAAATATAGTCCTAAAGTTTTTATGGTCTTTGATCGGATTTTTGAGAGGAGATGATACAGCTCTAAAGAGGTTCTTTGAAAAAAGGTCAGAAAGAAAAGGACAAAGTATTTTACTCAGCGCATATACTGCTAGCTTTGAGGGAGATCATGAAAGAGCTTTATCAGAAATAAAGCGAAGCAAGAAATATCTCAAATCAAAATCTTTGCCGAACATATTATCTCTTAGCTCATATGACGCCAAAGGAAACGTGGCAAAACAAGAAGAGATTTTTCAAGAATTAATTAAAGACAAAACGACACGGAGCATGGGGTTGTTTGGTCTTATAAAGATGAAACTAACTGAAGGGAATACAAGCCTAGCACTCAAACTGACAGAGCGGTTAATCAAGTTGAAACCCCGAAACCTATCATTTAATAAAACTTTTTTTAATCTCCAACTCACAGAGGGTGATTGGGATGGAGCCTTAATGAGTTATAAAAATATTAATAAGATTAAAAGAATAGATAAAGAAACGTATAGCAAAGGAGAAAGTATTCTTTTATTTCAGAAAGCTAAGGAACTTAGATCAGATGGAAAGACGCTGGATGCCTTGAAGATGTCCAGGCAGGCATTAAAAAAATACGCGGGCCTCGTTCCAAATTCGATCTTTTTGTCAGAGCTAGAGGTTCTTGAAGGACAAAAAAAGAAAGCAGAAACAGCATTGTTAAGTACATGGAAAGTTATTCCTCACCCAGATGTAGCAAAAAAATTTGCAGAGATCGAGGCCAATGAAAGCGTTGATGATCGTGTAGAACGTTTCAAAAAGATTTTAAATGTTAAGAAGAGTGATGTGGAAACAAAAACCTTAAAAGCCGAATTAAATATTCTTTCTGAAAATTTTCCTGAAGCGAGACGGGCTATAAGTGATCTAATCGAAACTGATCAAGCAAACGCTAAGGTCTATACCCTAATGGCTGCCATTGAAAAGGGAGTTGGATCATCAGATGCTGCTGTAAAGGGCTGGCTTGCAAAAGCCGTTACAGCTAAGCGATCAAAAAGGTGGATTTGCTCTAACTGTGAGAGTCAAAGCGAATGGGAACCCGTTTGTAAAAAATGCGGAGAGTTCTCAACGCTCGAATGGAGAGAAGAAAGATATGAAAACCTAGGAGGAAATGATCAAAGTGAAATACTTCCCTTGATAATTGGAGAGAATAATTACAGCCCTGATATACAAGTAGACAAAGTTGAAATAGATGGTAATAAAGTTTGAGGCATCTTTGGATGTAATTAACAAATAGGTTGTATGTTGTTTATAAAAATTTTCAGCACCACTGTCATAACTTTAATCATATCGATAAAAGCATTATTTTCGCAGATGAGTGCTTTAAATTATGAAATTAGCAGCCTAGTTCGTCCCAACTGGGAATATGAATCCTTTTGGGCAATTCCACGAATTGGCGAAACTAAACCAATAGTGGCGATCAGCCTATTAGCTGGAAAAAATACTGTAAATGTTCGCTGCTTAGACCTTGAATATTTAGAAATAGAGAAAACCTTCAAACCTAAAACAAAATTAGAAAGAGAGTTTCTCCACAAGATTATGTGTAAATCTATTAATAGAGCCGTAAAAAATACAAATGGTCTTGATCAATTAATTCTTAAAACCGGTATGGATGAAGTTGGTCTGCGGTTTGATTTTTTAAACGGCTGGATTGAAATTGTACAAATTCCTGAACCCCCAAAACCAGATGAAGAGATGTATGAGATGGGTAGTGGGCTAGACCTTCATCAACAAAACACCTAGACACGTAAAATACTTTCGTTACCTTTAGAAGGAAATCTTGGTATCAATATCGCCACTACCAATGAAATAAATGATAATACCGCAGCTAGGTAAAAAACAGCACTATTATTATGAACCCAGATATAGCCTAATAGAACTGGAAGAAATACAGCAGAAATATGGTTTATCGTAAAAGCTACAGCAGCGGTTGGAGCAAAATCCTCGCTATCTGCAATTTTTTGAAAATATGTTTTCATTGCAAAAGCCAACCCAAAAAACATATGGTCCGCTATAAAAAGAATAGACGCGACAATGTAAGACCAATCAAAATAATATAGGCCGGCATAAAGAAGAAAAATAACCATAAGACCGAAGTATTCGACAATTAATGAAAGTCTTTCACCAAACTTTTCTATGAATTGCCCAATTAATGGTGCCATAAATATGTTGATTAAAAAGTTTGCTAAAAGGAGAAGTGTAATTTGGTGAACATCAAAACCATATTTTTCAACCATCATAAAGCTTGCAAAAACAACAAATATTTGTCGCCTGGCTCCTGAAAAAAACTGTAGGGTGTAATAGACCCAATACCTCCGCTTTAGCACAATTGCTAAGCGCTGCTTTTTGCCAATTTGAAATTGTGGATAATAAAAAAAGCAAAAGATAACAATTAATAAGCACAATAAACCAGCAAAGAAATAAATGAAAAAATAATTAAAATTAAGATTAAGCCAAAGAATAATTATAGCGATATAAACAAAAAAGGCGGAACCCGATCCAGCCGCCACAATCCATCCGATTGATGAAGGTGCTGTTTCTTTCTCAAGCCATTGCAATTGAAGTGATTGATTGACTGTCTCATAGTAATGAAATCCAATTGAACTTACCAATGTTGTGATGATCAATCCTTTAAAATCTGGAAAAAGAGCAGTAACTGCTACCGCCAACGCTAAAAGAGCTAGCGATATGTATGCAAGTCTTTGTTCGCTTATAAAAAACAAGATAAAGATAACACAGACAGCAAGAAACCCTGGTATCTCTCTTACACTTTGAAGCCAACCTATCTCGACGCCAGAAAAACTGGATACTTCTATTACAAAATTATTAAGCAAAGCAACCCACGTTGAAAACGCTATGGGCATTGCTATAGCGAGTAAGATAAGTAATCCGAAAGGCTCTTTTGAAAAAGCTGTTTTTTTTAATATATTTAAGATATTAGGCATTAATGGAATTGGAAATGAATAACGATATTTTTATAAAAGTCAGTGAGCTATTGGAAAACGGGGCGAAAGAGAGAGATCATGATTTCCACATTATGACTTTTTGTACCATTGGAAAGGAGGGAGTGGAAGCAAGAAGTGTTGTTTTAAGAAATTTTGATAAAGATAAAAATATTATTCGTTTTCACACCGATTATAGAAGTCCAAAACTTAATGATATTAAGAAAAACCCAAACACAGTCTGCTTGGTATATAGTTATAAGCTGAAAACGCAGTTAAGGATAAAGACAATTTCTAGCATCCATTACGATGACTCAATATGGAATGATTCATGGGATAAGACAGGGCTCTCATCAAGAAAATGTTATTTAACAAAATATGATCCTTCAAGCCACATTGAAGAAAAGGATGATGGTTTGCCTCTAGAGTTAAAGGGAAAGACCCCAACATCGGAACAGAGTGAAGAAGGAAAAAAGAATTTTTGTGTTGTCGACAATAAGATAACCGAAATAGATTATCTTTATTTAAAATCATCGGGCCACGAGAGAATGGTATTAGATTTTAACAATAATAAATCTAGCTGGATTGCACCTTAGACTAGAGACCGCATATATATTTCACCATTTATCATTACGGTTTTTAAAGAGGGGCATTCAACGTTGTTTTTGTCTGCAATATTAATGAGTTCTAAAAATATATGGGCGCACTCAATTTTTGACTTATTCACCATGTCTCTTCGCATAGATGAACTCCATGTAGATTTTTTGTCAGAAAGAAAGCGTCTTTGTTGCGCTAAGTCATCGTCATTCACCTGAATTTTTTCAGACTTTGCTATAGTAATACACTCATCATGAAGATCAGAAATAAATGCTATTCCGTGCTCAGTGGACGCAATTTCTCCTATGGTTGCATTAAATAGAGTAGTGGCCCCTGCTACGGTGGTTATGAGTACCCACTTGTGCCAAAGGTCTACAATGATGTCATCCGAGTACTTAATTGAGAAGTTTGCAGAACTACAAGCATCAAAAAATCGTCTTCCATCCGTTTCATCTGCCTTGTTTAAGTGACCAATAGTAAGCGAGTGAATATCATTGAAATGGTGAATTTCACCTTCTTCGCTCAATGTGGAAAAGATGTGCGCAATACCTCCAAATAAACGCGCATTTGGAAACTTATTTCTTAATTGTTCCATATGTGCATAGCCATTAAGTAATGGGATAATTATTGACCCATCCTTTACTGGAAATGGAGATTGCAAAATCTCGTCTAAATCATAGGCCTTATTAGTGAATAATATGACATCATAGATACTGTCTACGTTATCTATATTCACAAGTTTGGGGCTAGTGACGAAATCACCTTTTGGACTCTTAATTATTAAACCCGATTTTTCTAATTTTTTTTGTCTTTTTTCTCTTACTAAAAAAGTTACATCCATTCCCGCCTCAGCCATTCGACCTCCAAAATAACCTCCTACGGCACCAGCACCTAAAACGAGAATTTTCATTTGATTATAACCTCCGCATACGTTGTATTTATTTAGTATAAGGTTTTTATTACTCTAATGAACCAGAATTAACAGAAAGTTATTTAGAGCTACTATTGCCTGATATTTAAATTAGGCATGTTATCTCGAAAATAATAAAAAAAGAGAGTGGTTTTAATATTTCTCTTTCAAAAGGGGTATTTAAATAATATGGTAAGGCACTATATTAGGGTGGTAAGAAAGCCGAATTAAGACTCGGAAAAAAGATAATTTTTAATCTCTACAAGTCAGTTTAATCATTAAGCGTTTTTGGAATAAATAATGAATGATCTTAGTTACACGGCAAAGGTTTTTAAAACGGTGTGGGTTTCTGACGTTCACCTGGGAACCAAAGGATCAAGAGCTAAAGAGTTTTTAGAATTTCTGAAAACCATAGAATGTGAAAAAATTTTTCTGGTAGGAGATATAGTAGATGGATGGCAACTGTCTAAACGATGGTACTGGCCACAGACGCATAATGATGTTGTGCAGAAAATTTTGGAAAAAGCAAAGAAAGGTACCGAGATTATTTTTATTCCCGGCAATCACGACGAAGTGGCCAGAGATTTTATAGGCCTTACGATGGGGGGAATAAAAGTTAAGGATGATGATATACATTATACGGCTGATGGCAAAAAATTTTGGGTCGTTCATGGCGATTTATTCGATAATGTAATCCAGCACGCGAGGTGGCTTGCCTATATTGGCGACTGGGCGTATGTATTTCTGTTGAAAATAAACGCTGTTTTTAATGCAATTCGGCGTCTCTTTAAACTCCCGTATTGGTCGCTTTCTCAATACTTAAAATCAAAAGTGAAGCTAGCTGTCTCTTTCATGTCTGCCTTTGAAAAGTCTATAGTGACGGAGACAAGGCGTAGAGGTTGTGATGGTGTAATTTGTGGTCACATTCATAAGGCTGAGATGAAAATGGTTGAAGATATAATGTACGCCAATGATGGAGACTGGGTAGAGTCAATGACTGCCTTAGTTGAGAATTTTGACGGAAAACTTGAAATAATCGAATGGTCGAAAACAAAAGGTAAATTGACACCCGTTGAAGGTGTTAAGTAGAGCCAATTTGTCAAAAATAGTTATTATAACCGATGCGTGGACACCTCAAGTTAATGGGGTTGTCGTTTGTATCCAGCAAACCGTTAAACACCTGAGAGAGATGGGACACGATGCTTTTGTTATTGGACCAGACCGCTTTAAAAATATTCCCTGTCCAACCTATCCGGAAATAAGATTGGCCCTCCTCGCAAGAAAGAAGGTGTTTGCTATCCTTGATGATTTAAAACCAGATGCACTCCATGTTAATACAGAAGGTCCCCTCGGAATAGCAGCTCGATCGTACGCTCATAAAAATAAAATGCGTTATACAACCGCTTTTCAAACACGTTTTCCAGAGTACATAAAAGCACGAACAGCAATCCCATTGTCCTGGACTTACGCTTTTCTAAAATGGTTCCATAAAAACTCTGAGAGAGTGCTTGTTCCTTCTAAAACAGTTCAAGAAGATCTCATCAAATGGAATGTGGGAAAACCTGAGATATGGTCCTTGGGAGTCGATCTTTCAACATTTCAACCTAAGAAAAGAACTGCTAGAAAGAAAAAGGTTTATGTGTGCACAAGCCGACTAGCGATAGAGAAAAATTTAGATGCGTTTTTGAGTCTAAAACTCGATGGAGAGAAATGGATGATAGGCGGTGGTCCTGAAGAAAAAAGACTTAGAGAAAAATACCCAGACGTCAGATTCTTTGGAAATAAAAGTCATGAGGAAATAGCAAATATTTATCAAGAGTGTGATTATTTTGTCTTTCCATCAAAAACCGATACCTTTGGTTTGGTATTACTAGAGGCAATGGCAAGTGGGCTCCCTGTGGCTGCATATAATGTTTCCGGCCCAAAAGATGTTATCGGCAAATCGAAAGCAGGAATCCTAAGAGAAGATCTGGCTGAAGCAGTGCGAGGATTAGAATCACTTAGTGCATCGACTGCTATAAAACACGCAAAGAAGTTTTCTTGGGAAAAAGCATCAGAAAATTTTTTCTCTTACCTGCATATAAAATAAGTCTGCGCTAACTATAGTTTTCATTAAGCGAATAACCTGCACTTCTTACAGTTCGTATAGGATCCTTTTTTGCTTTACCTCTATTAAGCGCTCTCCGTAAACGTCCCACATGGACATCAACTGTTCTTTCCTCGACGTATATCTGATTACCCCAGACTTTATCTAACAACTGCTCCCTGTTAAACACTTGTCCAGGCCTCATTAGAAAAACTTCAAGTAACTTAAATTCCACAGGCCCCAATTTTATCTCCTTTTTACCTCTAAACACTCTTTTGTTATCACGGTTTAATTCAATGTCATGAAAATTTAAAGTGTCTGTAAAACTGTCTTCACTCACGCGTCTAAGAAGAGCTTTCGTTCGGGCAATTAATTCAGAGTTTGAAAAGGGCTTGGTTATATAGTCATCAGCTCCGGTGTCAAAAGCTCTCAATTTATCACTTTCTTCAGTTCGCGCTGTGAGCATTATGACAGGTATTTTTTTTAATTTCTTGGATGAACGTATTTGCCTTAATATTTCCGAACCAGATAGATTTGGAAGCATCCAATCCAAAATGACAAGGTCCGGTGTCTCATGCCTAACTAATTCAATAGCGCTTTCACCATCAGAGCATTTAGTTACCTCGTAGCCTTCCTTAGAAAAATTGTATTCTATAATTTCTTGAATGTCCTTATCATCTTCAACAAGCAAAATTTTATGTTTCATTATTAAAAAAACCTCTATACAGGCAGGTTAACTTTTGGTCTTATTGCCACTAAATTCTCACCTGTTATTGCAAAGTGTGTCATTTCTCCAATATGAGTGGTATGATCTCCGATGCGCTCATAATTTTTTGCTATAATCATGAGGTGGGAACCAGAGGCCACTCGTTTTTTCTTTTTTAAATATACGAGAAGATTTTCAAAGAGATCAGTATACATTTGATCAATTTTATAATCATTTTTCCATACTTTTGTAGCTAACTTAATATCTTGATTGGTATATGAATTGATAGATCGAGTAAGCTGTTTTTTTACTTTTTCACCTAGCTCGAATATTTCTCTTCTTATGTCTATCTGGTATTCATCGCTTAGAAGTTGGGTGCGCTTTGCTATGTTTTTGCAAAGATCACCGACCCTTTCAAAGGCTCCAGAAATCTTGATAGCCGAAAATAAAACCCGTAAATCATCGGCAACAGGTTGTCTCAAAGCAATTGCTTTTATCACGGACTCGTTGATTTCGTTTTCTAGAAAATCAAGTTTCTCGTCTAAAAGAACAGCCTTTTCAGCAAGTTGAACGTTATTATCCCTTATCGACAGATTCGTGTTATTTATTATCTGCTCACACAAGCCACCCATCTCCACGATTTTACTGTTAATATAAATGAGGTCTTCGTTATATGCTGATGAAATATGTAAAGTCATCCTATTTCCTTATCATCCAAATCGCCCGGTAATGTAGTCCTGTGTTTTTTGATTCTCGGGTTGAGTAAAAATTTTATCGGTATCGTTATATTCAATTAAGTCTCCTAAATGAAAAAAGGCCGTTTTCTTTGATACACGTGCCGCTTGCTGCATTGAATGGGTTACAATAATTATGGTATAAGACTCACATAGTTCATTCATAAGTTCTTCGATTTTTGCAGTGGCGATCGGATCAAGTGCAGAACAGGGTTCATCCATGAGAATAACTTCAGGGCTAACGGCAATGGCTCTGGCAATACATATTCTCTGTTGCTGACCCCCTGAAAGCCCCGTTGCTTGATCATTTAACCGATCTTTGACTTCATCCATAAGTCCTGCTTTTTCCAAACTATTGTGGACTATATCTTTCAACTCGCTGTCATTACTAGCCAAGCCATGAATTCTTGGGCCATAGGCAATGTTGTCAAAAATAGATTTCGGAAACGGATTTGCCTTTTGAAAAACCATTCCAACGCGTGCTCTGAGTTCGACAGGATCTATGTCTGGCCCATAAATATCTTGTTCATCAAGATGTATACTCCCTTTTATTGAGCAATTCTCTATGACATCATTCATTCTATTTAGACAACGCAAAAAAGTTGATTTTCCACACCCAGAGGGACCAATTAGCGCCGTAATTATATTTTTTTCTATATCAAGGCTTATATCTCTTATCGCTTTTTTGTCGCCGTAAGATACCTCAACTTTTTTTGTTCTAAATTTGCTAGTCATTATTTCACCATTTCTTCTCGAATTTTTTCCTCAATACAACGGCTAAGAGATTCATTGAGATTAAAAACGCCACTAAGAATAGTATAGCTAAAGAACTCCTTTCATAAAACGCTCTTTCTGCGCTGTCAGACCACATATATATTTGAACTGGCATGGCTGTGGCACTAGAGGTAAAGGTTGTTGGAATATCAATTATAAAGGCCACCATCCCAATCATTAAAAGAGGTGCTGTCTCGCCCAATGCTTGAGCCATACCTATAATTGTGCCCGTTAAAATGCCAGGGGTTGCTAGGGGTAATACATGATGTAGTGCTGCCTGCATTTTTGAAGCGCCCAGCCCCAAAGCAGCCTCTCGTATAGATGGAGGAATAGAGCGTATAGATGCTCTTGAGGCTATAATTATCGTAGGTAGCGTCATCAAACCTAACACAAGTCCACCGACAAGAGGTGCTGATCTAGGAAGACCAAACGTAGATAGAAAAACTGATAAACCAAGCAATCCAAATACTATAGATGGGACTGCCGCTAAGTTGTTAACATTTACTTCAATAAAGTCTGTTATCTTTCCAGGTTTTGCAAAATACTCGAGGTATATCGCGGCCATAACAGCCAGTGGAAGTGCAAACATTATCGTGACGAAAAGGGTTAAAGCTGAACCAATAACCGATCCGAGAATTCCAGCGCTCTCAGGCTCTCTGGAGTCAGCAGATGTGAAAAATGTTTTGTTAAATTTAAGTTTTGCAATATCTCTCTCCACCAAGCTATTTACCCATGCTATTTGCTTATTATTAATCCTTCTATCTTCCTCTGGAATATCAATGCTTAATCTACCTTTTAAATACTGATCTGCGTCGTCAGATAAATGAAGCCAAACTGACAAAGTATGAGAGCCACTACCAAGGGCTTTCTTTTTAATAATTTCCTTTAGATCATAGCCAGCATTAGCAGAGATAATTGCAAACAATTCTTTTTTTTCATCTCTATCTTTTACCTCTGGAAAAAATTCTCTTAATGCGCTTTGCACTAAACCATCCCAGTTAAAAAGATTCATCTTATTGTTGTCAGGAGCCCCACTGTCATCAACGAACTTTTCCGTGTTTACAGATATATCTAACTTAAAGTAGGCTTGCTGAAGTGCGCTATACCCATTAAGCCCTATCGATATAAGTAGCGTTGCAAGCATAATAAGAGCAAAACAAATGGAGGTAATACCATAGATCTTTAATCTGGTTTCACGGGCTCTTCTTGATTGTATACTTTTTCTAATCATATCTTTCAGCTAACCTCCGCGATATAGAAAGAGCAAAAATATTGAGTAACAGGGTAAAGAAGAAAAGTGCTAGCCCTAGGCCGAAGGCTGACAAGGTTTTAATATCATCAAACTCTGTATCTCCAGTAAGGAGTGAAACAATTTGAACTGTGACGGTTGTTACGGACTCTAATGGATTGACCGTCAAATTTGCGCTTAATCCCGCGGCCATTACAACAATCATTGTCTCTCCGATAGCACGACTAACGGCCAAGAGAACCGCGCCGATCAAACCAGGAATAGCAGCGGGCAGTATAACGATGTAAATTGTTTCAGCTTTTGTGGCACCAAGTCCCATTGAACCGTCTCGCAAGCTTTGCGGAACAGCTCTAATAACGTCGTCGGATAAAGAGGAAATAAACGGAATAATCATTATACCCATTACAGCACCAGCTGCTATAGCTGACTCAGATGAAACATCTAAACCCAGTGAAAAACCAATTTCCCGGAAAAATGGAGCGGCAGTCAAAGCAGCAAAATATCCATACACAACAGTTGGAATACCAGCTAAAATTTCCAAAGTTGGTTTTACGAAATCTCGAATTTTAGGCGTAGCAAACTCCGCAAGATATATTGCAGAGAAAAGGCCAATTGGGATAGCCACACACATTGCTATGAAAGAAATTAGTAATGTACCTAATAGCACAGGTATCATGCCAAATGAGCCTTCAGCAGCCACTTGATCTGTTCTTATAGCTACATTTGGAGCCCAATGAAGTCCGAATATAAAATCAAAAAAATTATATAAATTAAAAAATCTCAACGCTTCAAAAAATAGACTTAATATAATAGCTACCGTTGTAAAAATAGCAATAACTGCTGAAGCGAAGAAAATATTAACTATAAATTTTTCAACCTGTTCCCTTGCGTTTGAGCCAGGTTTCTGTCTATAGGAAATAATCATTCCCAATAACGCAGCGCATAAAATAACCACTAATCCACGATAAAAGTGCAGTTGCTCGAAAGCTATTTTATAGTCCTTTGCGAGCATTATTATATTCTCTTCACCAGTGGAAATTTTTCCATTTGAGACATTAATAACTTTTGCCAAGATAAGACTTACAAAAGATTCATTAAATGTGGGATTTAATTCTTGAATTTTATTATAGAAAATTTGATCTATATAGTTTGGCCCACCGATTGTTAGAACCAATAATATTAGTAAAGAGGGTATGAAAGCCCAGAGGAAGGATTGTTGTCCATAGTGAGACGGAAGTGCTTTTGTACGATCGCTAAGTAATGCAGCTTTTCTAACTATACCGCTTTTTGCGTGATAATAAAAATATACAGATAACCCCAGAAGCACAAAAAAAACGAAACTTAGAGGAAGGGTCATTGAAGTGAAAATCCTGTCTGGAGATTAACGTGCCATAAAGCCGATATGTTATCCGGCTTTATGGTCTAAGTAAATGGTTAAAAAACTATGGCTTTGGAATAAGGCCAGCAGCTTCTAAGGGGCTACCGCTCACTGCTAAGCTCATAAAATAGTCAGAAAACTCTTGAAGTCCTGGAACTACCCCAACGTGTTCTTTTTTAACATAAAAGAATAGTGGCCGAGAAACTTTGTACGAACTATCAGCAATTGTACCCATTGATGGAGCTACACCGTTTATGACAGAACCCTGAACCTTATCTTTATTTTGGTCAAGAAATGAATATCCGAAAATACCAAATCGATCCTGATTTGCAGCAAGCTTTTCTATAATCAGGTTGTCATTTTCTCCTGCCTCGGTAACAGCACCGTCTTCTCTTAGTGCAGAACAAAGGGCCTTGTACCCGTCATCACCTTTTTTAGGCATTTTATAAACCTTCTTGCAAGTATCGTGCATGACCAACTCTACGAAAGCATCTCGTGTGCCGGAAGATGGTGGAGGAGCCAAAACATCTATTTTAACACTCGGCAAGGACGGATTAATGTCGCTCCATCTCTTATAGCCATTGTCTACCATTTTCCCGTTAGACATTATTTTAGCTGACACAGCTTTGAAAATCTCTTCCTTAGTTAAAGAATACTTCTGTGCTTTATTGCTGTTTGAGAAAGTTATTCCATCAAAGCCGATCATATACTCAACCGGCGTTATACCGTTTGCAGTACAAGTCTCTTTTTCGCTTGATTTCATTGCCCTACTTGCATTGGTTACGTCTGGATGATCAAGACCGATCCCTGCACAAAATAGTTTCGCGCCCCCACCGGTACCCGTTGATTCTATAACTGGGGCTTTAAAGTCAGTGTTTTTCGCAAAACGCTCTGCAACGATGGTTGAAAATGGGAATACAGTTGAGGATCCAACAATCGATATTTGATCGCCTTCCCTAGCCATCAGCGAGCCAGTGCTTAAGACTGCCCCTACAACTGCAGCAGTAAAAATTTTTAAAATATTGTTCATTATTGACAACTCCTTTGTTAACTCAAAAGTCTAATTACATCGAACAATGTCACTAGATCCTCACTTAAATGTGTCAAAAATATTAAAATTTTATGAATAAATAAGATATTGAAAACATGAATTTTTTTAAATTTTTAATTCATTTTATTTTTTTTTGTTTACCCAAATTCCCTTTTGGAAGCCAAGCAGTAAATTGACTGCCTTTGTCAAGTTTGGAATCAATCTGGAGTTTTCCGCGGTGTCTGATTAAAATATGCTTCACTATCGCCAATCCTAAACCAGTACCCTCTTTTTCAGCTTCAGAATTTGTGTTAGCTCTATAAAATCTCTCCGTAAGTCTAGGTAAATGTTCCGCAGAAATTCCACGCCCGTTATCCTCAATCACTATTCCAACCATACCTTTGTGTTTTTCTTTGGACAGAAAAATTTTTACTTCACATTCAGATCCTGAGTATTTAATAGCATTCTCTATTAAGTTTGAGAATAGTTGTCGCAATTGATCAACTTCCCCCATTATTGGCATCATTTTTTTAGAAATATTATTAACTAGTTTAACATTATTGTCTTGTGCGTATTGTTGTAAGCTCTGCGTTAAATCACTGATAAGTTCACTTAATGAGCAGACAGACGTAATAGGTTTAGTCTCTAGTATTTCCAATTTGGAAAGAGACATCAAATCTTTTATTAAAAGTTCCATTTTACCAGCCTGTTTGGCCATAAGATTTAAGAAAAGATCCTTTGCCTTCGGATCATTTTTTGCTGGCCCTTGCAATGTTTCGATAAAGCCTGTGATCGACGCTAATGGAGTTCTAAGCTCATGACTAGCGTTTGCAACAAAATCCGTCCGCATTTTTTCGGCTCTTATATGAGTTGAGTCATCTGTTAGTTGGATAAAAATGTCATTGAAATTGTTTGATATTTTATTTGATGATATGAAAAAAATATTTGCACTAAATTGACGAAATTGTGGGCTTTGAACTTCAAAAGACAGCTTTACCTGCTTATCTTTTTTTATTGCATTCTCAACAGCAGCTAAAAAAATAGGCGACCTGAAAACGTTCGAAATATGGGAGCCAGCATGAAAATCAGGGACTATTCCTTTAGCCTCTGAATTTATGAATGTTATTCTACCATTTCTGTCGATCAAAATATAGGGTGAAGGAAGAATGTTCAATAATCCTTTAATTACCCTGTAAGTGATCTTGGCATTATACGTATCTTGAATCTCTTCCTTGATAGCTTCCTGTTTCAATGCGTTAACATGGTGCTTTTCGCCTATTTGGCTAGACTTTAAATACATAAAAAATATTATCGAGCACATGAGAACCGTTGCAGGGAAAACCCAGATTGGATATCCTAAGCTCGCAAAAACCATTGTTAAACCAATTAGAATAGTAGAAAAAATGATATAATCTTTACGATTGTCTTTCATCTTAAAACCAACTCAGAACGTAAATTGTAGCTTACAGTGATTCATTTTTAAATCCAGATATCAAGTTTTTTTTGCCAAAATTGCAATAAAATAACTGGAACAAACTAAAAAGACCGTCGTAAAGAATAAGCAAAGGCTAAGCCCGCCCAACTGATAGCTAACTCCAGATAATAGTGTTCCAAAAAAGCGACCCACTGCGTTAGCTGAATAGTAAAAACCAACATCTTCGGATGCATTTTTTTTACTTGTTAACTTTAATATCAAATAAGAATGGATGCTTGAATTAATTGCAAAAAAACCTCCAAATATAAAAAGTAAAGTGATTATTATTACAATCAGCGTCACTGACAGAGTGTTATCAAAAACAAAAGTTAACAAAGTTAAAAATAAGGTAGGGAAAATTACAATAATGGACCAGCGAAAAGCACTAGATTCTATATTTAAATCAGTTTTTCTTTGAATAATTGCTGGCACTTGAGATTGTACGAAGCCATAAAAAATGACCCATAGAGCCATGAAGCTACCTACCAAAAGGAAAACAACTTTACCGTTTGATCCCGTAACAAACATAGTTGAAAACACTTCCAATAAAAACAAAGGAATTCCAATTACGAACCAAATGTCTCGTGCACCAAACAAGAAAATTCTCGACAAAGAAAGATAATTTATACTGGAAATGTCAGAAAAAAACTTTCCTTCTGATTGTACTTTATTTGATTTTGTATTTAATTCAGGCGTTTTTAACACTGGGTTCAACGCAATCATTAGAGCTATAAACAAAATGAAGGCAAGAATATATAAAGAGATTGAGAAGGGATGAATGGTAATCAAAAAAAGCACCAACAAAAAAACCTAACCCTTTAACAGTATTTTTGGATCCTGTGAGCCAACTGACGTTCCTAAAAAGCTTCCCTTTAATATTTTCATTGCTTAGAAACTTTACGGCTGTCTTACTTCCTATTTTAGTCAAATCTTTAGCGACACCACAGAGACCTTGAAAAAAGATAAGGCAAAAAATCATAAACCATTCTGGGCTATTAATCGAAATAAGGCCAAGTGATGTTAGGCTTAATACCTGCAGGCTAGTACCGGCTATCAAGAGGGTGGATAACCCAAAGCGCCGACCAAAAATGCCAGCCATAAAATTTGTAATAACACCCATAAATTCGTAGAGTAGAAATATATAAGCGAGAGTAAAAGGAGAATAGCCTTTATCATGAAAATGCATTAGCACTAACATTCGTAAAGCACCATCGGTCAGCATCAAAAACCAATAAATAATCGATACATTTAAAAATGGATTGAATATCAACAAGAGGAAAGCCTAGTCTCGGATCAATTTAGATAAGATGTCAACCATTCTACAGGCGTATCCCCATTCATTATCATACCAGGCATAAATCTTAAGCTGGGTTTTATTTACGACCATAGTTGAAAGAGAGTCGATAATTGCTGAGTGGGGATTATTAACATAATCAGATGACACCAAGGGTTTTTCTTCATAATAAAGAACATTTCTCAAATAGGTATTTGAAGCTTCGTTAAAAAGTTGATTAATCTTATCAACTTCTAGAGTCTGTTTCATCTCGAAAACACAATCAGTCAATGATGCGTTCAAGAGAGGAACTCTTACAGCATGTCCATTCAGCCTTCCTTTAAGCTCTGGATAAATTAATGAAATCGCCCTAGCTGAGCCCGTGGTCGTAGGGATTAATGAGTTAATACCTGATCTCGATCGCCTTAAATTATTTTTTGGGGCATCAACAATAGTTTGAGAGTTTGTAATATTATGGATAGTTGTAATTGACCCATGCTTTATTCCAATATTTTCTTCGAGAACTTTTACAATAGGCGCGAGGCAATTGGTGGTACAGCTTGCGGCTGTAAATATTTTATAAGCACTAGTGTCTATGGATTGATGATTTATTCCATAAACAATATTTTGCACATTGGGTGATTCTATAGGGGCAGAAATTAATACGTATGATGCCTTTCTTTCGAAGTATGGCTCAAGTAACTTTTCTGATTTATTGACGCCAGTACAATCTACTACCAGAAACTTTTCAGATTTAGGAAAACTAATATTCTCTATAGACCCCTCTGTCATCACATCTATAGAATGATCTTTGTAATTAAGACAACCATTTTTAAAACAAAGGTCATCACCCCAAGTCCCATGAACGGTGTCATATCTTAAAAAATACTCTTGGTCAGAAGCAGACCCTGCTTTCTCATTCACCATTAAAATATTTTTATGGAGGTTCTCATCGCATAGTCTTCTAAAGACAAGCTTCCCAATTCTTCCTAACCCGTTAATAATTATTTTCATAATAGACCTCGGATAGACGTTACAAAAAAATTATGACAAAAATATGTAAGAAAATACAATTAATTGTCTATAGTTGAGGATAGAAAAATCACGGATTAAAAAAATGGAAAAGTTAAAAAAATTTTTTATTAATGGGACGTGGGTAAACCCAAGATCAGACGAAACAATGGCTGTGATAAGCCCATCGGATTTAAGACAAATCGGGACCGTGTCACTAGGAAATGAACAGGATGTCAATGATGCAGTTCAGTCGGCGAAAAAAGCATTTACAAGCTTTTCCAAAACAAAAAAGAAAGATAGAATAGATCTCTTGAAGGATCTCAAGAGAATAACTGAGAGAAGGTTCGAAGATTTAGCCGAGGCCATGCGCGAAGAGATGGGTGCACCTATATCAATGGCACGATCTGCCCAAGCGGATGCAGCCCTAGGGCACTTGGAATCATTTATTGGTGCGCTGGCAGAGCTTAAGGAAAGAACAGTTTTGGATAGTGGGGATGTTCTTTTAAAAGAACCGGTAGGGATTTGCGGACTAATAACACCTTGGAACTGGCCTGTAAATCAAATCGCACTGAAGGTTATACCAGCTTTAGCAACTGGCTGTACCTGTATCTTGAAACCGTCAGAGTACACACCCTTATCTGCGATGGTTTATACCGAAATCATTGAAGAGGCCGGCTACCCAGATGGTGTTTTTAATTTGGTTAACGGTGTCGGAGATACGGTGGGTAGGGCAATGTCAAAGCATCTAGAAATTGATATGATGTCTTTCACTGGATCGACAAGAGCTGGAATCATGGTAACCAAAGATTCTTCTGAGACCATTAAAAGAGTTACTTTAGAACTTGGCGGAAAATCACCTAATATTGTTTTTTCGGATGCAAATCTAGAAAGGGATATAAAATATTCGATCAATGAGTGCATGTTCAATACGGGTCAATCTTGTGATGCACCGACGAGGCTACTAGTTGAACACTCTTGTTACGAAGAGGTTTTAAAAATAGCAAAGAAGTCAGCAGAAGAAATTTTAATCGGAGATCCAACTAAAGAGGGAGATCACATAGGGCCCTTATTTGATAAAATACAATTCGATCGAGTTCAAAATATGATTGATTTGGGAATAAAAGAAGGAGCCTCCGTCTTAACAGGAGGTTTAGGTAAGCCTCACGGTTTAGAAAAGGGTTGGTTTGTTAAACCAACAATTTTTTATAATGTTAGCAATACTATGAGGATCGCTAGAGAGGAAATTTTCGGACCAGTTTTAGTTATAATGCCATTCAAGAATGAGCAGGAAGCGATATCTATAGCAAATGACTCACCCTATGGCTTAGCGGCCTATGTGCAAACGTCTGACATTAAAAAAGCAGAACGCGTGAGTTCACAATTGAGAGTCGGGGCAGTTCACATAAATGGAGGTGGATACAATTATGGAACACCTTTTGGTGGATACAAACAATCTGGCAATGGCAGAGAGGGTGGTTTAATGGGTTTGGAGGATTATTTGGAAACTAAATCGTTACATGGGCTTTGATATGTATTTTGTCGACTTGCTAAATAGTACCTCAATAAAGCCGGCTATCACAATTGCAAGTGCTCCAAGCCATTGAATTAAAGTCATTCTTTCCTCTGGAAGTAAAATACTAGCCGTAACAACAGCAACTATGATCTCTGACATAAGGAGAATAGCTACGCGTCCAGGAAACAAAGTCTGTGAGACTTTAAAGACAACCATAAAGCTTGGCATGAATATAATTGTAGACCATAGAAAAACATAAGGGAAAAAATCAATTACAATCTTTGTCGGTATTTCAGTCTGGCCGATGAAAAAAAATACCAATGCTAATGCGCCTGCACTGGTGAATGCATAAACGAAGAACGTTAGAGGAAATATTTTTATTCTTGGCGAGCGCTTCAACAATCCCGATCCAATAGCAAAAAGAAGACCTGATAAAAAACCAAAAAAGTCACCTATCTTCAATGTAAAATATGAAGTATCTTTATTTGATAGAAGCAAAAAAAGCCCGAATAAAGCAAAAATAATTGCGATTGTCCGTCTGACGGTAAATCTCTCTGATAAAAAAATCGTGCCGAAAATAGTTCCCCAGATCGGGCTAAGATAAAACAAGAGGGTTGCCCTGACAACAGTAGTCTCTAAAATCGCTCCCGCGTAAAGCGTGAAAGCAAGTCCTATAGTAAGACCAGACAATAGAGTAGACCAATCAGTAAATTTAAATTGATTGATCTTGAAAAGTGCCATTGGGGATAGAACTAGAAGTGGGCAAGCATTGATAAAAAAGATACTCCAATAGCTATCCAATCCTGCCAATGACAGTTCCCTTAATGGTATCCAATAAAGACCCCATAAGCCTCCGCTAATTAAAAGTGCTAAGCTTAAAGATGTATCTGAGTATTTTGGCTCTATAGTGATTTTTTCACGTATCATTTACAGCTTCTCAATGTTTCAGTGTTCCTCAGCCACTTAAAAGTTTTTCACAAACCTTTCCTAAAACAATCTATTCTGTAAAAAGAAAACAGTAAATTGAGAAAAAATGTTTATAGAGGATGAAAAAATTTTAACACCACAGGATTGGGTATTCCCAATACCAATAGCTTATGGACCTGGACGCATTTGGGAGGTAGGTGATTATTGCACAAAATATGGTATTTCAAATCCTTTAATTGTCACTGATAAAGGAAGCAAAAACCTATCATTTATAGATATTTTAAAAAAGGCTTTGAAAAAGAAAAATGTTTCTTTTGGTTTTTACAGCGGTATAGCGCCTAACCCAAATGATAAAGATTTAGAAATGGGGTGCGACCAGTTCTCAAAAGACAAACATGATGGGATAATAGCAATTGGTGGAGGCAGCGCATTGGATGGAGGTAAAGCCATTGGCTTGACTGTTAATAGTGGTAAAGATCTATGGAGATTTGACTACGAGAAAAATCCTCCCAAAATAGACAATAATAGTGTGTTCCCAAAGCTTATTACCATTCCGACAACAGCGGGTACTGGAGCGGAAACCGAAAGTACCGCGATGGTAACGCATTCAAAAAAACTAATGAAGTTCTGTGTTTGGCATCCTATGTACAAGCCCTGCCAAACAATATTAGATCCAATGGTAACACTGGATCTCCCTTTTAATTTAACCGCATGGACTGGATTGGATGCACTTACGCATGCAATTGAAGCGTATTTGGTTCCTGACTTTAACCCTATCTATGATGCAATGGCATTGGAGTCGTTACACCTCATATGGAAATATTTGCCAAGAGCATGTGATAATCTTAATGACTTGAACGCAAGATCGGGAATGCTTATAGGGTCATGTATGGCCGGTGTGTCATTTTTAAAGGGTCTGGGGTTGGTTCATGCAATATCTCACATGATTGGCGCGGAGTTTAACACTCATCACGGCTTGACCAATGCTATTATTTTGCCGACGGTCTTAGATTTCAACTTGGTGAATATGGGTGAAAAGACAAATAGAATAACCAAATCACTTGGTTTAAAGGAAGATACCCAGCATCATTTAATTTCATGTATTAAACAATTATTAACACAATTAGAAATCCCGGAGTCACTCTCAGAAATTGGAGTCCCTGATAGTTGTTCC
>CACELY010000002.1 GCA_902560505.1 uncultured Alphaproteobacteria bacterium
TATTGCGAGCCCATTAACAAAACCCAACATCACTGGTTGAGGAACCATCCTAATAAATTTTCCTAACTTAAAAACACCAGCAATTATCTGAAGTATACCCATTAGGATTACAGTCGCAAATAAGTATTGAACACCGTGCTCTGATACAAGGGAAATCATAACTACAGCCAAGGCGCCTGTTGCACCCGAGATCATCCCCGGCCTTCCTCCAAAAAGAGCGGTAACCAAACCAACAATAAAAGCGGCATATAATCCAACCAGAGGTTCTACTCCAGCTACAAAAGCAAATGCAACTGCTTCAGGAACTAATGCTATAGCTACCGTAAGCCCAGCTAGTATCTCAACTCTCAATAGTGAGATCGAAAGCTGGTTACTAAGAGAATTATTTTGATAGCGCTCAGCTAATAACGAAATTGCTGTTTTTATCACTGGCGGCCTCTTTAATGGTTTAAAAAAAAATTGTACCACTTAATATGGACTTTAGAGAAATATGTAAAGGCTGTTTTCTCTATTTAGATAGAAAATAAAACCTTTGTTAGGAATGATTAAATCACTTGCCAGTTAAAAATACCCTCAATTGATGAGCTAGTTGATAAAAAAATCCTATCTTCCCTGCTACAAAAAGAGGAGCGTTTTCTACATTTTTGGAATGAAAAAGATTTATCAAAAGTAGATTATATAAGAACACTGGTTACCGTAGCATCTGTTTCAAATAATCTTTCGTGGATTTTTTTCTCTGCTTATCAATGTGCAATTAGATATCATTTCAAGCAAAAAATAAGAGGAACTATTTCTCTAGCAGCTAGAGAAATCTCTGATGCTCCTGTAAAAGCTTCTTTTGATAATAAAAAAAATATATTGTCACTAAGTGGTAAGAAATCTTGGTTGGTTAGCACAAATGTAGAAATGATACTATTGTTTGTAAGGTTAAAGAAACCTATCGAATTACCACTCAACAACAGCACGCGTTTATTAAAGTCAATTTTAATTCCAATTTATAAAGAAAAGTCTGCAATTCGTAAAAAGTTCGAGAAAACAAGATTTTTAAAAAATTTAAATCAAGGCAATTTAACGTTAGAACATACACAAATTTTTTCCAAACATATTTCTTCTGGGAAAAAAATTCGTGGCTTCGGGGCCTCAGAACAATTTTTTGTTATGCTCTCCTTAGCAATATATTTTGTTCATAAGGTTAAAAGTCCAAAACTAAAGAGAAGTTTCTATGTTACAGTAAAAGCTTTGATTTTAGATTTCAATGCACGAAAACCACTTAAATTTTTAGTGAAACATCATAAGAAAACTCTAATTAAATTGATTAACACTTTTGGACAACTACCAGAAAGAAAAGCGATAATTAATTGGGATACTGATAAAATCATTTTTAAAAACATGTTGAAGTGAATCATTACAGTTCAAAAAATAAACCTTTATTTTCATTAAAAATTAAATTATTGTTACAAAATATAATATGGAGATTGATTATGAAGCTCAAAATTTTATTAACTGCGGTTGCCTTTAGCTTAAGTTCTGCTTCCTTTGCTGGAGATCTATTAGGATGGAACCATAGTTGTTGGGACAATAAGACAGCATTGTTCACAGATAAGATAAATAAAGCAATAGAAGTTGCGTCTCTAGACAGTGAAACTCTATTGAAGGTTGATCAATTGACAACAGAGTGCCATTACAATGTCAATTTAGGCCTATCTACTTACGAAACAGATACGTGTAAACAAGCATTAGAGATGGTTGGAGTAAACTAGTAAACTGATATTTTTTCTTGGTCAATTTCTACCAATACTCTCCGTAAGGACGTAACTCTACGCGGAATGACCATGCAGATCTATCTTGCTTTACAACCTTGAAAACCTCCTCAGCTATATGTTTCGGAGAAGCAAAAAAGTTATCTGGTTTATCTGGGGCAAGTCGCGGTCGGGTTCTGGGTGTGTCAATCAACGCGTCTATAATAATATAAGCCACATGTATTCCTTTTGGCCCAAATTCTCTGGCCATAGATTCTGCCAGTATCTTTTGAGCTGATTTAGACGCAGCAAAAAAACCCCAACCATCTTTTCCTCTTTCTGCAGCCGTATTACCAGTGACAATAATTGTGCCACTCTCTCTTTCTAACATTTTTGGAAGAGCCATCTGTGACAAAATGAGCAATGAGGTTGTGTTAACTCTAAAATTTTTTTCCAAATCTTCGTAGCTCAAATCAAGGATGGGTCCTCGGGTTCCCAATGGAGCATTATGTATCACCACCTCAGCTGGTCCAAGATCTGTTAGTATTTTATTTATTGTTTGTTTAAAATCTTTAATATTACCTACATCACAAGGATAAGCGGTCGTATTATTATACTTTTTTTCCAAATTTTTGAGGTTGTCTTCAGTTCGAGCGATCATGGCAACGTGGTAGCCATTCTCCGAAAAGTAGCGCGCAATTTCAGCACCAGTACCAGTTTCCGGTCCAACTCCTGTTAATATACATAATTTTCTATTCATCTAACTTGAACCTTCTATCCAGTTTCTCATGCCACGCTTTGACTTCTTTAAATTCATCAAAATTCATTTCAATGGCAATAGCAAGCTGTACTACCTCATAGCCTGTTATGTCAGCGATGCTTAATGCTTCACCGGCTACGTATGAGGACATATTTAAATGAACATTTAGTCTCTCGAACAATATTCGGCACGAGTCTATCCCTCTTTTTGCTATTGCAGGAACTTGTGGTAAATCGTTACGCGTTCCGGATAAAACCTTTCCTGCGTATCTCTCAAATTTATTTCTGATGCCATTAATAAGGGGAATATACCCGTCAATTTCAAGTCGTCTATCCCACATTTCAATGATTGCTCTTTCTTTAGAAGTCTTTCCAAATAACTTTTTTGAAGAGGTAAATGTCTCTTCTAAAAATCGACAGATTGCCACACTTTCGGAAATTACGGTCCCGTCCTCTAATTCAAGAAAAGGAATGCAATGGAATGGATTAAGCGAATTATAAGGCTCTTCAAATTGATCCCCATCTCTAACATTAAGTTGCACTATTGGCACCTCAATTCCTGTTTCTTTGAGAAAGAAAGTAACTCTCTTAGAGGCAGGAGCCAGATCAAATTGATAAAGTTTCATTAATTTTCCTTTTGTTTTCAAGAGCAAGCTTAGTTCATATTTTGAATTAAACAAAATATATATATATAAATTCAGTATTTTTTGTCGTTTATAGTATTGGGATAATGGGTTTGGTATGTCGTTAACTATAGATAATGGCAGTGCAATTGGATTTGCATTGGTTGCGTTGGGTCGTTCATCAAGTTTGATGAATGAAGCTATGGAACGTTTGTCCACAGGTAAAAGAATCAACAAGGCATCTGATGATCCTGCCGGAATTCATCAAGTAATGAGACTGAATGCAGAAATCCAGGGAATAGAGATCGCGTCAAAAAACGCAGCAGACGGACAATCTTTAATAGACACTTTGGAAACAAGCTTATCTGAAGTGCAATCTATCTTGCTAAGAATGCGCGAGCTGACTATCCAAGCTATAAGTGATACGAATTCTGCCGCTGATAGATTGGCGTTAGACTCCGAGTTATCGCAACTAGAGCTGGAAATTACTCGCATCGGTAGCAATACCTCTTTCGGGGGCAAACCAGTATTTGATGGAAACCTGCACTATCTTCAGATTGGACCTCGATCCGGTAACACGCTGGAAGTTCAAGCCTATACTCTGAGCACCTCTGCACTGGGTTTAACACAAGATTTAACGACGAGAAACAACGCGGAGAACTATTTGGGCATCATTGATACGGCTATAGAAGATATTAATGAAAAAAGAGGTGCTGCCGGAGCATTATCAAATAGACTGGATTTCATAATGTCCAACCTCGATAATAGTAGAGTAAACTTGATCAAATCCAGAAGTATTATTGAAGACGCAGATTTTGCCGCGGAGAGTGTGAAATTGGCAAAAGCGAAAATATTGGAACAGGTTGCAATAGCAATGATCGCTCAGGCGAATGCTAGAACGCAATGGATACTAAAGCTTTTGGAAAATTGAAAAAAAATGTTAAATAAAGTACATGAAGTCAAATATCGAAAAAATAAGTACCTTTCTTTTTGAGGCGCACGAAGCCGGTGATAGATTTGTAAATCTTGAAAAAGATATGAAACCAAAAGATTTCGATGAAGCTTACGAAGTTCAGACGCAATTGCGGCAAAAGTTACCCCGAGGATCACTTGGAGGATACAAAATTGCTCTATCTTCTAAAATACAACAAGACTATCACAAAATCAGTCACCCAGTTTATGGTGGTCTCTTTAAGAATGAAATTTTCAATAGTCCAAAGACAATAGTTCTAAAGAACTACCATAGAATGAGTGTCGAGTTTGAATTAGCTTTTGAACTATCTGAACGCATTACAGATCCCTCTATCCAACGGACCCCAGAAAATATTGTTCACGATATTTTAAATGTTTTACCCGCTATCGAGCTTATAGATGATAGGGGTGCAAATTATGATGGTCTAGATCCACTGTCTCTAGCCTGTGATAATGCGTGGTCCGGTGGTCTAGTTTTAGGAGATCCAATAAATAATTGGCAGGAAAAAGATTTTCTGGACATACAATCGACCTGTGAATGGAATAATGAACCAAGATTAACAACTGGCGTGCTTGACGCGAAGCCTTTTGAAAATTTGTGCTGGTTGATCAATGAGCTTCACTCGCGTAAAAGTGAACTAAAACCTGGAATGATTATAATAACGGGAAGTGTCTTTAAAGTAAGACAAGCAAAAGTGGGGGATAAGATAAACCATATTCTTTCTGATTATGGGAAAGTCAGCATTGCAGTAATTTAGGAAGTAACTGTTTAATTTGGAGATAATAAATGGAAAGCAACACAAAGTTAAAAGATGAGCTAACGCAAAAGATTGGAGTTTTAACACGGCGCGAAACAGAAGCTAGGATCATCGCACCTTTTGTAGATGCCCTTATAAAAACTTTTGGCAAAGAAAAAATAATACCGATTTTAGAAAATACAGTTATGGAGCTAGCTCGTAACCAAGGCTCATCTCTGGCAAAAGAATATGGCAATGATGTTTCTGCTTTTCTTGAAACACTAAAGTTCTGGACCCAAGATGGAGCGCTGGAAATAGACTTGCTGGAGAAAAATGATACAAAATTAGACTTCAATGTAACAAGGTGTAGATATGCCGAAATGTATAAGGCGTTAGGAATACAAGACCTTGGGGCTGTTTTGTCTTGCAATAGAGATGCCGCAATGATTGATGGATTCAACCAAGATGCAAGACTTAATCGAGAAACCACTATCATGAGTGGTGGGAAATGCTGTACTTTTAGATACACGTTTGAGAATCCCAGCGCGCAAGGATAAGTTGTATTTGTTAAAAAGCTTTAAGAACTCTATATATAAAGTCTTTTGCCTTTTATTGATTTCAATAGCCCTATTTGCGTTTTGGAAACTCGATTTTGCTGAAAGAAATTTGACGAGCGTAAGAGAGTTCGTTGATAAAACTCCCGTTACTCTAACGTTCAAAGACAATATAAAAACTAAGGGCATAGTATTTTTAGCACATGGATTTGCTGGATCTACTAGTTTTATGAGACCAATAGCTGTAGCTCTTGCAGAGGCTGGCTATTTAACAGTTCGTTTTGATTTTTTAGGGCATGGACGTCATCCTCTACCGTACTCAGGAGATATTACAACGATTGAGGGAGCGACGCAGAAATTCGTTAATCAAACGAATGAGCTAATCTCTCATTATTTATTAAAATATAGCCCCAGCTTTTCAATGATAATTGGCCATTCAATGGCATCCGATATAATAATCAGGTCAGCCTCTTTGCATCCTAGTCTTAATAGCGCAGTTGCTATTTCCGCTTATACTGACGCTTTAAAAGCAAAAGAACCTAAAAATGTCCTCATTCTTAATGGTCAGTGGGAACCTCAATTGAGATCGAAATCCTTAGAAATTTTACAAAATATTGGAGTTGATAATCCAAAAGAGGGAAAATTATATGGAGCCCTTGATAATAATACCATAAGAAAAGTAGATTTTATAGAGAACGCCGATCATGTAGGAGTTTTATATTCTGTTCGCACTCAGAGAGAGCTGGTAGATTGGATTAATTTCCTTGAGAAGGATAAACAAATATTAATTGGCAACAATATTGGAATATGGACAGGCATTTTATTTTTTAGTATTTTTTTTCTCATTATATTACTGACCAAGTTCCTTCCAAAAAAAGCCTCAGGGAAATATCGGCTCAGCTATACACGGTTCTTTTCCATAAATATTATCGCTTGTGCACTCCCACCAATTATATTGTATAGCCTTACCTTTAAATTTGTTAATTTCCCTGCCCACAATCATCTCATTAATCAAATGATCCTAATATCAATAATCCTTTTTTTCAGTATTCCATCTACCCAGTTTAAAGAGTTATCAAAATCATTTAATTTTCCATTATTTGCCTTTTTATTTATTTTGTTTTGTATTGTGTTTGGGTCCATTTTGGATAACTACGTGAGCTCGTTTCTTTTGAGTGGGACCAGAGTACCTTTGTTTTTCTCTTGCTTAATTGGGTCTATCCCTTTGATGGTGTTGATGCAAATGTATTATGACAATTATGCAAATGGTTGGATAGTGGGAAATATATTTAAATTGTTTCTGATTATCTCCATATCAGCTTCAATACTTTTAGATATCTCTCAGTTGTTTATTATGGGATATGCAATAATTTTATTTCTTGCCTTCGCTTTAATATTTGGATTTTTAGCAAATATGATAAGTAGAAAGTACAATAACACTCTTTCGGTAGGGTTAGCCAATGGAATAGCATTGGCTTGGACATTTTCCACAGCACTACCAATGTACGTCAATTGAATGAAGGCTTATTATGGTCCACATATACGTCACTCAAATAGAATTAATTTAAAATGACAGTTCTGATTAGTGGAGCAGGAATAGGTGGTTTATGTTTAGGGCTATCCCTACAACAACTAAAAATACCATTTCAAATATTTGAGACCTCAGTATCTATTGAACCACTAGGAGTTGGAATCAACCTTCAACCCAATGCCGTGAGGGAACTTTTTGCATTAGGATTAAAAGATAGTCTGACAAGAATTGGGGTGCAAACTGAAGAATTTGGATTATTTTCAAAAAAAGGTTTGGAAATTTGGACTGAATCACGGGGCTTAAAAGCAGGGTATAATGTACCACAATTTTCTGTCCATAGAGGAGAACTCCAAAAGTTACTTTATGATACTCTTATTGGACGTTCGAAAAAAAGCTATGTTAATTTAGGTATTAGAGCTACTGGCTTCAAAAATTTATCCTCTTCAGTAGAATTGCAATACTTGAATAAGAATACAAAAAAAAATGAAACCTTTTACGGCGATATTCTTGTTGCTTGTGATGGGATAAATTCAAATATTCGAAAACAGATATTCCCAGATGAAGGGGATCCTCTATGGAACGGAGCAATTTTATGGCGTGGGCTAACAGCTGCTACTCCTTTTAGGACTGGTGCTTCTATGGTGATGATTGGACATGATACGCAAAGATTTGTTTCATACCCTATAAGTCAAAAAGACAGTCACGGGAATGCAAAAATAAACTGGATAGCGGAACTAAAATTTAATCCTGAAAAAATATATATGAAAAGTGACTGGAGTAAAAAGGTAGATAAATCAAAATTTATAGGTAGCTTTACAGAGTGGTCCTTTGAATGGATAAATCCTCTAAGCCTTATTTCAGAAGCAAGCTCAATCTATGAATATCCAATGGTTGACAGAGATCCATTACCAAAATGGACTTTTGGAAGAACAACCTTGTTAGGTGATGCTGCCCACCCAACTTATCCAGTTGGATCAAATGGTGCCAGCCAAGCTATTATTGATGCTAGAAAACTTGCGTTTCATTTAAAAGTAAATGGACTTAATGAAACAGCTTTATTGCGCTATGAAGAAGAGATGCTTCCCCTAACTGCCAAAATAACATTAGCAAATAGAAGTTCTGGTCCCGATGCTCTTCTACAAGTAGTTGAAGACCGTTGTGGAGGAACTTTTAATAATATACAGGAAATCATTAGCCAAAGCGAACTTAAAAATCACTCAGAAAAATACAAATCTGTTGCTGGTCTTAACATTGAGAGACTTAATAATACAGATAGTATTTTGAGTTCATTAATTTAAACTTTGAGTAAGAAATTTTCCATATTCACAATAGTCTGAATGCAGCGGCCTTTTGCTCTCGTTCAAACACTCGCTAATATCTTGCAAGGTCGGCTCTATCCAGGTGTCGTTAGTTTTGTAGTCAATTAAAGTTATCTTAAAATTCATAGATGCGGCAGTACTTGATAAAAAATCATAGTCACTGAATCTATCCCCGTCGCAATATAGGAAGTAACCCACATCATCAACATGAAAGCCTTTTTTTCTTAAAACCCAGACATAGAGGTCCATTTGCCTTTTATAAGAAGCTTTCCAGGGATCATCCAATGTAATAGGCCCTTTATCTGATTTTTGCGACGTACTTTTATAATCAACTATATGCAAACAATTAGTGTTAATATTTAACCAAACGTCATCGAGACCACCACCAACTTTAAGATTTGTTTTAGGGTCCACAAAGTTAAGCCTATCTTTTGCTCCAAAATGTAAGCTTTGCGTCCATAATTCAAAGTGTTCATGAGAGAAGGGAATGAGAAAGTCTCGTCCTTTGGCAACCAAAAATGGATGAGGCTCTCCAATTTCTCTGTATTTATCAAAATCCCTTTTAAGCAATATATCAGTAGCCTCATTTATATTGAACCCCGGAATAGAAGGGAACTTTATGCCCTCCACTTGTTCCATATAAAAACAAGCTTTACATTTAACAAAGTTTTCAATTCTGCTTCTACTTAGTTCATAGGGCTCAACCTTATTTTTATCAAATTTTCCACGATGCCTTGCCATATTAATCCCCTCTTTTTAATTCGATACTAGAATTTAATTTAATTTCCTTGCCAACAAGAAAAGGATATCCGTTAGCGCCAAAGTCATATCTGTTAATAGAAGACATTATTTCAAACAAAAGAGTTTTTGCATTTTTTCTGTATTTGTCTTTGGTAAAAACCATAATAACAATATTTTTCTGTACTCCTTTCAGTTCGAGTAGGCCGCTTACTCGATATCCCTTATCTTTTTTAGAAATACTAGTGCTTTTAAACTCCATAAATGGATATTTGTTTGCATTTAAGACACTTGGTCCTAACATGGCGCTGGTAGCCAAAGGAAAACCTGCGGTACTTTTTCTAATATCTACTTTAATGTAAAACTTAGATTGCCGTTCTTCAGTAAAATCGATAGTAAAATACGATGAGTCTACATGAAACTCACCATATAAAGGAACGCCACTCACAAAATAGGTAAATTTAAGCGCTTTTGAATTTGCAATTGTATATCTTTCACTTGCAAAAAGGTTATTTACAAATAAAGGAACTGCAAAAAAAATTAATACAATTTCAAATCGCAATAAATTTTTTAAATGCATTAATAGACCTTTGATCAAAAGAGAGACTGTTTTAATATATAACTATGGATCAATTATTTAAAGAACTCACATTTTCAAATGGTGTAAAAGCAAAAAATAAATTTCTGCTCGCACCACTCACCAATATGCAAAGTCCTGACCAAGGCAGAATTTCTGATGATGAGTTTATTTGGCTTACAAAAAGGGCCGAAGGAGGTTTTGGGATAATAATGACTTGCGCCATGCCAGTGCTAAAATCTGGAATTGGTTGGAAAGGGCAACTTGGCATATATGATCCTAAACATGAAGATGGCCACTATCGTTTAAATGAGAGATTACACAATTTAGAGGCACTTTCTATAGCACAAATTTTCCATGCAGGGATAAGGGCAGACATTAATTATTCAGGCGATAAAATAGGTCCAAGTATGAATTCAGAAAAGTCTGCGAGAGAGATGTCGATTACAGAAATTGAAGAAATGAAAGAAGCTTTTGTAGAATGTGCCATTAGAGCACACCAATGTAACTATGATGGCATAGAACTGCATGCTGCTCACGGTTATCTAATTGGTCAATTTCTTTCTAAAAAGTTTAATAAAAGAGAAGACGCTTATGGAGGTTCTTTCAAAAACAGAGCTAAGTTTCTAATAGATATTATCGATGCAATTAAAGAAAAGACTTCCTCAAGCTTTCTAATCGGTGTGAGGATTTCTCCAGAAAGGTTTGGTTTAGATACGAACGAAATGATAACACTGTATAAAACGCTTTGTGGAAATAATAATATTCATTTTATCGATATTTCACTCTGGGATTCATTTAAATTGGTCGATGATGGACCTTTCACAGGTGAGAGCTTGTTAAAACTATTTACAACTATCGACAGAGGTTCAAAGTTATTAACCGTAGCAGGAAAGATTTTTTCTTATGAAGATATAGAAATTTTACAAAATAATAATGTCGACTTTTTCTGTTTAGGGAGAGCTGCAATTTTAGATCATCAATTTCCAAACCGCCTAAAGGCTGAAGGATCAAACTTTCAGCCCTACTCTGCTCCTGTCACAAGGGATCATCTTTTGAAAGAAGGTTTATCAGAAACATTTGTTAACTATATGGCTACATGGAAAAATTTTGTAAGTGACCTAGTATGAACTACGACCCATCTGATCCAAAAACTTTGGCTAATCCCTATCCCTATTTCTTGGAGCTTAGAAATGACGATCCTATACACTGGCACACAAAATTGAAATCATGGATAATTACTAGATATGATGACGTTAGATCTATACTTTCTAGTGATAATATTACTGTTGATAGGTTAAACAACTTTTATAGTAAACTCCCTACCAAGGAAGCAAAGCTATTGGCAGAAATTGTAAAATATTTAAATCTATGGGCTGCATTCAGAAATCCTCCTGATCATACTAGAATGAGAAAGATAATGATGGTTGCGTTTACAAGAAAATCTATCAACGAAATGCAACCAAAAATAAATGCTATAACGGAAGCCACATTATCTAAAATAAAAAATATGAGGGAAATTGACTTGGTTAATAATTATGCTTCTCCCATTCCTGCGCTTACTATAATGCACCTACTAGGCGTTCCAATAGATATGCTAGACGAATTTAAATCATGGTCGGATGATATGTCAAAATTTATTGGCGGCGCTAGGAATGATAAGCATAAGTATGAGAAAGCGTCTCGTGGATGTAGAAAAATGGTTTCTTTCTTTAGAGAAATTATTGAAGAGCGGAGAGCAAATCCTTCCGATGGTTTTCTAATGGATTTGATAAATGCATCTGTTGCAAACGATAAGTTTTCTGATGATGAGTTGATTGCGACTTGTATGTTAATTTTATTTGCTGGTCATGAAACCACTACCAATCTTATATCAAACGGGATTCTCACTTTGATTAAAAATCCATTAGAACTATCAAAACTTCTTAAAAACCCCGATCTACTTGATCTTACCATAGAAGAAATAATGAGGTATGACGGGCCAACAAACTCGCTCGTAAGAAATGTGGAAAAAGAACATGAACTTCATAATAAAACACTCAAGAAAGGTGATAGGGTGTTTGCCATGATTTCTAGTGCAAACAGAGACGAAAATATCTTTGACAAACCAGATGTTTTTAAAATCGATCGTTCACCGAATAGGCATTTAACATTTGGGTATGGTCCTCATCTTTGTATTGGTGCTGCCCTCGCTAGAGAGGAAGGACGTATCGCTATATTTAATTTCTTCAAACAATATCCAAAAACTAGGCTGAAAGCGGAGAATTCCTTTGAATGGATTGATGCAATGGTGCCCCGTGGTCTTAAAAAGTTGGACGTTAATTTGATCTAAAAAAGGAGGATAAATTGGAAGCCTATCTCATTGCCACCGCATGCACAAAGTTCGAGAAAAAAGAAGATCAGACATTTAAAAGCCTTACGGAGGAAGTTTATTGCGACTTGCTAAAATCAGCTAAAGTAGAAAATGGTAATATGATTGGACAAGCATGGTTTGGTAATTGTGGAATGGGTACCTTCGGACAAAATAATATTAGAGGTCAAGTTTGCTTTACTCCTCTGGTACAAAAAAAACTATTCCCCGAAAGAGTGGGCATTATAAATGTAGAAGGAGGTTGTGCTACAGGGTCAATGGCATTTCATGGAGCTTGGAAAGATGTTATTTCTGGAACAGAGGACGTGTCTTTAGCAATAGGTGTTGAGAAAATATATCAGCCAAATCAACCGGAGAAAATTCAAGAAATATATGATGGAGGCATTGATCAATTCGATAGGAATGAGTGGCTAAAATTTTATGAGTCAATTGGTAATGAACTTGGCAAACCTTTTGACCCTGAAAATAAAAAAGGGACAATTTTTATGGATACCTATGGCCTTCAAGCCCTCTGGCATATGAAGACCTATGGAACCACTCAAAAGCAAATTGCTTTTGCTGCCTCGAAAAATCATTTTCATGGCTCCTTAAATGAAAAAGCTCAATATCAATTTGAAGTAAGCGTAGAGGATGTTTTAAAAGATAGAGAAATTTCATATCCACTAACAAGGGCAATGTGTGCACCCATTGGAGATGGAGCAGCTGCAGCTCTTATTTGTTCCAAAAAAGGTCTAAAACACTTTCCAACAGAAATTCAACAAAGGGCTATAAAAATTAAGGCAAGTGTACTTTCTGGTGGAAAGTACCGAACCCCTCAAGAAACAGGATTATCCAGAGTGGCTGCAAAAAAGGCCTATAGACTGGCTGATCTAGAACCAAAAGATATTAATTTTGTTGAAGTCCATGACGCAACGTCGTTTTGTGAAATATATCAGCTTGAAATGCTTGGTTTTTGTGAGATTGGTACAGGAGGAAAATTCGTTGAGGAAGGCCATACTCAACTTGGCGGCAAATTACCAGTTAATTTATCAGGGGGATTGGTGTCGAAGGGCCATCCTGTAGGTGCAACTGGATTATCTATGATTCATGAACTAGCTGTACAGCTAAAGGGAGAAGCAGGAAAAAGGCAAAGCGAAAGAAATAAGATTGGGCTTGCAGAAAATGGTGGAGGCGTAATTGGCTTTGAAGAGGCTGCGTGTTCTGTAATAATTTTAGAAGGATCTCACTGAGACCAGTAAGGCTCTCTTAAAACTCTTTTCAAGACTTTTCCCAAAGCATTTCTTGGAAACTCCTCCCTAGTTTCAACCTTATATAATCTCTGATGTTTGGCCAACTTTTCGTTTGACCAATTTTTGATTTCATCACAATCTATTTCTACCCCATCCCTAGGAATAATAAGTGCTACGCACGTTTCCCCCCATTTTTCATGAGGAATGCCAATGACTGTAACGTCAATAATATCGGGGTGCTTGCCAACCACCTCTTCAACGTCTACAGGAAATACGTTTAGGCCTCCCGATATTATCATATCTTTTTTTCTATCCAAGATGGTCAAAAAGCCATCTTCATCCAAGCTACCAATATCCCCAGATTTTATGAAACTTCTACCCCTATTATCACTCCAGATAAGGCTATTTGTTAGTTCGACTTCCCTATAGTATTCCTTCATCATTCCTGCTCCATAACCCGCTATCTCTCCAGCTACATTTGGAGAACACTCATTGCCTTTTTCATCAATAATTTTAATTTCAAACCCTAAGACGGGAGTGCCAACAGAACCAAATTTTTTCCTCTGATTGTGAGGTTTTAACATTGTAGCGAAACCTTCAGAAAATCCGTATAGCTCAAATAGGTTTTCACTCATATTGTTTAAAATATTTTCCTTTACATCAAGCCTCAGCGGAGACCCTGCTGACAAGATAGTCTTTAAAGAACTAAAGCTATCTTTTTCTAGGTTTTCTAAAGATAAGATCGCACTAAATTGTGGTGGAACAAGGAACGTATGTGTAATTCTTTCTCTCCGGACCAAATCCACAAAAGCTTTCGGATCAAAACCAGCCATAACATGAAGGGTACCTCCAACAAATAATGTTGGAAGCATCATTAGCCATGTGCCATTTGAATAAAGTGCTGTTGTCGTGAGAGACTTACATTCTGAATTGAATGACATTTCGATCGCATTAGATGTTGCCCAATGACTTCTTGCCCTATGCGTTTGAACTATGCCTTTTGGAACACCCGTTGTACCTGATGAATAAATAATATTAAAATTATCTTCCGGCTTGCAATTATAGTCGAAACTATAATCTTTCTCTTCAGAAGAAATTTTTTCCCAAAAATCAAACTCGCCGCCTAAAAAAAGTAACTTAGTTTCGTCGATATTTTTAAATTGTGATAAATCTGAAGTGACTAAATCTATAAGTTCATTATCTACGATAAATAACTTTGCATCACTATTATTTACTAAAACAGTTATTTGTTCTTTAGTTAAAAGGCCAGAAAGAGGTACAACACAAGCGCCCATCTTCACTATGCCAAAAATTAGCTCAAGTATTTCGGGCCGATTACCTATTAAGAGCGAGACGTTATCTCCCTTATGAACACCCATTTTCTTAAAAAAATTTGCTATCTTATTAATATTTTGTCTAAAATCTTTCCACAGTCTTGTTATATCACCACAACATATAGCTGGCTTCTCAGGTTGATAAGTACCGTGGGTCTCAATTACATTTAAAATATCGAAATGGGTTTTATCGATCATATTCAAGACTCCGATTTTAATATTAAAAGCAATATTTATAATTTATTATAGGATTTATGATAATAGTGAATTAAAAATTAAAGAAATCAATTTATGACAAAATTATTTGTTTTTACCACTTTTCTAATTTGTGTCTGGAGTACAATAGCTCTCGGATTTTCCACTACTGCTAAAACAGCATTGGTTATTGATAATACGACTGGTGAAGTTTTGCTCTCTAAAGATATTGATCGACCGATTCCCCCAGCTTCAATGTCAAAATTGATGACACTGTGGATGGTGTTTGAAAGTTTGGAGGAAGGCAAAATAGAATTGGATGACACTTTCAGAGTATCAAAAAAAGCGTGGAAAAAGGGTGGGTCTAAGATGTTTCTCAGAGAAGGAGAATACGTCACAATTAAAAACCTAATTAAGGGGGTTATTATCCAATCGGGAAATGATGCATGCATCGTATTAGCCGAAGGAATAGCTGGAACAGAAGCGAATTTTGCAGATCTAATGACCATAAGAGCGAAGGAAATTGGGTTGAGAAACTCAAACTTTACAAATTCAACAGGTTGGCCTAACCCTGAACATAAGATGTCTTCGAAAGACCTTGTTACCCTGGCAAATAAAATAAGAGAAGAATATCCTTCCCATTACAGAATATTTGATGATCTAGAGTTTACCTGGGATAATATTTCTCAAAAAAATAGAAATCCTCTACTTTTCATGAACCTCGGTGCCGATGGGCTGAAGACCGGATACACCGAGGAGGCTGGTTATGGATTAATTGCTTCAGTAAAACAAAACAAAAGACGAATAACTTTTGTTATTACCGGTCTTAACTCGGTTGAGCAAAGAGCACGTGAAGCGAAAGGAATAACAACGTGGGCTTTCAAGAAGTTTAAATTGAAAACATATTTTAAAAAGAACTCTATCATTTTGGAAGCGCCCGTTTGGAGAGGTAAAAAAGAAAGTGTGAAGATATCTGCGACAAATGATATTCAAACACTTCTTGCTTCTGATGCTAAAGAAAGTACTGAGATTCAAATTGTATTAAAAGAACCGCTAGTAGCGCCTTTGAAGAAAGGACAAAAAATAAATGGCCACTTGGTAATCAAAACAGCTCCCCTTGTCAAATCGGATGTCGAGAAGAAACAATTAATTTTTCAAATAGAAGTTGGTGAAGATTTAGAAAGAGGAGGGTTGGCAAATAAACTATCAACTAATCTGGATACTTTGAAATCTAAACTTTTCTCTCTTCTCGGATCTAAATAATGAAAGGTATTTTTATTAGTTTTGAAGGGATTGATGGTTCTGGAAAATCTACTCAAATAAGTCTTCTTGCAAAATACTTTTCTAAGCAGAAAAAATCTTTTGTTAGGACCGAGGAACCGGGAGGCACTGAGGGGGCAAATGAGATAAGAAAAATCCTTCTCAGGGAGAATAATTTTCAGTGGTCAGTCGAGTCAGAAGCATTGCTTTTCATGGCTGCTAGAATTGATCATGTCGCAAAAATTATTAAACCAGCCATTGAAGACAATAAAATTGTTATATGTGACCGATTCATGGATAGCACAATAGTTTATCAAGGAATGCGTAGCCCTCGGGCAAAAAAATTAAGCCTATTATTATTTGACCTTATAGGTATTAGTCCAGATATCACATTTCTTATTGATATGGATCCTGAAATCGCTTTAGACCGTGCATTAAGCAGGGCAAATGACGAAGATAGATTTGAAAACTATGGAATTAACTTTCAACGCCAACTTCGACAAAACTTTTTAGATATTGCAAACAAACATAGTGACAGAATAAAGATAGTTGATGGAAATCGATCACCACAGCAAGTAGCTGCCCAAATAATCAAAAGCGTGGAGACCCTAGTTAAGTGATATGATAGAAAAAGAAACCCACGAGTTTTCAGGACCGTCTAAAGTGGATAATCCCATTGTTTTTGGGCATAAAGAACAGATAGCTTTCCTACTTAATTGCATTAGAGCTAACCAAATTCCTAACGCATGGCTTTTTCACGGACCAGTGGGGATTGGTAAAGCTTCTCTTGCATTAAATGTGGCAAAAGTATTATCAAATAGTGGCGTATTAAAAGGAGATAATCTGAGTTATCTCTCTGAAAAAGATCTAAGAAATCCTAATGCTTCTATTCGTGTAAACAATATTTACCTCTGCAAAAGAAAATGGGATGACAAAAAGAAGCTTTTTCAGAAGAATATTTCTATTGAGGATATACGAGAACTCAGTAGAAAATTGTATTTGTCTTCGACAGACTGCTCTTACAAAGTCTGCATAGTTGATACGACAGAAGATCTAAACATTTCTGCATCAAATTCCCTATTAAAAATGCTTGAAGAACCGCCAAAAAAAACTCTATTTATTTTGGTGTCAAACAACAAGCAATCTATACTGCCAACTATTCTTTCGAGATGCCAAAAAATTGGCTTCCAAAAACTAAATGAGGATGACCTTCGGAATATATCTGTGGGCTTATTTGAAGAAAATCAATTTGATCTACTTAAGAGGGCTGGGGCTCTGACATCTTGCGACGGATCTGTAAAAAAGCTTCTTAACTTATTAGACAAAGACTACATTAAATTTTTTAATAGCATGAAAGAGCTATTATTGGATCTACCAAACCTTAATAAACGAAAAGCTATTAAATTATTAACAGGGAAAAAAGAATACCTTGGTAACGACGACCCTGAAAAATCTGCATTTGGTGTTCTTTTAAAGTTAATCGCGTCTATCGCAAAAAATGAAATCGAATTATTGATTAATAATAAATCCGTTAAAGAAGAGATAAGCCTTATAGCAGCTCATTTGTATCCTCAAATTTCACTTTTGAGACATCAATCAATAGAGTACAATGTTGAAGCTAAAAAAGTACTCTTTCTAGCCTTAAACATGATAGAATCGGCCTTTGAAAAATACAAAAAATAATAAATCAGTTTTAATAGATAGCCATTGTCATTTAGACTTCAATAGCTTGAACAACGATTTATTTGGTGTTGTAAGTAGGGCGAAGTCTGAGGGCGTTCAAAAGATGTTAACTATTGGGACAAACTATAGAGACATAAATGAAACCATTTCTTTAAGCGAAAGATTCGAAGAAATATTTTTTGCGACGGGGGTACATCCTAACCAGCCATCAGATGATCTAAAATTTAACAGCGACGATTTACTGTCGATTTGCGCACATAAAAAAATGATTGGAGTGGGTGAAACTGGTTTAGATTTTCACTATTCATCAGATAGTAAAAAAGATCAAATAAAATCATTAATACAACATATTGAAGTAGCGAAAGAAGCAGATCTACCAGTTATCATTCACGCTAGAAATGCAGATAGAGAGATTGGGAAAATTTTGTCTGAGCAATATCATAAAAGTTCTTTTAAATGTGTTATGCACTGCTTTTCTTCCGGTTCCTATTTAGCAGAGGAGGTACTTGACTTAGGTTTTTATCTTTCAATGTCAGGCATTATTACTTTTAAAAACTCTCAAAGTCTTAGAGACATATTTGCAAAGGTGCCCATAGATAAAGTCCTAGTTGAAACTGATAGCCCATATCTAGCCCCGGTTCCACATCGTGGAAAATCTAACGAACCAGCTTTTGTTTCCTTTATTGCTAAAAAAGGGGCAGAAGTTCTTAATGTTGACGAAGACTTTTTCAGAAATCAAACTACAAAGAATTTTTTTACTCTATTCAAGAAAGCATTTTAGCTGTGTCATATCTATTTAGAATTTTGGGTTGTGGATCATCTGGTGGAGTTCCAAGAGTCGGTTTTGGTTGGGGAAATTGTGATCCAATGAATAAAAAAAATAGACGCTTAAGGTGCTCTTTGCTTGTAGAAAGAACTATAAGCTCAAAAAAAACGACTGTGCTTATAGATACTGGTCCAGATATGAGGGAACAGCTTTTACAAGCAAAAGTTACTAATTTAGATGCCGTATTATACACCCACTCACATGCCGACCATGTTCATGGAATAGATGATTTAAGGACACTAGCCTATAGAAAAAAAGAAAAAATTCCAGTATGGGCAGATAAAATAACAAAGGAAAGATTATTACAAGGTTTCTCATATATTTTTCAAACGCCTATAAACAGTAAGTATCCACCTATTTGTAAATTGAACCTAATTAAGACAAAGGATGTAAAAGTTCAGGGTGCTGGAGGCGAAATCACCTTTAAACCTTTATCAGTTAATCATGGTGATATAGAGTCTTTAGGTTTCAAAATAGATAAATTGGCATATATTCCTGATGTTCTAAATATACCACTTGCCAGTTGGAAAGAATTAGAAAATCTTGACATTTTAATAATTGATGCGCTTCGTAGAGATCCTCATCCATCTCATACTCACCTAGAAAAAACACTTCACTGGCTAAAAATGTTGGACCCAAAACGAGCTATTTTAACTAACTTACACAATGATCTAGATTATTCTGAACTGAAAAAAGAGCTGCCAAAAAACGTTGAACCAGCATTTGATGGGCTTGAAGTAAAACTGAAATAATGCTTCTCGAAATAGCTCTTGTAATTCTGCCAGTTTTTATATTAGTAACGATAGGCTTCATTTCTTCTTATATCCAGTTATTGAAAAGGCACTCAGTTGACGGCCTAACAAAATTTTGTCAGGATTTTGGCATACCCTTTCTTCTATTTTTCAACTTAGCAATACTTGACCTAGATAAAGCCTTCGATTTCAGAGTCTTAATTTGTTTCTACAGCTCAATGGTAATTTCATTTGTTGTTATAAGCTGTGCTAGCTATTTCATATTTGAGCAAACTTACAAGAGTTCCATTATACTTGGATTTTGTGCGATGTTTTCTAATGGAGTTTTGTTGGGTCTACCAATAAGTGAGCTCGCCTATGGAGCCGACAGTCTTTTTATAAATTATACAATTATAATTGGACATGCGCCACTATGCTATTTAGTCGGCATAGCATTTATAGAGGTCGCTAATGCTAATAATAAAAAAAACACATTTCTATTTTCCCTAAAAAGTATTTTCAAAGCAATTGTTCTCAACAACCTAGCTATTGGAATTTTATTGGGTATAAGTTTTAACTTACTAAAATTAGAATTTCCAACACATACTGAGGATTTATTAAAAAAAGGAACTGTATGGATTATACCTATTTCACTTTTTACGATGGGAGGCGTTTTATATTATTATAGAATAACCAAATCTTTCAAAATACCTTTTACAATAATATCTACCTCTCTGATTATTCAGCCTTCAGTTGTTTATCTAATGGGAGTAAATTTTTGGGATATTGAAATAGAACTGTTAAGAAACGCAGTAGTTATGGCTGCCATGGCTCCTGGACTAAATGCCTATTTTTTTGCCAATATTTATGGGGAATGTAGGGATGTCGTAGCCTCCACTATTTTGGTTTCAACCGGACTTACTATTTTAACTTCATCATTTTGGATCTATTTATTATCTTAGGCTACTTTCGATAGTGGGTTGCAAATGATTGTTCGCATAATTTGTACATAACTCCCTCCTTATGCACACCATTTGCACCAGCCTTTTGAGCACAATGTGTTTCAACAGCAACTGCCCTGTTTCCACCCACAAAGTCAGAAGGGCTATTGAAATAACTTGGTCCAGAACAACACGCGAGCACGCTTAGTGTGATCAAACCACAAATTATTTTTTTCATACTAATGCCTTATGTCCACTTCCAAATAATTCATACACTCTTTAAATTTTTTTTCAATACATTTTCTAGATAGCTTTTCAGCACTCTTTATTTGGTCCAAAGACATCTTTGTTTCCAGCTCGGTTCTTAACTGAATACTTCTACTGATACTTCCAATATCTCTTGAAAGTAAGGTTGCCAAATTACAACTGACGTGGGCAAGAGTTAAGTTTTTGTTTACGCCACGTCCTAAAATAAAGTTTGTGGCTAGCGCTAAATGTGCCTCTGGATTTCCCAATTGAGCTGATTTTGAAAACCAGAAGTGACTTTCTTTAAAATTTCCAAATTCTTTTTGTAATAAAGATGCTAGCCTAAATTGAGCAACATCGTGTTGATTAAATGCCGCTTGCGAATACCAATAAAGAGCTTTTTCTTTATCAATCTTTGTTCCTTCACCTTTTTCATATTTCAGTCCGACATTAATTTGTGCCTGTATGTGACCAGAAGAAGCTGCTTTTGTGAAGAAGGACAATGCTTCTTTATCATTCTGCAAAACTCCATCATACAAGAAGCCCAAAAGAAAATCAGCCTCCTCACTACCTACTTCAGAGGCAGATTTCCAGCGTTGCAACGCATCAGCATAGTTTCCTTTATCATAGAAAGTCAGTCCTTCCCTTATTAAGTTTTTAGCCGAGTCTGCTAGAATAAATCCGCTACACATATAAAGGAAAAAGAACAAGAAGATCGTCTTTATTTTTGAAAAGTCATTTTTTGCAAATATTTTTGACATGAATTCGTGTTCTGTAGTGAGTTCTTTAGTTATATAGATAAATGTATATAAATCATATTTTATTTATTTTGTCTTTTATTGAATGTTTTCCATATAATCTGTGGAAAACCCTGTGAATTAGTAAGAGAATATTTTACTAAACCTCTGTTCGATAATAACTTCAAGCTATATGCCTAAAACTTAGGCACCATAAAATTTATACTTGAAAAAGAAAATAATTTTTGTAGTTATTCACTATTTAGATTTGGAGTAGCAATATGGTCAAAGAAATAGAGCATGATGAAATGAGTGAAGCAGCAGAATCTGGGAAGATGCACAATATTACTTCAAAAGCTGGAAGACTGGCTATGGAATTAGCAGCAGAAAAAAAGCGTCTTGCACAAGAACTTGAAGAATTACAGGGAGAATACGATGATATTAAACCCCTGACACCGACAGGAACAAGAGATTGGTATGTAAAGTGGAGCTCGATGATTTTAGGAGTTGCAGGAGTATTCCTTATCTCCGCCGAAGTATACCTTTTCGGACAGCTAGCCTACTTGATAAGTGCAATAGGATGGATTTATGTAGGTATGCAGTGGGGAGATCGAGCGATTATGATTGGTTCTGCGATAAGTGCTACTGCTGTCGCAATGTTTTTAATAGAGAACCCTTTGCTCTTTAGCCAACTTCTTGGTTAAAAAACTAATGGGCTTACATATAAAACTTAAATTGATTTCAGAGACATATTAATCTTTTTAAAGGACTCACTTGCCACGTTGAGAGGTCGACCAGCCAGTAAGCCTCCATCCACTACAAAATCTTGACCAGTAACAAATGTACTTTCATCACTAGCGAGATATATAGCCAAGTTAGCAATATCTTCTGGCAATCCTGCTCGTGATATTGGTTGAAAATCATTAAAGGCTTCGCTTGATTTAAGATGATCATCACTCAGAGAGAGTTTTTCCCCTGATAATTTCTGACCAACACCAAATATTTCGGTTATTATTGCTCCGGGAGAAATTGAGTTAACTCGTATATTATATTTCGCTAACTCAAGAGAAGTAACCTTGCTGAAGTGTATAACACCTGCTTTGGCTGCCGAATAAACGGAACCTCCACAGCCTCCCCAATGGCCTGCAATACTCGCTGTGTTCACAATGCTACCATTATTCTGCTTACTCATAATTTTTGTCACTTCTCTGGTCCCAATAATTACACTAGTCAGAAGAAGATCAAGGCTATGCTTTATTTTATCGTAAGAAATATCTTCAATATTTCTGACAAAATCTGGTGCGCCCGCATTATTAAACATAGCATCAATTTTCCCGTAGTGACTAAATACTCCTTCAACGAGTCTGCAGATCTGATCTTCGTATAATACATCACACTTGATAAATCGGCACCTCTCTCCTAGCTCCATTGCTATTTTTTTTCCTTCATTCTCTCTCCTACCAGAAATCACCACTTCAGCTCCTTGAGAAATTGAATATTTTGCTATCTCAAGTCCTATGCCACTTGTTGCTCCTGTAATAACAACAACTTTATCTAGTAATCTCTTTACCATAACCAATCCTATCATTTAGTTTTGTTTTTTATTGAAGATATTTCTTCTCTCTCATAAATATTTTAATTCTCTCTATACCATTTAATATCTCGGGTATACTTCTAGCATAAGATAACCTAATCTTTGACTTTCCATTTATTGGATCAAAATCTATCCCAGGTGTCATGGCTACTCCTCCAACATCTAACATTTTTTTTACAAATTCGTAGCTATCAGATGAAAATTCACTGATATCTATATACAAATAAAATGCGCCGTCTGGCGGTGCTATATTATTGAAACCAAATTCAGGTAACGCGTTTAATAAATTCTCTCTATTCTCTCTGTAAGTCATGAGGTTTTTTTCTAATTCCACTTGACCCTCAAAAGCGCCGATTGCTAAAATTTGACTGGCGTGAGAAGCACATATAAACATATTTTGCTGTATTCTTTCGACTATCCTTACATGTTCTTTAGGAACAACAATCCAACCTATTCTCCAGCCTGTCATAGAAAAATATTTTGAAAATGAGTTTATGATATAGCAGTTATCACTAAACTCTAAAACAGTTGAAGGTTGCATATCGTATTGTATGCCGTGGTATATTTCATCACTTATTAGTGAGATCTTTCTATCTGCACAATAATTCACTAAAGCCTCTAAAGGCTCTCTATCAATCATAGAGCCAGTAGGATTTCCTGGTGAGGCAATTAATAAGCCATTAATATCATAACGGCTTAGGTCACTCGGAGTTGGTTGAAATTTATTTTTTTCACTAGTATTTATGAGTATCGGATCTAAATTGAGAGTTTTCATAATTTGCCGATAACTTGGATAGCCTGGATTAGCTAATCCCACTTTGTCAAGCTTGTCAAAAAGTGCGGTAAAAGCAAGGATAAAACCTGCCGATGAACCACCAGTTATTATAACCCTGTTCCAATCGACATCCAGTCCATACCAATCGCCATATAATTCAGCAATTTTTTTTCGTAAATCAGGCAGTCCTAGAGCTACTGTATAACCCATTGGATTATCTTCCATAGCATTCTTTAAGAAATTCTTGGCAGCTTCTGGCGCTGAGGTTCCTGGCTGCCCAACTTCCATATGAACCACTGTTTGTCCTTTTTGCTCAATTGCATTAGCTCTTTCCATTATATCCATCACAATAAAGGGATTTATTATACTTCTTTTGGAACTTTTCATATTCTTTGATTATTAAAAACCTTCAGTTTCCCCATCATGTATTATATAGATCGTTCATTCTTTAAGTAATTCACAGTTTTCTAGACCAACAGCAATACAAGCTTCAGCGAGTTCCTTAGATTTATTTATATTAGCCTCAGAAATGCCAAACTCATCTTCAATCATTAAATGATAACCTATATCAACTTTATTATCGATTAAAGCTGCAAGATAAAAAAAAGTATGTGCAGCAACTAAGTTATTTTTTACCTTTTCATTGTAAGCATAGAGATTCCCTAAAAATTCGAGCGCTGGTAAATAACCAGCTTTTGCAGACAATTTTAAGTAACTGACCCCTCCTAGAATATCTGTTTCAACAGTCTGATCTATAGGTGAAATAAGCATATTACCTATAAAATAAGTAGCAAATTTATTACCTCTTTGTGCTAGAGGAAATAATACTTCATAAGTTTCCAAATGACTCTTTGCGTAAAAAAGGGATATGATTTCCTCTTCATTCATAATGCACTCGTTTTTACTAACTCTCCGGGGAGTTTTGATTTTTGGTTATGGTTTTCTCTCGACTTCCTCTCGGATCAATCCAACCAATGTTACCATCCTTCCTATAGTAAACTAAATTTAATCCTGAATGCGAAGCATTTCTGAAAAATATGCAACTTTCATTTTCTAATTCTAGGCGAATAACAGCTTGCTCAACTGTCATTTCCTCTATCTTATAAGATAATTCTGCAATCACAGGCATACTATCGCCACCGTTACCATCTATCTCATCTTCATCTAAATTCAAAACACTTTTATAAATCCTTAATGGTTCATCAGTTGATAAAATATTTTTATTTTCAATATTCCTGTGACTTTTCATCCGTCTGTGATAACGCCTCAGTTTTTTTTCTATATGATCTAAGGCATCCTCATAACTGGTATTTGCATCCTTTCCTCTACCGGTTGCATCTAATTCAATTTTGTTCTTGAGATATACCTTTAACTTAGCTTTGAAGTTCCCAATTCTTTTTTCTAAAGTGATTTGGGTGCTAACGGCGTCATATGAATATTTGTTCAGAACTTCGCCTATCCTAGCACTACTGTAAGCTTGAAACGATTCTCCAAGTTCAATATTTTTACCGACTATTTTTATATTCAAATTTAATTCACGCTCCTAAGATTTTATTATATATCAATTCATAAAAAAATATAGCGTTTGTTAAAAATCTAAGGGTGGCGAATACCCTGTCTACGCTATTATAATTCTGATCTTCGTAAATAATTTTTCTTTATTTTCAGATTGAAATGGTAAATAAAGAGGCTTAAAACGCCGTGATAAGAAAAATGAAAATCAACATAGACACAATAACGCGCGCTAGTAAAGAATTGATAGGTAATGTAATTAGAACACCTACTATTCGATCTCAGCATTTAAGTAGTGAAATCAACGGAGAGGTTTTTCTCAAACTAGAAAATCTTCAGTATACATCTTCTTTCAAAGTTAGAGGAGCTTACACTTCCATAACACGGTTAAAAGAGGATCAAAAAAAAGTGGGCGTAATTGCTATGTCTGCAGGTAACCATGCCCAAGCTGTAGCTTGGTGGGCAAAAAAAGAACGCGTGAACGCGACGATTGTTATGCCAGAGCATGCTCCTTTATTCAAAGTAATGAAAACAAAAAGTTTAGGTGCAGACGTTATTCTCAGGGGACGTACTTTAAATGAGTCTCAAACTTATGTTTCCGAATTGGTAAACGATAAAAAATTGACCCTTATTCATCCATATGACGATTCTAACGTCGTAATTGGACAGGGCACCCTCGGACTAGAGTTTATGGGAGATGTGAAAGATTTAGACCTATTAGTCATTCCTATTGGAGGGGGTGGATTGATATCAGGCATATCAATAGTGGCCAAGGCTTTGAACCCCAACATAAAAATATATGGAGTGCAAACTGAAAAATTCCCCTCGATGTATAATGTGCTTCACCAAAAAGAACTTGCGATTTTAGGGGACACATTAGCCGATGGGATTGCTGTCAAGAAGCCTGGGGAAATTACTTCGGAGATAATAAAAGATCATGTTGATGATATTTTGCTCATTAACGAATTTGAGCTTGAAAAAGCAATTAGCTCTTTATTTGAAAACGAAAGGATTGTTGCTGAAGGAGCGGGCGCTGCTGGAGTAGCGGCAATAATGAAAAATAAGGAAAAATTTTCTGGCAAAAAAGTAGGAACAGTAATCTGTGGAGGAAACATTGATGCTAGGCTATTTGCCAGCATATTAAACCGAAAGCTCTTGATGGATGGAAGGATGACAAAAGTACGGATCGATATAATTGATGAGCCCGGAATGTTAGCTAGAATTTCAAATTTAATCGCTAAATATGGGGGCAACATTATTGAAATCTATCACCAAAGAATGTTTAATGACGTTCCAGTTAAGAATGCAAAAATTGATGCTATTATCGAAGCGTTAAGCGTAGAACATATAGCCTCTATCATTAAAGCTCTAAGGGAAGACGGGTTTCAGGTTTCAGAAATAATGGAAAGATCCTAAATTTCTTATTATTTGACATATATCCACTTTTATTTATTTTTTAAGGCATGAAGTTAAAAGATATTGTTTTTAAATCAAAAAAAATAAATAAAGCATTTGCATGGGCTGCTCACATTTTTACTGCATCAGGACTAATTTTTGGGTTTTTAGGCTTAATAGCGATTTTAAATGGTGAACAAACTTTTGCTTTTTTATTTATGGGTTTTGCTTTAGTTATCGACGGCGTCGATGGTACTCTAGCTAGATACGTCAACGTGGAAGAAGCACTTCCAGAAGTAGATGGTAGTACTTTAGACAACGTTATAGATATGTTTAACTACTCAATACTACCTGTATTGATGATTTACTGGTTTGCAATGGTTCCATATAATCTCGTTTATTTAACCTGCATTTCTATTTTGCTCGCTAGTTGTTATACTTTTTCTGATAAGAATATGAAAACAACGGATTATTACTTCAAAGGCTTTTCTGCGCTTTGGAATTTACTGGTTTTCTTTCTCTTTATTTTAGACCTCGGACTTTGGTTTAATTTCGGCGCTATATGCTTATGTTTAATTTTAACGTTTATTCCGATAAAAATCATTCATCCCTTCAGAGTTAAAGAGCTTCGTAATTCTTCAATAATGATGGTAGGAATATGGTCGATAAGCGCCGTTTTTCTTATACTGCACAAACACAGTTTCTTGTTACATCAATTTCATGCGATGATTTTTGGACTCTGGCTCATTAGCACAGCTTATTTTGTGTGGATCTCCCTCAGGAGATCCTTTAAACAAAATACTTAATTAAGAACCAACTTGACTCAAATATTTTTCGAGCCGCTCTTTAGATTTTTTTGGAACTTTTTGTCCTTTAAGAAAATCGGTAGGATCTGCAGAGTCTCCAACTTGAATTAGAGCCACCATTCCATTCGCATAATGAGGTGTGCACCGGATTCCGTAAAGTCCTTCAACTTCCACCGTGTAACTAAATTTCTTGTTAATTTTACTCTTGAACTTTTTTGCCCCCTCGGGGATTAATCCTTTTATGGACGCAGCCATATGCCCTTTATCCGTCGGTAGAAAAATTATGTTGTCGCCTACTTGGGCTTTGATAAATGAAGGCTCGAATATCATTTTTCCTTCTTCGCCCTTATTTAGCATTTTTACTTCTATGTCAGCTGCGAAAGCAGCTACAGCTACTAAAAAACTAGCCAACAATGTTACCGTTAATGAAAAAAGTCTCATATTATCCTCCTATACAATATGTAACCCACAAGCTGTAACATGGAGTAAATTTGGGTGGTGTCAACCAAAAATATAAAAACCCAAAGAGATTATTTTTTAATTAGACTGCAGTTTTTTTTGTCGTCGCACAAATATGAAGCTTTGGACGCAAAAATATATATAAACAAATCCTGTGATCAAAAGCATAAGCTTTGATAATCCAGCATAATAATTATTAAACATGCCTCTAAAAAAATCGAGCCCACCTAAAAAAGCGATTATACCTATAACTACTGCTATATGCATCAAAGCCTTCCTGAGTGTCGGTTTTATCATTGATATAAAGCCAATTAACGCAAGTGGCACCCCGATGAAGGCGGGTATCATAGACGTTACAGAAGAACTTCCAGAAACTAATGATATAGAAATACCCCAAATGACCATAAACAACCCATAAAGTGTTGTTAAAAACTCTATAGATAACGAGAAGACCCTAAAATCTTGTGTATTATTGGTATTTTCAGACATCTAATTTCCTCTAGTATGTTTTTTTAAGTGTTCCAAATCGCAAATATCTAGGCATTTGATATTCGTTGCTTCAAGAACAACTTTAGGTGCTTTACCTGCCACTCTAGCTTCTTCCCACCTTGCTGCACAAAGACACCAACGATCTCCATCCTTCAAACCTTCAAATTGATATTCTGGTCTAGGCGTAGATAAGTCATTTCCTCTTTCTTTTGAAAACTCAAGGAACTCTGTTGTCATTATTGCACAAACAGTATGACTCCCTATGTCTCTAGGATCCCAGCTACAACAACCGTCTCTCAAGAACCCAGTTAATGGGTCACTAGAACAGGGTTCGAGTGTTGTACCTATTACATTTCTTTGTGATTTTCTTGGGTCAAAGTACTCTTTTTCATCAAACATATTTCATACTCCTTGAAAACTTTTTAAGCGCTAATTATTGTGACATTTAAATAAATAGACCAATCTATAATTATATCTAGCTGAGCGGAATACTATTGTCATTTTTCTTATTTTGGTACTCTTCAGATAAACTCTCATATGTTGACGATATACGCTCTGATATTTTCAATAAATTATCTCTACTTGCTGGTTCTAGCGTATTGATCAGCTCTTTTATTGCATAACATTTCCAAAAATAATTTTCTTTACTATATGCTCCATCCGACCTTCCAAATACTTCCGACAGAATGTCTAAATCATGAGCTATATTGAAAGCCTTTTTTGTATCTTGGTAATTAAAAAAATAGTAAATAGTATTAAACCCGGCCCAAGTAATAGCTGATAAACACATTGGGCAAGGCTCGTGTGTTGACAAAAATATTAGATCACCTGTGGACTTATTTTTGTTTTCGGCAAAAAATTTGTTTAACGTAGATATCTCACCATGAAAGAGCGGGTTTTCAGTTTCTTGATTAACCCCAATAGTCATGGTTGTATAATCACTTTTAGCTAGAATAGCGCCTCCAAAAACTTTATTACCTTTCGCAACACCTTTTTTTGTTTCTGGAATTATTTCTTCTTCGATTACCCTCAAAGCTCTTTCTATGAAATTTTTCATAATGGTATGCCTACATAGTTTTCGGCAAAATGCGCTTGTGCAATATTTGAATGAGACAGATATTCTAATTCACTTATTTTTATTTTCCTGTCGAATTCTTTAGTCTCAGGAAACTCATGCATCAAAGTAGTCATCCACCAACTAAACCTCACCGCTTTCCATATTCTATTCAAAGCCGTTTTAGAGTAGTTAAATAATTTCTTATCTCCCTCTCCTCTATAAAAGGCTATAAGGCCCTCTGATAAATAGTGCACGTCTGACACCGCTAGGTTCAAGCCCTTAGCTCCGGTTGGAGGCACAATGTGAGCAGCGTCTCCAACAAGAAAAAGATTGCCGTATTGAAGCGGCTCGACCACGAAACTCCTCAGCGGAGCAATAGATTTCTCAATTGAAGGACCAGTCCTTAAATTATCCTTTGAATTCTCGGGTAGTCGTTTAATTAATTCCTTCCAAAAATAATCGTCCGAATAGTCCTCTGCTTTAGTATTTACATCACACTGAAGATAGTATCTTGAAAGATTATTATTCCTCATGGAGCATAAGGCAAAGCCATCACTAGTGTTGGCATAAATCAACTCATCACTGACAGGAGGAGTTTCAGACAAAATACCTAACCAGCCGAATGGATATATTCTTTCATACTCTTTTCTTTGGTTTAGAGGGATTCGCTGCCTGCTAACGCCATGAAAGCCATCACAGCCTACAACAAAATCAGATACAATTTTAATTTCTTTTCCAATTTCATCTTCAAATATTACCTCCGTCTTTGAACATTTTGGGTCGATTATATTTACGTTTTTTACCTGGAAAAAAATATTAGCTTCTCTCTCCTCCTGCTTTTGGTATAAATCTTTTGTTACTTCAGTTTGTCCAAAAATTGTAACACTCTTACCAACGGTCTCTGAAAAAGAAACTCTGAAACCTTTATTTTCTGATGAAAGATAAGTACCTTCATGAACAAAACCATCAATATCTATTCTTTCACCTACACCAGCTTGCTTCAATATTTCTACGGTCCCACTCTCCAAAACACCAGCTCTTATTCTTGATAATACGTGGCTTTGAGTGTGTTTTTCCAAAATAATGGTGTCTATACCCTCATTCATAAGCAACTGGGATAATAATAGGCCCGATGGACCACCACCTATAATTGTTACTTGTGTTTTAAAATTTACCATAATTATAAAAAAGCGAAGGAGGCTTAACAGCCTCCTTCGGTGACTGACGATTTAGTGTCAGACCCCTTTTTGCCCCTCGAAAATTTTTGTCGAGAGGGTATCTATGTCTACCACCATCATCGAATAATCACTAGACATTGGACCACCTCCTTTCAGTTGTTAAACTCTGATTATTAATGTAAGATAATTTGTAATCTTCTCAAACTATAAAATTTACAATTGACTTAAAGATCAGAAATAACAGTTTAAGAAAACAGCATAGCCCATTGGATAAGTCGAGATGTCTATTGAGAAAGCTCTGATTGACGCAGTTATGAAGGTCTACCAAAGCAAAGGTGTTGGGAAATTTTTCTCAATAAATTTTTTGGTGGAAACGGATGGCGAATTTGTTTTTGAGGTGTGCTTTCCTCCTGATTGTTTAAACCCTCAAGGAAATGTTCAGGGTGGAATGATCACTAGCGTACTAGATGATTGCACTGCACTATGTGTTTTGTTTTCTACTAATGGCAAGAGATTTCCCAACACAACGGACTTCCACACATCATTCCATCGGCCATTGTCTTTAGAGCCTGCAACAATAAAGGCATCCATCTTGAAAATAGGCAAAAATATTGTTTCGGTAGAGGGTAAGATTTTTAAGGAAAAGAATAAATTGGTGGCTTCCTGTCTTCATACTGGGTTCCTTTTCGATACGCATGGAATGAAGACATAGTTTTTAGTAATCTATTTGGGTAATGTTATATTTATATTGACGAGAACAACACCAATAATTATTAGAACTAATCCAATCACAGACCAAAAATTGAGAGATTGATTGAAAGCAAAATAAGATATTAAGGCCAAAGTAAAAATTCCTAATCCACTCCAAGTAGCATACATTATCGCAATAGGAATGAAGTTCACAACGATTGACAAAAAGTAGAAGGAAACAGCGTAGAGTAACACTAGAGATATAGTAGCTTTTGCGTTCGTAAAATTTTGAGACGCGGGTAACAAAAGTGTACCACTTACCTCAAAGACTATTGCAGCTAGAAGGCAGAGATATGCCGTTATTGGTTGAATTTTTATAAGCTCTTTCCATATAATTTGTTTTCTAGCATAGGCAAAAACCTTTTACCATCCTCATTATGGGGATCGATCTCAGTCAGCCTCTTGTAGGACTTATATGCTTCACGAAAATTACTATTGTGAATATGAATAAGGCCAGAACCAGATATTGCTCCGAAATGACGAGGCTGTCTTTTAAGCACCTCCTCAATATCTTTAAGTGATCCATAGAAATCACCCAATAAAAATTTTACTGTCGCCCTTTTATTCCATCCTTCGACATAATCTGGATCTAATTCAATTATTTTGCTGAACGCTATCTTTGCTTGTTCTAGTTTTCCAGCATTGAATAAGTCTAATGCTTCAGCTATCTTGCTCTTGTTTGTCTTATCGATATACCCTTCTAACCACAAACTCCAAACTTCTCGTCTTATAAGCCCTGAGTTAGAAGGGCTTGGCGAAGACGCTAAGTTATCAAGGAGTAGCTCTATTCTGTTTTTCTCTTTTGATGAAAGAGAAAGTGATGTGATCGAAAGTGTAAAGCAAATTGTAACGCAGCATATATATATTAATTTTTTTGCCATTTATGTGTAGGTGCAAATTAATCTCTCCCTTATAATTAGCGTTATATTCTTTTTTTCAAGCCAGAATTTAAAAACTCTATCAAATGTTTACATTTAACTTTTGCTGAGTTAATTGTACCCACTTTCAGAAGCAAAAATAAAAAGGCAACTAACTTTAACGAAAATGAAAAGATCTATCAAAAACATTGTTCTTATAGCAGGTGGTGTAGGTGGTGCAAAATTAGCAGAGGGACTTAATTCCATAAAAGATATAAATCTTGCTATCATTGGCAATATTGCAGATGATGATGAGTTCCATGGGCTGAGGGTTTCTCCAGATATAGATACCTTAACATATACACTTTCAGGAATGGTGAACCGAAAGCAAGGATGGGGAGTAAAAAATGACAATTACAACACGCTCTCAATGTTAAATAAATTAGGGGAAGAAACCTGGATGTCTTTAGGTGATCTCGACTTTGGTCTTCATATATATAGACAGCACAGACTATTAAAAGATCATCGTCCGACAATTATTGCCAATGAGATCGCTAAAAAATTGGGTGTAACGGCAGATATAATCTTACCAACTGACGATAAGATTAGAACAGAGGTGCAAACCAAGTCGGGTTGGATATCATTTCAGGAATATTTTGTCAAAAAACGCTGTTCACCGAAAATTATAAAACTAAAATACACAGGAATTAAATCAGCCAAAATCACCAAAGAGGCAAAAAAAGCACTTTTTAATGCTGAACTTATAATTATTGCTCCGTCAAATCCTTTAGTAAGTATAAAACCTATAATTGAAATACCTGGGTTTAAATCCATAATTCAAAAAAATAATAAAAAGGTGATAGCAATAAGTCCGTTGATTCAAGGAAAGGCTTTAAAAGGTCCTGCATCAAAAATGCTTAAACAATTAGGTTTCAAGCCAAATTCTTTTTCTTGTATGCAGTTCTATAAAGATATTTGCAAATCATTTATTCTCGATAGGTCCGATATAGGCTTAAAGAAACAATTTATTTTACTAAATCAAAAACCTATATTTACGAACACTCTGATGACCTCTCTTGCAGACAAGAGACGGTTGGCTAACTTCATAGTCAACCAACCTATTGATTGATCTTTTAAAAGACTTTAGAACTTTTTAAAAAAGTTGATTACAGATCGTGATCTATAACTAGCATTATCGCAGATTAAGGTAACCATTGAAGAAAATGTCAAATTCAACGTTAAATTTAAATATAATTCCGCATATTCCTGACATTGATAACGGTGATAACATTAGAGACATCCTGATTTCTGCTCTCAACAAATCATCTATATGTCTGAAAGAATTTGACGTTATTTGTATAGCACATAAAATATTTTCAAAAGCTGAGGGATGTATAATTAATTTAAAAGAAATTTCTCCCTCCAGAAAAGCAATCGAACTCGGGAAAAGCCTTAACAAGGACCCAAGAAAAGTCGAAGTCGTATTACAAGAAAGTAGTAATATTATTCGCTCTTTTAAAAGAGAGGAACAAAATGAAGGAACTCTCATTTGTCAGCATAAACTTGGATTTATCTGCGCTAATGCAGGGGTTGACCAGTCTAATATAGAGGGTCAGGAAACTGTAGTGACCGTTCCAAAAAACCCTGACCGTAGTGTGCAAGTTTTAAGAGATCAACTAAAAAATTACTTTGATTTAGAGAATTTGGGGATAGTTATGAGTGATACCTTTGGAAGGCCATGGAGGATTGGACAGGTCAATGTCGCTATTGGTGTCGCAGGAATACCAGCAACAAAAAAAGAGCAGGGAACTACAGACGCTTGGGGAAATCAATTATACGTGACAGAACCAGCTTTTTGTGATGAAATAGCAGCAGCTTCGGGGTTGCTTATGAGCAAAGCAGGGAAATGTCCTGCAATTTTATTGAGAGGGCTTAGCTGGAGCGGCAAATATGGCTCTGCAAACGACATTCTACGGAAACAAAATGAGGATATGTTTAGATGAAATTATCAATTATTGGAGGAACTGGGCCCCAAGGTAAAGGCCTTGCCCTTAGATTTGCTAAGGCAGGTTTTGAAGTTGCTTTGGGATCACGTAATGAATCCAGAGCTATCGAAGTTGCAGATAATTTAATATCAAAAAACCAAAACCTCGTAGGATCAATAACTGGGCTTTCGAATAGCGAAGCAATAGCATTCACGGACAAGTTTGTAATATTTTCAGTACCTTGGAGTGGTCACAATAATACACTTTCTGAAATCAAAGGGAAGCTAGCGGATAAGGTACTTGTTGATATAGTAGTGCCATTGGAAGACGGAAACCCAAGAAAAGTAGCTATGCCCCCTGAAGGCTCAGCTACAGAAGCAGCCCAAGCCATATTAGGGCCTGACATACCAGTAGTTGGCGCCCTCCATAATGTTTCCGCGAATACACTTAATCACCTAGAGAAAAAAATTAATTGTGATATCTTGGTATGCGGAAACAATTTGGATGCTAGGTTAGATACTATAAAGTTGTTAAAAAACTTAGAAGTCGAGGCTTACAATGCTGGTGATGCAACATCAGCGAGATGTTTAGAGGCTATAACGCCTATATTGATAAGAATAAATATGTCTAAAGCGGTGCCTTTTTCACATGCTGGAATAAAAATTTGGCCACCGGAGGAATAAAAAAGGAGGAAGATATGGAATTTGCAATTTGTTTTAAAGGGTTTGTTCAACCAGATCGAGCAAAAGCGCTGGTTAGATTGGCTGAAAGCGCTGGATTCACATATTGCTGGTTCTACGATAGCCACATCCTATGGAGAGAAAGCTTTGCTCAAATGGCTATGTGTATGGAACACACACAAAAAATGCGGTTTGGACCATGTGTAACCAATCCCAACACTAGAGACTGGTCTTTAGCAGCATCAATGTTTGGCTCACTAGCTCTACAATCGAACGGTCGATTTGATATCGGTGTTGGAAGAGGAGACAGCGCTGTTCGCGTAATGGGAAAGAAGCCTGCGAACCTTGCACGAATGGAGGAATTTATTTTAAAAGTAAAGGCAATGGTTAAGGGGGAAGAAGTCCAGTATGGTGATGTTCCTAACCCAATTCAATTTCCATGGGCAGAAGGATATGATTTGCCAGTCTGGGTAGCTGCATATGGGCCAAAGGCTCTTACATCTGCAGGAAAAGTTGGAGATGGTTTAGTGCTTCAAATTGCTTCTCCAACCGTTTGCAAATGGCTAAGAGATCAAGCAGTGAAAGCAGGAGAAGAACATGGACGTGATATGTCAGACTACAAGGTAATGGTGGCTGCACCTTCTTACTTTGGAGACAGAGCAGAAAGTATTGAGAAAGTAAAATGGTTTCCTGCAATGGTTGGAAATCACGTAGCTGACATAGTTGAGAAGTATGGTGAAGATAATAAAGACATTCCTAACAGCCTTACAGACTATATCAAAGATCGCCGCGGCTATGATTACTCTAAACATGGCCAGAGCGATAATCCTTATTTAGAATTTATCACAGATGAAATAGTTGAAGAATTTTGTGTTTTAGGAACCGCTGATCAACACGTAAAAAAGCTTAAAACATTAAAAGATCTCGGAGTAACCCAATTTAATATTTATCTGGATAGCGGAGACGAAGAGAGAATTATCGCAGAATACGGCGAAAATGTTATACCGGCTTTTTCATAAGTGCCTCAGTTATTGAAAAACAGATTTTTCTTCATTTCTTAACTGTAAAAAACTGTATTACAAATATAGTTCAGAAAATTTCTTAGGTTAATCAGCTCTTGATAAAAAAAATATCAATGGAGACATCAGAGGTTTGGGGACACGGGGCAATGCTCCTTTTCTCCCTTTGTGTATCCGTATCATACATTTTAGGAGCCATAGTAGCAAATGATATAGAGCCAGGAGCCATAACAGCTGCAAGGTTTTTAATAGGAGCAATTGTACTGGGAACATTACTATTTATTTCAAAAAACCTTAAGAAAGAGGACTTCAAAAAACCATGGCGATTTTTGATACTCGGATTGAGTATAGTTATTTATTTTGTATTAATGTTCGAAGCACTAAAAACAGCATCTTCTTTATCACTAGCTGTAGTTTTTACGCTCACCCCTTTTATTGCACTTTTTTTTGAATATTTTTTAAAGAAAAAAGTGACTCTCAGGGCGTTATTTGCAATTTTTCTTGGAGCAATGGGTGCAATTTGGGTGATTTTTGAAGGCAATCTAGAAAACCTTTTAGCATTTAAAATAGGCTATGGCGAACTACTTTTTTTTTGGGGGTGTGTTGGACATGCTTTATATGCTATTTTGATCCCTGCTCTAAACGAAGGGGAAAATGCAGCATCGCAAACCTTAGGAACTTTAAGTGCTGGATTTCTACTACTTATTTTAATTTTTACTAATGATGTTGTTGAAACAAATTGGCTTAACCTCTCTCCATTGGTTTGGATAACTACAATTTACTTGGCAACTATTGCGACAGCTTTTACTTTTTTCTTGATCCAGTTTGCAGCGAAAAGAATAAGCGCTTCAAAAGTAATGGCATACACCTATGCTGTTCCTTTTTGGGTGGCCTTAGGCGAAATAATTATTAACTCTAGCTTTCCAAATAAAAACATTATTTTGGGAGGCTTGATAATTGCCTTTGCATTATTAGTGCTAATTAGTGATAATGCAAAAACGAAGATATGAAATTTCTTAAGAGGATCAAATGTCAACACCAGCAGCTAATTTAAAAATAAACTCTTCTCGTCTTTGGGACTCTTTAATGGAGATGGCAAAAATAGGCCCTGGTGTCGCAGGTGGCAACAACAGACAAACACTCACGGACGAAGACGCAGAAGGACGAGAGTTGTTCCAAAAGTGGTGTGATAAGGAAAATTTGGAAATGGGTGTTGACAAAATGGGAACAATGTTTGCTAGACGTGAAGGAACAGACCCAAATGCTTTACCTGTTTATGTTGGAAGCCATCTTGATACCCAGCCAACCGGGGGTAAGTATGATGGAGTTTTAGGAGTTCTGGGAGGTTTAGAAATAATAAGAACACTTAATGAACTTGATATAAGAACAAAGCATCCAATCGTCGTGGTTAATTTTACAAATGAAGAAGGAACTCGATTTGCTCCTCCAATGATGGCATCAGGAGTTTTTGCAGGAGTACACGAACTGCAATGGGCTTATGATAGAAAGGATGCAGCAGGGAAAACATTTGGAGAAGAAATCAAGCGCATCGGATGGATTGGTGACGAAGAGGTAGGGTCACGAAAAATGCATGCTTTTTTTGAACTCCATATAGAGCAAGGACCAATATTAGAGGCTGAAAATACAGATATTGGCGTTGTGACCCATGGACAAGGGCTAAATTGGATACAAGTAACTCTTAATGGTCGGGAAAGTCATACGGGATCAACCCCCATGCCGATGCGTAAAAATGCCGGCCTAGGTATGGCCAGAATTACAGAGCTAGTTCAAGAGATCGCAATGAGTCACCAGCCATCCGCAGTTGGTGGAATAGGTCAATGCGATGTGTTTCCTAATAGTAGAAACATAATACCTGGGAAAGTGGTATTTACTATAGATTTTAGATCTCCGTCGTTTGGCGTTCAGGATGATATGGAAAAACGCTTATATGAAGGAGCAAAAAAAATTGCTTCTGATTTGGAATTGACTGTGGAATTTGAAAAGGTTGGACATTTTGACCCCGTGACTTTCGATGAAGGATGTGTTGACAAAGTTAGAAGAGCCGCTGAAAGACTAGGGTATTCACATAAAAATATTATATCGGGAGCAGGACATGACGCATGTTGGATTAATAAAGTAGCACCAACGGCTATGATAATGTGCCCGTGCGTTGACGGTTTGAGCCACAATGAAGCAGAAGAGATATCTGAAAAGTGGGCTTCAGCAGGTGCAGATGTTTTATTGCATGCAGTATTGGAAGCCGCAGAAATAGTTTAATTGGGAGGGTAAAATGACTAAAGTAATAAAAGGTGGAACCATTGTAACAGCGGACAGAGAGTGGAAAGCCGATATATTAATAGAAAATGAAAAGATCAAGCAGATTGGGGAAGATCTAAAAGGGGATGAGACCATTGACGCCGAAGGCGCATATGTGATCCCCGGCGGAATAGACCCACATACGCACCTTGAGATGCCATTTATGGGGACTACCGCTGCTGAGACTTTCGAAACAGGTACCTGGGCAGCTGCAGTTGGCGGAACAACGATGTTAGTTGACTTCTGTCTTCCAGGTGAGGATGGAAGTTTGGTAAACGCAGTTAAGGAGTGGCATAGAAAGTCAGATCCTCAAATTTGTTCTGACATCGGTTATCATATGGCGGTTACAGGTTGGTCTGAACAGATTTTTGATGATATGCCAAAGGTAGTTGAGATGGGAGTAAATTCATTCAAACATTTTATGGCTTATAAAGGAGCCCTAATGATTGAAGATGATGAAATGTTTGCTTCCTTTAAAAGATGTGCAGCTATCGGAGCTCTTCCCATGGTTCACGCCGAAAATGGTGACATTGTTGCAGAGCTTCAACAAAAATACCTTCGAGAAGGAGTAACTGGTCCTGAGGGGCACGCTTACTCAAGACCTCCGGAGGTAGAAGGTGAGGCAGCTAATAGAGCGATAATGATAGCCGATGCCGCAGGAGTACCGCTTTATGTTGTTCATGTATCTTGTGAGCAGGCTCATGAGGCTATTCGGAGAGCTAGGCAAAAAGGTATGAGAGTTTTTGGTGAACCCCTAATTCAATTTCTAACGCTAGATGAGAGCGAATACTTTAATAAAGATTGGGAACATGCCGCAAGACGGGTCATGTCGCCTCCCTTTAGAGACAAATCGCATCAGGACGGATTATGGGCTGGTCTTCAGTCTGGATCCCTACAGGTTGTCGCTACAGACCATGCCGCGTTTTCGACGGAACAAAAAAGAATGGGAGTAAATGACTTCACTAAGATTCCAAATGGTAGCAACGGGCTTGAGGAAAGGTTATCCGTTCTTTGGACTGAAGGCGTGGAAACGGGGCGTTTAACTCGACAGGAGTTTGTCGCAATTACTTCAAGTAATATTGCTAAAATTCTAAACATTTATCCAAAAAAAGGAGCAATTTTAGAAGGCGCAGATGCAGATATTGTTGTTTGGGACCCAAAGATTTCTAAAACAATTTCGACAAGTACCCACAAATCAATTTTAGACTACAATGTTTTCGAAGGCTTCAAAGTCACAGCACAACCACGATACACATTGTCTAGGGGAGATGTAATATGGGCATGGGGCAAGAACTCTAGTCCACAACCAGGAAGGGGTAGATTTGTCCCAAGACCTGCTTTCCCAGCATTGCATAGTGCTGTATCAAAGTGGAAAGCTCTAAACACACCAAGAAAAATAGAACGTGATCCTTTAAATATACCAGCTGGAGTATAAAATCTACACGAAGGAAAACTTATGATAAGCGTATCTGATGTTAACCTAACTTTTGAAACAAATGACGGTCCTGTAAATGCTTTGAAGAATGTATCTATGGAAGTCAATGAGGGAGATTTTGTATCCTTTATTGGACCATCCGGATGTGGGAAAACAACTCTTCTAAGAGTAATTGCAGCACTTGAGACCCCTACGGAAGGCAGGGTGACGGTAAATAATATGACACCTGATGAAGCTAGAAAAGCTAGACAATATGGGTATGTGTTTCAGGCAGCAGGCTTATATCCGTGGAGAACGGTGAGTGGAAACATTAAACTACCCTTGGAAATCATGGGATACTCCACCAGTGAGAAAGAAGACCGAACACGAAAAGTAATAGACTTAGTAGAATTAAACGGGTTTGAAAAAAAGTTCCCTTGGCAGCTGTCTGGAGGAATGCAACAACGGGCGTCCATTGCAAGAGCTTTGGCATTTGACGCCAACATCCTATTAATGGATGAACCTTTCGGAGCTCTGGACGAAATTGTTAGAGATAGATTGAACGGAGAACTTTTAAATTTATGGGCTAGAACAAGAAAAACTATATGTTTTGTCACGCATTCAATTCCGGAAGCAGTTTTCTTATCAACAAAAATTGTTGTTATGTCTCCGAGACCAGGAAGAATTACTGACATAATAGAAAGTCCACTACCAAAAAAACGTGATTTAAATATAAGAGATAGTAGGGAGTTTATAAAAATTGCACAAAGAGTGAGAGAAGGCTTAAAGGCTGGTCAAACCGAAGATGTTTTTTAGAAGGATTGATAGAAGTGAAAACATCTTATCTTGCAAATAAATTTATTCCCGTTTCTACAATTGTAATCTTAATCGGATTATTTTGGTATCTTGTCGCGGTTCCAATGAACTCTGATAAGGTTTCAAGACAATTTAAAAACCTTACAGCAAGTGAGCATATACTAAAGTGCTGGAGTTTAAAAAAACCAAAGCTCCCTACCCCACATCAGATAATTACTGAAATGGTAAATACAACTTTTTTTAAAAAAATCAGTTCAAAGCGTTCTCTTGTTTACCATGGATGGATTACTTTGCAGGCAACCTTGGCTGGATTTTTCTTGGGAACACTCCTTGGAATTTTACTAGCTTTAGGCATTGTACATAATAGGGCAATGGACCTTAGTGTTATGCCATGGGTAATTGCAAGTCAAACTATACCCATTCTTGCTATAGCACCAATGATAATAGTTGTGATGAATTCGGTTGGGGTAACAGGTTTGTTACCAAAAGCAATTATTTCTATGTATCTCTCTTTTTTTCCAGTTGTTGTAGGAATGGTAAAAGGTTTGAGATCACCAGACCAGATTCAGCTAGATCAAATGAGGACATGGTCTGCATCCTCAAGGGAAATCCTATGGTATTTGAGGTTTCCTTCTTCCTTACCCTTTCTTTTTGCTTCATTAAAGGTCGGAGTTGCTGCTTCGCTGGTTGGAGCCATAGTTGGAGAACTTCCTTCGGGTGCTATTGCCGGTTTGGGTGCGAGAATGCTAGCAGGCACTTATTATGGTCAGACAATTATGATTTGGAGCGCTTTGTTTGCTGCTGCTTTTCTTGCTGCATTTTTAGTTTTTACAATAGATTTCTTACAAAAAATCACGCTTAAGAGAATGGCTATAATTAGATGAATACTTATCTAATTCTTTTTTTAATTATTTGGCTTGGGGGATGGTGGATTAATATGAAAATATCCAACCACAAGGACGCTAATTTGCCTAGATTTATAGTCCCAACTTTATTCGGGATTGTTATTCTATTAATGTGGGAGTTAGCTGTCATCGGATTACAAATAAATCCTATTTTGTTACCTGCTCCATCGGCAATAGCTTTAAAGTTTTCTCGTTCTTTAGACATTCTGTGGATTGATTTTGTACAGACCTTGGTAAAAGGTGCTCTGTCTGGTTACATATTGGGTTGTGGCGCAGCTTTTCTTACAGCTATTGCGATTGATAAGTTTAATTTTCTTAAACGAGGTCTATTACCTTTAGGTAATTTTATTTCGGCGCTACCAATTGTGGGAATGGCCCCAATTTTTGTAATGTGGTTTGGGTTCGATTGGCAATCAAAGTGCGCTATTGTTGTAGTTATGGTTTATTTTCCAATGCTTGTAAATAGCGTGCAAGGATTAGAACTTATAGATCCTAGCCGACAAGACCTTATGAGAACATACAGCGCGTCCTACACTCAAACACTAATTAAACTTCGTTTGCCATCTGCATTGCCCTTTATTTTTAATGGATTAAAAATATGCTCAACCCTTGCACTAATCGGGGCGATTGTTGCTGAGTTTTTTGGATCTCCTATTAAGGGGATGGGATTTCGAATATCGTCAGAGGTTGGTCGATTTGCATTGGACATGGTATGGGCGGAAATCTTTGTTGCAGCAATTGCTGGCTGCCTTTTTTATGGCTTAATTGCGTTAATTGAAAAACGCACTACTTTTTGGCATCCTAGTCAACAAAAATAACATTGCGTATCAATTGAATTTGATTAACAATTAAAGAAACGATTACTAAGAGGGAAAAAAATGAAGAAGATTCTATCTGTATTGACCTGTGCTTTTATATTAAGTGCATCAGCTGTTTTTTCTGCTGACAAGGTCACAATTCAGTTAAAATGGGTTACTCAAGCTCAATTTGCTGGATATTATGTAGCAAAAGATAAAGGCTTTTACGACGCTGAAGGCCTAGATGTAACTATTAAACCAGGCGGGCCAGATATTGCTCCAGCACAAGTTTTAGCGGGTGGTGGGGCCGATGTTATGGTTGACTGGATGCCTTCTGCTCTAGCAGCTAGAGAAAAAGGTCTTCCGCTGGTAAACATAGCACAACCATTTAAAAGCTCTGGTATGATGCTTACTTGCAGAAAAGATATGGGAGTTAATTCTACCGCTGATCTTAAGGGGAAAACGTTGGGAGTTTGGTTCTATGGAAACGAATATCCATTCCTGAGTTGGATGAGCCGACTAGGCTTAAAAACCGACGGTAGTGCAAATGGAGTGACTGTATTAAGACAAGGTTGGGGTGTTGAGCCTTTAACAGAGGGCCAAGCTGCATGCGTATCTACTATGTCCTATAATGAGTATTGGGTTGTTAGAGATGCTGGCTACTCTCCTGAACAGCTAACAGTTTTCAAATACCAGTCGGAAGGTGCTGCAACTCTTGAAGATGGGTTATATGTTCACGAGAAAAACCTAAGCGACGCTGCATTCAAAGATAAAATGGTAAGATTTGTTCGAGCATCCATGAAAGGTTGGAAGTATGCAGAAGCAAATCCAAAAGAAGCCGCGATGATTATTCTAGATAACGATGATGCGGGTGTGCAAACCGAGAAGCATCAAGTTAGAATGATGGGCGAAATTGCAAAACTTACAGCTGGATCTAATGGGTCACTTGATCCTGCAGATTACGAAAGAACAGTAAAGGTGCTAATGTCCGGTGATTCTGACCCTGTAATAACAAAGAAGCCATCAGGCGCTTGGACTAACGAAATAACAAACGCAGCGCTCAATTAGTGTTACTTGAATAAATTAAAATTTGAAAAGGCGGAAATTCCTCCGCCTTTTCTTATATAGAAGAACATAATGAATAAGAATATTTCTCTAAAAGAGTGGCAAACTCGGGCACAGAAGGTACTTCCAGGCGCTGGTTTCGGTAATTTCGACCCTAATATCAGTCTAAAAAGAGGTTTAGGTTCACGAGTGTGGGACGAAGATAACAAAGAATATATAGATTTTTTAATTGGTTCGGGGCCAATGATACTAGGCCATGGAAATGAAGAAGTATTAGATGCTATACGAGCACAACTCTGTGAAGGTCTTACTTTTTTCACCAATAATTCAAAGGGAGTTGAGTTAGCTGAAGAAATTTGTAACGCAGTGAAATGTGCCGATCAGATTAGGTTTGTAAGCTCTGGTGGTGAAGCTGATATGTATGCGATGCGATTGGCAAGAGCACATACAGGTAGAAATAAAATCCTCAAGTTTGAGGGAGGGTATCATGGGATGAGTGGAGACTCACTGATGAGTCTTGCACCTAACAAAATGGTAAATTTTCCATTAGCAGTGCCGGATTCAGCGGGAATACCTGAAGCCGTTAGAGATGATATCTTAGTAGCACCATTCAACGATCCTCAAGTCGCTTCGGAAATAATGAATGAGTATATAGATCAAATTGCTGGGGTAATTGTAGAACCACTTCAAAGAATAATTCCGCCTATAAGAGGATTTTTAGAGCATCTAAGGGCTGAAACAAAAAGAATTGGTGCGCTTTTGATTTTTGACGAAATAGTAACTGGTTTTAGGTTGGCCTACGGAGGTGCACAAGAACTGTACGGCGTAGTGCCAGATTTATGCACGCTTGGGAAGATCATTGGAGGTGGCTTGCCTCTGGCGGCTATAGCCGGTGAAAAAGAAATTATGAATCATTTTGATAAAAATATTGTTGGCGAAGAAAAGTTTACTTTCCAAATTGGTACCCTTAGTGGAAACCCATTGGCAGCAGTAGCTGGTTTAAAAACGATGGAGATACTTAGAAGAGATGGTGCTTATAATAGGATAAGAGAAAACGGACAGTTTTTAATCGATAGCGTTACAAAACATCTTAAGAATAACAATATAGAGTTTCAAATTGTTGGTGATCCAACACTTTTCGATATAATTTTTTCTGAAACACCTGTTATTAATTACCGTGATACAAAGAAAAATAAGGCTGAATATTCAAAAACTTTCAATCAAATAGTTAGAGAACTCGGAATACTAAAAGCCGATGCCAAACTTTATACACACCTTGCGCTTACCGAAGAAGATCTTCAGAAAACCGATAGCGCATTTAAAAAAGCGGCTGAGGGCATTGCAGCAATATCCTAGTTTAAACAAGAACACATGATCCCTTGCCAAAGACATCTTTTTGATATTCCTGAAGACGTCGCATATTTAAACACTGCATACATGTCCCCCCTTTTGAACAGCGTTGTCACTGCCATAGATAGCGGAAGTCGTTTAAAAGCCAATCCATGGAAACTCAAGATAAGCAATTTTTTTGATGATATAGAAGAGGCTCGAAATTTATTTTCGAACCTTATGCATACAGTTGGAACCAATATAGCTATTATTCCCTCTGCTTCTTATGGGGTTCAGACTGCCGCAAAAAATTTACAGATTTCAGCGGGATCAAAAATACTTGTTCTATCTGATCAGTTTCCATCTAATGTCTATCCGTGGCGGCGTATAGCCAAGCAAAAAGGTGCTGAGATCAAAACTGTAAATGTCCCTGATGGTGAAGCAGCCACAGATCATATAATCGACGCTTTAGATGAACGGTTTAGCGTTTGCGCAACTGCTAATGTATTATGGACAAATGGATCATTAATAGATTTAGAAAAAGTGAAAGCAAAATGCTTGGAATGTAACACTGAGCTCGTTGTTGACCTTACCCAATCAGCAGGCGCTTTTGATATAGACCTTAGTAAAATAGATCCTGCTTTTGCAATTGTAGCAAATTATAAATGGATGCTTGGCCCCTACTCAACTGGATTTCTTTATGTTTCCCCTAAATTCCATAATGGGGAGCCACTTGAAGAAGGTTGGATAACAAGAAAAAACAGTAAGGATTTTGCAAATCTCGTCGATTACCAGGATTATTATGAACCTGGAGCAATCAGGTATGATATGGGGCAAAGATCAAATTTTTCTCTTATTCCCGGTGTGCTAGAGGCACTCCGTCAAATACAGAAATGGGGTATACCCAACATTCAGAACACTCTCTATAACTCTAACCTTAATCTCTGTAAAAAGCTTAGCGATTTGGGGTTGCAAATTCCAAGACCTGAAAATAGAGGGCCTCATTTTATAGGTGCAAAACTTCCTTATAAAACTCCAAAAAACATTCTAGAAACTTTGGCAGAAAACAAAATATTTGTCTCTGAGAGAGGTGGCAATTTAAGAATTACACCTCACTTATGGAACAATACTAACGACTTTGAGCGATTTACGGAAATCTTGAGAAAAATATTATGAAAATGATTTTGATTACTCTAAATCGGTTTCCAAAATGCATCTTTGGTCATTATTTATCGGCGAGTTAACATATTTACTGACTGGGTGAGATTTTATTCTTTCCAATAAACTAGATGAGGAAACTTTTTGTTTATCTTTTAGCCAAAAAGATGTTTCCAGCCGGTCTAAAAACATCGGTTGTCTGTGGTGAATATTAGTCAAGCTTGGATGAGCGTTAATCGTGACTATAGCTGCTCCAGAAGCATTTTTAATACCAGCAAAATAAAAAATTTCATTATCAGCATGAATAAATATTGGATGCTTTTCGCCCCTAGAGTTTTTTTGCCATTCAAACCAGCCATCGGCAATAAAGACGCAGGTTTCATAATCCTTAAAACTGGGTTTAATATCCAAGCTTTCATATTTGGCATTTATTAAATTCATGGGCTTTTTTGCCCAAATGGGAGAATAGCCCCACTCTAAAAAATCTGGCCTCATCTCCTGATTAAAAATTAATGTAGAGTGTGAGGGAGCAATATTATAAGACGGTTCAATTAAAATATTATGAAAGTCTTTAACATCAGTAAAATTTGAAAGTACAAACCTTCCACACATTTTTACCCCTAATATTAATCTTTGACCATTTGTGTAAAAGAGAATAACAACAAAGCAGAAAGAAAATAAATGAAAAATTTACAGGCAATTTTTTGGATGGTGGTTACTACACTGCTGTTTGCAATTGTTACAGGCATAGTAAGATATATCGGCAGTGATATTCCCGCACCTGTAGCTGCATTTATTCGATACATAATTAGTACAATATTCTTTATCCCATTAATAGTAAGAATGTTCATTTTAGAACGAAATAGAAGGAATAGACGGGTTTATTGGTCTAGAGGTTTAGCTCACGGTTTTGGAGTTATTCTTTGGTTTTTTGCGATGGCACGAATCCCAGTCTCTGAGGTTACGGCAATAGGCTATATAACTCCAATTTTTGTTTCAATAGCTGCATTTATTTTTTTAAAGGAAACCTTTTCTATTAGTATTATTGGTGCATTAGCTATTTGTATGATAGGCATGATTATAATTATAAGACCTACAACTGGTGGTATAGCGACAGGTCAATTGTCGATGATAATTGCTACACTGTTTTTTGCTGCATCATATATATTGGCAAAAAAATTATCAGAAACAGAGAGCACTTTAGAAATTCTTGTCGCACTGAATTTCGTCGTGACCCTTACATTAGCTCCATTTGCAATAGCTTTTTGGGTAACTCCAAGCCTTCAAGAAGTATTATTTTTGGGTGTTGTGGCTTTGTTTGCAACTGCCGGACATTTCACAATGACAATTGCCTTAAAGCTGGCTCCTATTACAATTACTCAACCTATCTCCTATGTCCAAATAGTTTGGGCATCCGGTATAGGATTTATTTTCTTTGGAGAGACAATTAGCTTATGGTTCACTTTGGGCGCTGCGTTAATCATACTATCATCATTGTATGTAACTTACACCTCCTATGGCAGTCAGAATAAGAATTTAAGTAGCCTTACAGGCAAAAACTAAACTTTGTATGAGTTAACATCGCTTTTATCATTAAGACGGGTTATGATTACTTGATGAAAAATTCTAATAAAATTCTTTATTCAGTTAGTGGCAACATAGCTATACTCACTATAAATAGACCAGAAAGACGCAATGCTCTTGATGCAGAAACTTTAGAACAGATTAATATTCTACTAGACAGAGCAGAAAATGATGAAAAGGTTCGGGTTATATTAATTACCGGTCAAGGCGATACCTTTTCTTCCGGATTTGATTTGAAAGATCAAATGGAAAAAGCTCCTAAAGGTAAGGAATGGAAGTCAATCCTTGAATTAGACCACCGAACTATCATGCGTTTTTGGAATAGCCCAAAGCCAACAATAGCGGCAGTAAAGGGAGCATGTTTGGCCGGCGCATTTGAACTATCTCTTGCTTGTGATTTTACAATTTGTTCGAAAGACTCCTTTTTCGGTGAGCCTGAACTAAAGTTCGGAGCGGGAATAGTTACAATGCTATTGCCCTGGGTAATCGGCATGAAAGCAGCAAAAGCAATAATTCTATTAGGGAAAGACGATATATCAGCATCCACAGCTCTAGAATTAGGAATTGTTACCGAGATAACCGAAAATGATCAGGTATTGGGAAGGTCGTTGCAAATTGCAAAACATATCTCAGTTATTGATCCCACATTAGTCAAAAGAACGAAAAAGGCTATTAACCAAAGTTTTGAGACTGCAGGAATTCATGAATCTTTGGAAAATAGTCTTGAGATAGATTACCAGATCGAATCCCAGGGATCGCCAGACAAAAAAAGTTTTATGGAAATAGCGAGAAGAGAAGGAATGCGAGAAGCTATAAAGTTTAGAGACAAACGTTTTTCGATAAATGAATAATCCTATTTTACTAATAGTGGTAGCCCAAATGTTTGGTACTTCGTTATGGTTCAGCACCAATGGTGTATTGAAACAGATCGAACGAATATGGTTGCTTTCAACTAGTGATCTAGGTTTGTTAACAAATTCTGTTCAATTTGGTTTTATTGTTGGCACACTACTCTTTTCAGTAACTGGATTCGCAGACAAGTTTAAACCATCACGAATTGTAATGCTTTGCTGTTTCTTAGGGGCAACATCCAATGCTTTAATCGTATTTGAAGAAATCTCTTTTACATTAGTTATTTTTTCTCGATTAGTTGTTGGGGTAGCGCTAGCAGGAATATACCCAATTGGCATGAAACTAATTATTAGTTGGAACCCTCAGAAGGCGCCCAACACGTTAGGGCTCCTTGTAGGCATGTTAGTCCTAGGTTCATCTTTACCATATCTTATAAGAGCTTTAGGTATTTCATTTGATTGGCAATATTCCGTTATACTTACTTCTGGGCTATGCTACATTGCAGGAATTACAATATATCTCATGGGTGACGGACCTCATTTAGTAATAAGCAAAAAACCTTCTTTTCGACTATTAGACCAATTCAGCGAGCTGTTAAAAAACAGAAAATATATAGCTTCTGCAGTTGGCTACTTTGGACACATGTGGGAGTTATATGCTTTTTGGACTTGTGTTCCAATTCTAATAGCGATATCAGTGTCACAGCATCAAATTCATAATCAAGAGTTTGTTGTTTCATTGTTAAGCTTCCTAATTATTGGATTAGGTTTTATAAGTTGTGTCTTGGGTGGAATTTTAGCAAAATCTTTAAATAGCAGCAGAGTTGCCTCACTATCGCTTGCCTTTAGTTTTTCCATATGCTTAATTTATCCACTGCTAGGCAATCATAGCTTTTTTCTTGATCTATGTTTACTGATGCTATGGGGATTTTTCGTTATTTCTGACTCACCTCAATTTTCGGCTATTTCTGCAGGTGTTTGTCCGCAACATTTAGTTGGAACCGCTTTAACTACCCAGAATTGTGTTGGCTTCTCGATCAGTATGATAACCATTTTTCTTACCACTCAATTTCATGAATCTCTTGGCCTGTATTTTGTATGGATCTTATTGCCTGGACCGGTCTTAGGTTTAATATTCTTCTCTCGTCAATTTGGATTTTTTAGACTAAAAACGTACTAAATATCTCAAACTCAGTCACAGTGAGCCGAAATTTTCGCTATTAGAAAGTGCTTGCCTAAAAAGCAATCTGATAAAGGGGTCGAGGGTAGACAATTTCTTATCAAGAGTAGCTTTTGGTATAATTAACGCGGATGACTTTTCCAAAGCCTTAGCTGTAAATAGTCGTACGTTATTTCCTAATATAGAATTCCAAACCCCAAAGACCTGCATAGCGTTAATAGTTTGTTTTTCAGCTAGTTTTCCATCGCTAGTATTCTTAAAGAGCTGCACTTTGCCTAGCGACAAAATATACCCATCACCGAGAGGCTCGCCCTCTTCATAGATTATCTGGTCTTTTTGGATAGTTATGGAAGAAAGCACGTTTTTTAGTTGTTCAACAGCATTTAAATCCATTTTGGGAGTCCATAAAAATGCAAACGTAGATATTGTTGTATTTAAAATTTCAAAAGTCAACAAGTTTACGTAAGGGAAACTTTTGTACCTATTTTATTTCGTTTATGCTCCCGAAAAAATAAAGCCCATCCTCCAAGTATTATTAAAATAATCCCTGCTAAAGATAAGTAATCTGGAATATTACCAAAAAAGAAATATCCATTTATTATAGCTAAAATTAACAAAACATACTCCGTCGGCCCATTGGTAATTGGAGACCCAACTTGGTAAGCATGTATCAACGAGGTCATACCGAGGGTCCCAAAAATTGATAATATAGCTAATGAAATTAAAATATTATAGTTATCAAATTTTATCGAACCAAATATAAATCTCCACTCCTGTTTATCCATTATGTCTAACGGAAACACTAAAATAATAGTATAAGTAATAACTGAAAGAAGAAGGCTGACAGAATACTGCTGAAATGCTTGAAGAAATGCATTTTCATTTTCTTTGGTATATTTAGAAATCACCATCGCAACAGCATAAGAAAACGCAGTGAATAAAGGAGCTAACATAAAAAAGCTGAATTCAGATTCCTTAAAAGGCTTCACTATAAGAAAAACCCCAATGAAACCAAGAACTATGATCAAAACTCTAATAAGGCCTATTCTCTCTGATAAAACTAAAGCAGATAAAATAGTAATGAAAAACGGCGCAGCAAAGAATAGAGCCGTCACCGTGGAAAGTGACAGTTTTTCTAAACTTATAAAAAATATAAAGAATCCAAAATGCATTAACACACACCTGATTAATGTTAACTTGGGATAAACTGGGATTACTCCAATTTTATAATTTAGACACTTTAGGCAAGTCAAAGTTACCATTACACCAACAAATGCTCGCGTTATAAAGAGCTGAAATATAGTTGTTTCATTAGCTATCATTTTGACAGCTAAATCGTGAAAGCTGTAAATTAGCATACCAATAACAATGAAGATCATTCCTATTTGATTATTGTTTGCTCTCATATATGGCCAGTAGTTTTAAATGTCCGATTATACGGTTAATGCGACGATAATCTATTCAAAAACGCTTATTTTAGTCTAACAGTGTAAGAAAAAGAAAAGTTACTTCCGGAAGTAGTCGGCAGAGCGGTAGAAGCATTTAATGACGAATTCAACCTGTTTCGTTGGTCTAATTTATTTAAGTCTCTCTTGTTTTCCATACATAATTTATGCGCGTTCGTATCTAATTGAAACCCCGCTCTCTGGCATTCGGCCGAAAACGTGTTTTCTAACTGTGCATTATATTCTTCGTTGCTCATACACCCTACCATTCCAATAAAGAACATAAGTGCAAGTTGTAATAATATGGCAACTTTAGTCATCTTATCTTTTCGCAAAAAAAACCCATCCAATTTTCTTTCTCGCCAGCCAAACCAATACTAGCACCCTCGGAAAAAGTTTTAGTTCGAAAGCTTGCTTTTTCAAGAAGTTTTTCTACTTCGCCCTTTTCATAGTAGCTGTAAAACCTACCTAACTTGTCACGACTTTCGCCCACGCCTCGTTTAAGGCTAAAAAATAGAATTCCCTCTTTTTTGAGAGCAAAAAATAATTGCCTCAAGATATCAATAAAACTATTCTTTTTTATATGAAGCAAACTAAAGTTAGCCCAAATTGCATCATAAAAATCATACTCATCTATTTCATCAAAAGATATTTGTTTTGGCTTAATTTTCAATAAGATTTCTGCCACCTTTACCATCTCGAGAGAAGCATCAACAGGAAAAGGTGTAAAGCCATTTTTCAAAAGCTCAAGTGATGCAGTTCCGGTGCCACAACCAAGATCAAGTACCTTTCCATCTCTTTCTATCATTTTCATAAAATTATCTAAGTTTGCATCTTTCAGCTCTTTTGATATTAGTTTTTCATATTCCGAAATGCACTTGTCATATACATCTAAAGTTTCTTGATCAACACTCATTAAATTCAAAAATCCATGGGTATAAAAGAGTCAGACCCTTGAGCCTTTTTCCATAACATTACTGATTTGAAATCTAGCCACCATGCATGGATTTCTAAAGAGTTTCTACTTACTGCATTTTTAAGCCAAGGGTAAGTAAGCAAGTTATTATAGGAATATAGTACGACCGCCCTCTCTGAATTAACCTCAATATTTGCGTCATTATGATCAAAGTTTATTTTTGATAAAGCCGGTTTTGCAATATCAACCCAGTTTTTGATTAAATCGGTCGGATTATCTATAGCCTCCCCTTCTTTATCATTATTAATGCTTTTACATAGGGCTGCAACGCCTCCGCAGTGAGCATGCCCCATTACAATAATATCTTTTACCCTTAAAATCTTTACAGCGTATTCTAATGCTGAGCCAATGCTTACATTATCTTTTGATGTGAATGGAGGTACCAGATTTGCTACATTTCTAACAACAAATAAGTCACCTGGCCCGGTACCAAACAGAATAGATGGTTCTACACGGGAGTCAGAACAGCAAATGACCATCGTTTCGGGTGACTGGCCTTTTTCAGCTAGCTGTTGAAGAACTTGACTCCTTTTTTCAAAATAGGACTCTCGAAAATTTTTAAACCCATTGACCAGTTCTTTAACCATTTAATAAAAATCTCCTTATCCCGCTTCAATTTGTTGAACTCTAATTTTAATTTAAGTTTTATTGGTTTTCTTTATTTGGTGCAATTCTATTTGACATTTATAGATTTTGAAGACATACAAACTTTCATTATCTAACACGTCGGGAAAAATAAAAAACGAATGATATATAGTAATTTTTCAGTATCCTGAGTTACACGTGACTTTGACTACTTCTGATGAAATTAAAAATAGTTCACCAAGGGCATGAGTAAATGTTATCCCAAAATCGTAAATTTTTTTATTTATTATTGTTTTCTGGCATCGTAATAATATTTTCTTTTTCCTACAACATCTATACGCATATATCAGAATCAGGAAGCTGTAATAAATCAACCAATTTTGTCAGTGGATTAGGGGGACCAATAGATTTAATTGATCAGAATGAAACTACTTTTTCTTTGGAAAAACAAAATGCTTCTCTTTCATTATTATATTTTGGATATAGCTATTGTCCAGATATCTGTCCCTATGATTTAGAAAGAAATGCCTACGTAAAAGATATTATGGATGAACAGCAATTAGATATTAATTTAGTATTTATCACCCTTGATCCATCTAGAGATACAACAGAGCGTTTGAAAGATTTTTCAGAGTATATTCATAAATCAATGATTGCTTTGACTGGTTCAAATGATCAAATAGAAGCCCTTAAGAAAGCATATGGTGTTTTTGGAAAATCAAATAAGGTAGATTACGAAGATCAATCCTATTTATTTGATCACTCAACTTTCTCTTATCTTGTGAACAAGGATGGAAAAGTCTTATCTTATTTTAATAGAAGAGAGTCTCCTGAAAAAATCTCTGAAAAAATCAAATGTTTTTATTAAATTTTTTCTTATAAATTGCATAGGTTAGATCGGTTTTTATTGTTCATGTATAGAAAAATATGCTAACAATGTCTGGAACAACTACCGAGGTAAGGATAATACATAAATGGCTTTACACTGCCCAGGCTGGATACTCTGCATTTTTTGTGCAAACGCCGCTAGGGAAACCCTTCTTTACTCAGCCCCTATAAACACAATAGTCAAAAAGTATTCGGTTGCCATAGATGAAAATTATTCCGAAATATCACCTGATTTTATACAAGTATGTGCAGAAAAAATGCTTGCATCACTCGTAGAAGTCGATGCAGGAAGCGCAGCGGAAGAGATAATTCGTGGATATATCCATAAGAAAATAAAGTCCAAAGATGATGGTTCGGCTAGAAAGTTGTCGGGAATATTCTCGTCGGAATTTAAAGGTGAAAGAACACCCACAGGAACTGAAAAATATATTGTTACCAACTTTAGAGCTTTTTTGTTTTCAATGAGATCAGGAGCAAAAGGCCTCCCTCCTCCAGGCTGGCAAGTCGATCAGGTTCAAGATTTAGATTGGGTCGGTGAAGTCATGATGCAAAAAGTTTCCATAATGGATGTATAGTAATTAGATTTATAATCTCCTTTCAATATTTTTTAGTTCCTTATCAACGAGCTCTCTGGAAATACCTTTTAAAAAAAATTTAAATACTTTCTCAATATTAATTGGATTATTATTACTATAATGTTAAGTTTTGTCTTCCGAAACTCAAATATTAGGTTGCTAAGTTATGTCAAACTATTGCCCAGAATGGATATTGAGCGTAGCGGTGGGAGTAATTGTAGGAGACGCTCTTACGGGGAGCACCTCAATTTTAGCTAACTCCCAAAAATTTAGTGATGGCTTATCTAAACATTATGAAGAAATTAGTAAGGATTTTTTTAATGATACCGCAAACGACATAATTTCGGAGTTGAATGATATAGGAATTGACGAATTTACTGCTCGATTTGTGAAATCATTTGTATTTAATAGAATAAAATTTAAAGAAAACGGGAGTACAAGACGATTTAATGTATTTTTTAATCAATTCAAAGGGGAGAAAGTGGCAGTAACCTCTAAAAAACTTGTCAGCTCCTTTAAAGCGTTTGTATTTAGATGTAGGGCCCAAAAGGTATCTTTAGCGCCAAAGAGTTGGAATATACACCAAGAGGAACAAATTGATTGGCTTTTGACTCTTGTTCAGCAGGACCCACCCAAGTTATCAGGATAAATTTTAAACTTTAATGATAGGTATAGCTTGATCTAAGGTTAAGGTAGACATTTAATTAGTAGAATCTCGTCTAAGTGTAGTAACATTTTGTCACATTAAAACAAGTTCAGGAGAGAATCATGCCTAAATTGATTTTAAACAGGCGAGAGTTCGCCGTTGGAAGTGCTGCTTTGGTTACTGCAATAAGCTCTTTGCCGGTAATGGCAAGCGGCAAACTTAAGGTAGCTGGTATATATACAGTGCCGACACAACAGAAATGGGTAGCTCGATTGCACCTTGCACTAGATGCAGCAGCAAAGCGCGGTGAAATTGAATATGTATATTCGGAAAGCACAGCTAATACAGACTATGTTAGGGTTATGCGTGAATACTGTGACAGTGGCGTAAACATGATTGTTGGAGAAGCCTTTGGCATCAGTAAAGAGGCCAGAAAAGTCGCTGATGATTATCCAGAAATTGCATTTCTAATGGGAGATCCATTTAAGCCACATGGAAATAATTTTTCAGTTTTTGATAATTACATACATGAACCTTGCTATTTGATGGGAATTGTCGCTGGCCATATGACAAAAGCTAAAAAGATAGGTATGGTTGGCGGATATGCCATCGGTGAGGTAAACAGATTATTTCATGCTTTCATGAATGGAGCAAAATCTGTTAAGCCAGACATAAAATTTAAAGTTACCTTTATTGGATCATGGTACGACCCACCAAAAGCAAAAGAAGCCGCGTTTGCACAGATTGAGGCTGGCTGCGATATTCTTTACGCGGAAAGAGCAGGTGTAGTTGACGCGTGTAGAGAAAAAGGCATTTTAGCGTTTGGTAATGTAAACGATATGAACAAAGAAGAAAATGGTACAGACGTAGTTGTCACCTCAGCCCTTTGGCATATGGAAGGTGCGATTGATCATGCTATTGCGAAGGTAAAATCAGGAAACTTTTCTTCAGAAGAATATCACGATTGGACTATGATGGCAAAAGGAGGTGCATCCCTAGCCCCATATTACGAGTTTGAAAGTAAGATACCTTCTGCAGTAAAAGAACAAGTAGCCACCCTTGCGGATAACATTAAAAAGGGTAAGTTCACGGTAGAAATAAATGACGTCGAACCAAAGTCTACCTTCTAAATAAAACACCACTCCCATTTAATAGAGTGGGAGTGGTATTTTTCTAATGACTACACTTCTAAAAGTAGAGAAAATAACAAAAAAATTTGGTGACTTTTATGCCAATGACCAAATTAGCTTTGAAGTAAAAAAGAGCGAAGTATTGGCAATTCTAGGTGAAAATGGAGCAGGTAAAACCACCTTAATGAATATCCTTTTCGGTCACTATACACCGGATGCTGGAAACGTAAATTTTGAAGGAAATGCAATAGAATTTGGTAATACCAATAATGCTATAAAGCTTGGAATTGGAATGGTTCATCAGCACTTTACGTTAGCGGAAAATTTGACCGTTTTAGAAAATATTATTATTGGTAGACAATCAATCTTCTCCATGTCTTTACCCAAAAGACATGCTAGAGTAAAGATCTTGGAGTTATCGAAAAAATTCGGGCTACCTATTGATCCGGATGAATTGGTAGCAAACTTATCCGTAAGTGAGAAACAGAGAATAGAGATTTTAAAAACTCTATTTTTAGACTGCAAACTACTAATTTTAGATGAACCTACTGCAGCTCTAACTCCTCAAGAAACAGATGCTTTATTCTCAACTATTCGTAGTATGATTGAAACTGGTTTATCGGTAATTTTAATTTCACATAAACTCAATGAAATACTTGCGGTCAGCGACAGAATAATTGTGTTGAGAAACGGCTCCTCTGTTGGCGAAATCGACGCCCACTCTGCGGATAGAAAAAAAATTGCTGAAATGATAGTTGGAAAAAAAATAGACTATCCTCAGAAAAAAAAAATACCGAGGAAATCAAAGGTCTTAAGTCTAGTAGATGTTTCATACAATAAAACAGATGCCCCAAATTTAAGCAAAGTCAATTTGGATTTATATGGTGGTCAAATACTTGGAATTGCGGGTGTTGCAGGAAACGGTCAAACCACATTAGCAAAAATCCTTTCAGGGCATTTTAAACCAACTCAGGGAAAGATAGTCTTTAATGAGGCTAAAAGTGTGCTTACATCGCCAAAATCATTTATGGATTTAGGAGTTGCCTACATACCTGAAGATCGCAATAGTGATGGAATAGTTGGAGATATGGAAATATGGGAAAATGCCATTATGACCGAAATGGATGATCCATACTTGAGGAATAGTCTTGGAATTATAAACAAAAAAACATCGTTTGATAGAAGTGAAAATCTCTGTGAAACATATGACGTACGAATGCAGTCGATAAAACAACGAAGCAGATTACTATCTGGTGGAAATGTACAAAAGCTTCTTTTAGGACGTTGGCTCATGAGAAAACCTAAAATAATAATCGCTTGTCAACCGACCCGTGGACTTGATGAAGGCGCGATAGCTTCTATCCAGAATTTACTTCTTAAAGCCCAACAGAATGGTTCAGCAATCATTTTAATCTCAGAGGACTTAGATGAATTACTGACTATGTCTGATGACATTTCGGTAATGTATAAAGGTATGTTGTCTGATCCGACAGAAACTAGTTCTACAGATAAACTTTCTATTGGACTTCGAATGGCAGGTGACGGTTTCCTATGATAAAATTTAGACTTGAAGAAAGAGCTAAGAGCCCCTATTGGCTAATCATATTATCTCCCTTTATAGCCATATTAGTCGCAATAATATTAGCTGGCATTCTTATTGTTCTCGCAGGAGCAAACCCATTTGAATCTTATTATCAATTAATTATTGGGGCATTTGGATCAAAAAACTCATTTGCAGAAACGCTTGCTCGAGCAACTCCAATAATTTTAACAGGTCTTGCTGCTTCAATAGCGTTTAGAGCAAAATTTTGGAATATAGGAGCGGAAGGCCAATTATATTTTGGGGCATTAGCAACAACATTTTTTGGTACTGGATTAGTTGTTTTACCAAGTATACTTATGATCCCCTTCATGTTTATTATGGGAGCGCTTGCTGGTGGGTTACTCCTTTTACCTTTGGTTCTTTTGAAACTTTATTATAAAGTTGACGAGGTCGTAACGACTTTACTTTTAAACTTTGTTGTGGTTTTACTTGTAAGTTATTTATTAGAAGGTCCCTGGAAAGACCCCATGTCATTGGGTTGGCCTCAGGGAAAATCAGTAATTGACGAAGGAGTGTTACCCCAAATTCTTTCCAAAACCAGACTCCACCTTGGTTTCATTATTTCTATTTTTTTTGCTTTCTCTGTTTGGTTTATTTTGAGTAAAACTGTGATCGGGTATCGAATAAAGTCAGTTGGTTTAAATGCTGCAGCTGCGTCACATGCAGGGGTGCCAATTTTTAAAACAGTATTGATTGTAGCACTTCTGAGCGGTGGGATGGCTGGAATGGCAGGAGTAACGGAAACCGCAGGGTTGAAAGGTTATCTTACTTTAGACCTATCCCCTGGCTTTGGGTACGCAGGAATAGCTGTAGCAATGCTCGCAAATCTCAATCCTATCGGGGTCATATTTTCAGGTGTGTTTTTAGCATCAATTTATGTCGGAGCGGATGCAATGAGTAGAGCGATGAACGTTCCTACTTATTTGGCAGATGTAATAGTCGCATTAACTGTGCTGTGCATATTATTAAGTCTTGTATTCGTTAACTACAAAATATTGTTTTTTGGGGTAAAAAAGAATGATTGAATTTATTGAGATTATTTTTACCGCCGGCTTTTGGGCTGCAACCATAAGAATAGCCTGCCCTCTAATATTAGCCACAATAGGAGAGGTATTATGTGAACGTGCAGGAGTTTTGAATCTTGGCATAGAGGGAATTATGTCAATAGGAGCAATGGTTGGATGGATGACAGTGTTTCTTGGAGCGGACCTATATACTGGAATATTGGCTGCTCTTATTATTGGAGGTCTTTTTGGCCTTCTCCATTCTATATTTACTGTCTATTTGGGTGCTTCCCAGCATGTTACAGGGATTGGAATAACAATGTTGGCATCCTCCCTGGGATTTTTTTGCTTCAAGCTCATTTTGCCTGCGTCTACCACGCCCCCAAAAATCAAACCATTCCAACCCATTGATATTCCCTTTTTGTCAGAACTACCATTTTTAGGCCCAGCATTTTTTCAGCATACGTCATTTACTTATTTAGCAATTTTAGTAGTAATATTTGCATTTTGGTTAATGAACTCCACACCGCTAGGCCTTTCAATAAAAATGGCGGGGGAAAATCCTATGGCACTTGAAGCTCAGGGAATTGATGTGTTTTTAGTTAGAACGATTGCCGTTGTAGTCGGCAGCGCTTTAATGGCGGTTGGTGGAGCTTACTTAACATTATCTGCATTTGATGCTTTTTACTTTGGAATGATAAATGGAAGAGGATGGATTGCTATTGCTTTAGTAATATTTGCATCTTGGAAACCTGAACGAGCTCTTTTGGGAGCACTTCTTTTTGCTGGACTGGATGCTTATCAAGTTAGAGCTCAACAACTGGCCGGAGCTATTGTTCCTTATCAATTTTTTTTAATGCTTCCTTTTTTGTTGAGTATTGTTGCAATGGTAATTGCAGCCAAAAGAACACGGTATCCAAAGGCACTCTTGATCCCATTCCGTCGTGGTGAAAGACATTAAGAAAAGGAGGAATTACATGACTGGTTTATTAGTAAAAAACTGCTTATTATCGAAAAACAAAGACCCTCAAGACATTTTAATTAAGGAGGGGGTTATTAAAGACATAGCTTCAAAAATTACAGCAGAAAATATTCCCATCATAGACGCCGATTTTCACTTTGTTACTCCCCCATTTGTTGACAGTCACTTTCATATGGATGCAACACTTAGCTATGGCCTTCCCCGCGTGAATAAAAGTGGCACTTTACTTGAAGGCATCAAATTGTGGGGAGAATTGAAACCAAATCTTACTGCTGATGCTATAAAGGAGCGAGCCTTGAAGTTCTGCAAGTGGGCGATAGCTAGAGGAACCTTGGCAATTCGAAGTCATGTCGATGTATCTGGACAAAACCTTGTGGGCGTTGAAGCACTCCTAGATGTCAGAGAAACAATGAAAGATTTAATTGATATACAACTGGTTGCTTTTCCACAAGACGGATTACTCAGAGCCAATTGTTTGGACAATTTGAATACAGCGCTCGATATGGGAGTTGATGTCGTTGGTGGAATCCCTCACTTTGAAAGAACAATGGAGGAGGGTCATGAGTCCATTCGTATACTGTGTGAGATTGCCGAAAAGCGTGGACTTCTTACAGATTTGCATTGTGATGAAACAGATGACCCAATGTCAAGGCATGTTGAGAAGCTTGCATTGGAAACTACTAGACTTGGTCTAAAGGGACGTGTAGCCGGTTCTCACCTGACCTCTATGCATTCAATAGATAATTACTATTTCACAAAACTTATCTCGTTGCTCGTTGAGGCTGATCTAAACATTATAGCCAATCCCTTAATTAATATAACGATACAAGGAAGGCAAGATAGTTACCCCAAGAGAAGAGGGTTAACTAGAATACCAGAGCAACTCAATGCAGGCCTTAAGGTCGCATTTGGACATGATTGCGTTATGGATCCTTGGTATCCACTAGGCTCACATGATATGCTCGAGGTTGCACACATGGCTTTACACTGCTGTCATATGACTGGCATTGATGAGATGGAATCATGCTTCAATGCAGTTACGGCCCATGCAGCCTCCATACTTCATTTAGATAATTATGGTATAAATAAAGGATCAAATGGAGATTTGGTAGTTTTGCAATGTAAAGACCCCATAGAGGCCATAAGACTTAAGCCAGCACGGCTATTTGTTGTTAGACGTGGAAAAATTATCAGCTCTACCAATCCAGTACACTATGAACTAAACTTAGGTTCAAAAACGGAGAGCGAAGATTTGCTTTTTAAAGGCTAATCTCCTTTTGTTCAATGAATATTGGTGTTCTATTTGAGATTTGGCAAACCAGGGCCTTTACAATTTTATTTCTAGCTGGTTTCCTTACAAGCGTTGCCCGATGGTTCGAAGTATTCTTATTTTCAGTAATTGCATGGAAACTCACCGGGAACGCGTCAATAGCAGCACTTTTAATAATGCTCAGGTTGCTTGGTGTTGCAGGAACTGGGGTAACATTTAGTTTTGCTGGTGCATTTGTAGTAAAAAAGAAAGTTGTTTTGGGTGCAAGTTTAATTTGTTCTTTATGCTCATTGCTTGTGTTTGTCTACTCACAAACAGGCCAAAACATAAATGTTTTTTTATTGGGGCTACTATCGATTGTGAGTGGCGCGCTGTGGAGCATCGATTTTTCATTTCGAAGGCCTATGCTTGCTGATGCCCTTCCCGCTGATTTAATTTCCGCCGGGGTTTCTTTAGATGTTTTATCTAGTCACGCCACAAGAATATTGGGACCCTTATTTGGTGGTATTTTTTTGACATATTTTGATCTGAATGCAGGTGTTTTTTTTCTGTTTCTTCTCTATGTCCTGTCGGTTTTTTTAGTCTCTACCCAAAAAGAAGATGCTTTAACAACTAATACAAATAGCTATACTCAGTCACTTCTAAAAGTAATTGGACAGACAAGAGATAATGTTAATTTGTTATCCGTAATATCTCTTACTTTCGTTTTCAATATTTTTGCGCTCCCATTCATCGCATTGATAAGTCTATTGCTTATTGAAAAATTTAATCCAAACGAGTTATTTATAGGAATGTTCACATCCTTGGAAGGAATTGGAGCTCTAATAGGAGGCACTGCTGTAACAGTTATCGCGATCAATAAAAAATTAATTAGCTTTATAGCCTTCCTTGGAATTATTTTGCTATGTATATCTCTATCTGCGTCAAGTAACTCGATTTACATGTATTCTTTGTCTATATTGATTTTTGGAATGGCTACGGCATGTTATTCGGCATTACAAAGCACCATAATTTACCTTAATTCCACTCCAGAGCTTCGCACCTCAACTTTCAGTTTGCTTACTATTGCTATTGGCTGTGGCGCACTTGGTTCGTTAAACATTTATTTAATGTCATTTTTCTTCACAACTGAAGAGATTTCTAACATTATGGCGATCGAAGGATTAATAGTGGGTTTGTTTTTCTTAATTGTAGCCTCAGTACGCTTCCCGATATACAAATTTTTTGAAAAGTAAAATTGGAAAGACATTATTTTTTATTATGTATTTCGTTGAAAAATGCTGTATTGCATTCTTTTTTGCTGTAACTTTAAGTTATGGACGTTAACGATAAGTACACAAAATATAAGCCATCAGTCCCAATATCTTTGGATAAACGAACTTGGCCGAGTAAAGTTATTAAAAAACCTCCAATTTGGTGCAGTGTTGACCTAAGAGATGGGAACCAAGCCTTGGTA
>CACELY010000003.1:0-22500 GCA_902560505.1 uncultured Alphaproteobacteria bacterium
TGAGGATGTCCAATGGTCGACATTCGAGTTATATCAGATGTATACCCTTCAAATCTTCCACCCAGATCGATAACGATTGCATCTCCCTCCTTTAATTTTCTATATCCCGTTTGATGATGTGGGTACGCACTATTTTCACCTGACGCAACGATAGAAAACTGTGGTGATGCTCCTTGATCGGAGAAACTATTTTGTATAGCTAAGGCTATATCTTCTTCGGAAAGTCCTGGCTTTATTATTTCCCAGGCCCTCTGCATAGCTAGATCGGCTTGATGCGCATTTATCCGCAAAATCTTCTGCTCACCAGTATCCTTTTGCATTCTTAAAACCCCAATAGTTGATGATGTAAATAACCTCTTTAGATTTTTCAGTTTATCTTGGATAATTGCTGCATGATCGGCACGCATAGTATCATCAATAACAAAGGTTCTAAAAGAATGGCTTTTCATATCCGAAAGCACGCTATCAACTGCCGTTAATGGGCCAGATGCATCTGACCAATTATAAAATTCAATATCAGTATGTTGTCTTGCACTTTTTGCCTCAAGTTCAGGCATTAAAAAAGCAGAATCGGAGAGGGTTAGAAAAAATAAAAGTGGGCGCTCATCCGCATGCGGGTTCACTCCAATGAGCCAATTGAGATTTGCACCCGGCGCTAAAACTATTAAATCGACCTTTTGTTCCTCCATTTTATCGCGTAATCTTTTGATTTTATCCATGTTTACCTTCTACGTAAAAGTTATTTAAACTACAAGATCGCAATAGTTTAAATAACTTTTCAAGCAAATGTAAGGAATTCAATTTAAAAATATTACTTATGCATTTTTAAAAATTATGTGACCAAAATCAATTGCTCCAAGAAGGTCGAGAGGTTTGACCAACCCCTTTATCTAAGGTAAATATTATTTCTTTTTTGGTGTGAATTCATACCTATTTGGGGGGATAGATTAGTTCAAATAAACCTAAGCAATTGATTAAATTTAAAGTAAGTGGAATGTTGTGGCGGACAGGATGGGATTCGAACCCACGGAGGAGTTTCCCCCTCACTCCCTTAGCAGGGGAGCGCCTTAAACCACTCGGCCACCTGTCCACGTAAAGGGTTACAATGCTATTCGTTTCTATTCAAGGATAAAAAGCTGCTTTTCTGACATTTAATTTTTATTTGTAGCCTTTGTTACAGCAGAGCGTTATCAATATAAGAATGTACAAAATTCTATTGTTTTCATTTGTCTTCCTGGCTTTAGACCAAGTGTCTAAATGGTTTGTAGTTTTCTATTTGGAATTAGAACAAAAGCTCTATCTAAACCTAAACAATCAGTTTATGAATTTTTACATGGCCTGGAACAAGGGTATAAATTTTGGTCTTTTCGAGGGCGATAGTACTGTTCAAGCGTACATTTTGACTGGGATTTCGATTGCTATTTCTACAGTGTTTTTTATCTGGTTGAGAAATTCGACAAGGCTACTAATTCAAATACTAGCGTCCTTAGTTATTGGAGGTGCCTTGGGTAATGCGATAGATAGACTTCTATATGGAGCGGTTGCTGATTTCATAAATGTTACCTGCTGTGAAATTAGGAACCCTTATTCTTTCAATTTAGCAGACTTATTTATATTTATTGGGCTAATAGGGCTACTGATTTTCAAGTTTGATGAAAAACAAAACTAGTATCGTTGTCGAATCTTCTTTGATGTACTAAGAATAGTATGATATTTTTATAATATACTAAATATTGTGGGAAAAATCATATGAACCTTGAGAACCTCGGGTTATCGTCGAAAGATTTACAGTCTAGTCGGATAAGGCAACTCGATATCAATACCAGCAACCAAATTGCAGCTGGTGAAGTTATAGAACGACCCAGTTCAGCTTTGAAGGAGTTAGTTGAAAATTCCATAGACGCTGGTGCAAACTTGATTGAAATAGTCTATTCAAATGGTGGAAAGTCTTTTCTAAGCGTTAAAGATAATGGGTATGGGATTAATAAAGAGGACCTGTCATTGGCCCTATCAAGGCATGCGACCTCCAAAATAAGTACGATCGATGATCTGACAACGATAAATAGTCTGGGGTTTAGGGGAGAAGCGCTTGCCTCTATCGGGTCAGTCTCAGAGTTAACAATAAAATCAAAGTTTATCGAAGCGAATGAGGCATTTGAGATTTCCAGTAAATATGGGGCATTAAAACAGCTAAAGCCTTCGCAGTATCTCGAAGGTACTCTTATAGAGATCAAGAACCTTTTTAAGTCTATTCCTGCTCGATTAAAGTTTTTAAAAACCGACAGAGCAGAAGGAATTTCCATTCTTGAGGTTGTGAAGAAACTAGCTTTATCAAACCCAGAGATAGGCTTTAAGCTGTATGAAATAAAAGAGGAAGGAAACCCAAGAGAAATTCTACGGCTGGACAATTCCGCAGGCTCTCATGGCTTGAGCAAAAGAATAAAAGAGGTACTGAAAAATGCATTCATGGAAAATTCTCACCAAGTGGACTATAAAAGTGAAAGTGTAAAAGTCACAGGCTATATAGGTTCTTCCACTTTTATTTCTGGAAACGCTAATAATTGCTATTTTTTTGTAAATGGGCGGTTTGTAAGAGACCGGTCCCTGCTAAGCTTTATAAGATTGGCGTATGGGGATCTATTGGAAAAGAGCGGTTTTCCCTCTGCAATCCTTTTTCTCAATGTTCCGAGTGAGGATATAGATGTAAATGTCCACCCTTCAAAAATGGAAATCAAGTTCAAAAAACTCGAGGTTATCAGAAAATGTCTCAAAGAAGCGGTGCGCAAAAGTCTGAATGTAGAGAGATTTAATGCAAGAAGCCATTTAAGCAAACAGGCCTACTCTTATTTTAGAAAAGATCCAGGTTTTAAAAATCCTCAGAGAACTGCTTTTTCTGATAACAGAAGACAAAGCTTCAATCCAGGACTGGCTCTGAGTTTGGCCACCAAAGTTGATCCAAAGGATGATATTACTCTCGAGAATAAACATGAGCGAAGCCCTGAGAATAATAGACTGGGTACGCCTAAAGCACATTTATTTAAGAATTTTATAGTTGCACAGAATGATAACGAGTTAGTTATAATTGATCAGCATGCAGCGCATGAAAGAATACTGTATGAAAAACTTAAATCACAGAAATACGATCAAGGGATAGCGATCCAAGAGTTATTAGTTCCCGAAATAGTTGAATTTACTAATGTTGAAGTGGATGCCATTATTGAAAAACAGAGCATTATGAAGCAATTAGGTTTAGAAATAGAAAGGTTTGGGCCAGCATCGATATGTATAAGAGGAATACCTGCGGTGTTAGGAGATATTTGCCCAAAAACATTGCTTATTGATCTCTTGAATGATTTGGAAAATTTTGATTCTACCGAGAGTTTAGAAAACAAAATTGATAAAGTTTTTTCTAGTATGGCGTGTCATGGGTCAGTAAGGTCTGGAAGGATACTTAAATACGAGGAAATGGATACTCTACTGAGAGAAATGGAAAATACGCCAAATAGTGATCAATGTAACCATGGCAGACCTACTTATCTAAAATTGGACCTAAAGAAAATAAATAAATTATTTGGGCGAACATCATGAGTAGTATTGATCCACTATTATTTATTGCGTTATCAGGCGCTTTATTTTTTGTAGCTTGCTTTTTAGTATTTAAGCAGTTTCGACATTCAGATAAGGATGGGCAGCACAATGGTGAAGACCTTAAAGAAACTTTGAGAGATTTATCGGTGAACCAACAGCAGATTGTAGGAAGTATAAAGGTGATTACAGATACACAAACTACTTCGCAAGCAGCCATTATTAAACACGTTGAGAGTCGATTAGAGGAGATACAGAAATCAATATCCTCCTCATTGTCGGGAAGTTCTGTAAAAACTGCACAGACTTTAGGGGAGTTACAGCAGAGATTGCAAACTATAGATAAAGCACAAACAAATATAGAAAAATTGTCAGGTGAGGTATTGGGCTTGCAGGAAATTCTCTCAAATAAGCAGGCCAGAGGTGTTTTTGGTGAGATCCAGCTGAAGGATATTGTGAGTAAAGCTCTACCGTCAGATGCTTATGATTTTCAATTTACTTTGTCGAACGGTAAACGGGCTGATTGCATAATTTACCTTCCAGAACCTCAAGGCAACATAGTTATTGATAGTAAGTTCCCTCTAGAGGCATACAAAGCTATGATATCAAACACTAACGAAGTTGATAAAAGCAAAAATATTCAGTTATTTCAGAGCTCAATAAAAACTCACATAAAAAACATTTCTGAAAAGTATATTATTGAAGGTGAGACTGCAGATGGAGCAATACTGTTTTTACCCTCTGAGGCAATTTATGCTGAGCTTCACGCACATTTTTCAAATTTGGTAAATGAAGGATTTGAGTCACGTGTTTGGATTGTTTCACCTACTACTTTGATGGCAACATTAAATACTATGAGGGCTATTTTGAAAGACGAGAGATTGCGTCGTCACACCAGTCGCATTAGAGCGGAGTTAGACTTACTGTATAAAGATATGCTGCGATTGGAGGGACGCATTATTAATTTGGATAAACATTTTACGCTAGCATCAAAAGATGTTGACGAAATAAAAATTTCAGCAAAAAAAGCATCTAAGCGGGTCTTTAACATTGAGCGTTTCGAGTTTGAAGAATTATTGCAATCAGACACTAGAGATAAAACAGATTCGTCAGAGGTTGGAAAAATATTAGACGGCGAAGGCTCGAAAAAAATAAAATTAATTTAAACGAAAATGGGAGTAAATAATGAAAAAACTAGTGTTATATGTTTTGTTTTTTGCCATTCTATGTCTGCCTAGCTGCGGTACTGTTGGTGGAGCAATAAGCGGTTTGGGTGCTGATCTTGACATGGTCGGGGGCGCTATTGCCGGTTATTAAAGATGATGAAAAGTGACCGATATGCTAAAAATGCATGAATGATATGCATGTTGTGCTATTCAAAAATAGGCAAGTTACCCTTATGTTCTTATTGAAAGGGTATTAATATGACTAGTTTAGAAAAAGGTTATCAATCACTAACTTCCAAAGCGATGAAAGCTGAGATGCTAGAACCGGATGTAGAGCTTGAATTAGCGAGAAAGTGGCATCGAGAAGGTTGTGAGAAATCATTACATAGGCTTGTTAATGCATACATGAGATTAGCAGTCTCTATGGCTTCAAAGTACGTAAAATACGGAGTAGACACTAACGAATTAATTCAAGAGGCTGGAATAGGTCTAATGAAAGCCGCTGAAAAATTTGATCCAGAGAGAGGTGTGCGATTTTCTACCTACGCTACTTGGTGGATTAAAGCGTCTATACAAGATTTTGTGCTCAGAAACTGGTCCTTAGTAAGAACGGGTTCAACGGCTTCGCAAAAATCTCTGTTTTTTAACTTAAAGCGTGTAAGGTCTCAAATAGAACGTGAATTCGATAGCACAGGAGCCTCGGTAGATTATGGCTCTCTGAATAAAATGGTTGCAGAAAAGATGGGAGTATCTCTCAGAGACGTAGAGATGATGGATACAAGGCTCTCAGGTGGTGACTTTTCTCTAAATTCACTCCAACAGGGTGAGGAAGGCAGAGAGTGGATTGAGACGATTGAAGACGAAAATTCTTATGGAGCTCATAGAGTTGAAAGAAATAAGGATGACGGAACAGTAAAATCCTGGATCGCGGAAGCGATAGAAACTTTAAACGACCGGGAAAAAACCATCGTCGTGGAACGTAAACTCCGTGATAAACCTAGGACGCTAGACTCTATCGGTGGTGAACTGGGAGTATCCAAAGAAAGAGTAAGACAATTGGAAGCTGAGGCTTTAAAGAAGCTTAGAAAGCACTTCGAAACACGTAAGGGTATTAGATCGGCATCAATTATTTAGCCACAAAAGATTGAATACTAGACATTTTCCGCTTAACTTAGTTTAAATATTTGGAAACGCGGGAAATGAATAAAATATTGTTGGTAATATCAGGGGGAATAGCGGCCTATAAGTCCCTAGAATTGATACGGCTTTTTAAAAAGGCTGGTAAAGAGATAAAGTGTGTTGCTACCGAGAGCGCCATGACGTTTATCACATCTGCATCCGTAGAATATCTATCTGGCAACTCATTGAGAACAAGTCTTGAGGATCGTGAACAAGAAATGAAAATGGGTCATATAGAATTAGCAAGATGGCCTGATTTAGTTTTGGTAGCCCCAGCAACAGCAAATATCATTTCGTCCGTCGCTAATGGACTTGCAGCTGATCTTTCGCAAACACTCTTGATGGCAACCACTAAGCAGGTAGTTTTTGCCCCCTCAATGAACGTAAGAATGTGGGAAAATAAATTATTTCAAAAAAATGTTGATACTCTATTATCAAGTGGATACGAGTTTTTGGGTCCTACTGAGGGTGAAATGGCCTGTGGAGAGTTTGGTGTGGGTCGAATGATGGAACCAGAACAAATTTTTCAATCCTTGGTTTCAAAGTAATATAAGTGTTAAAATCAAAAAAAATTTTAGTCACAGCTGGGCCGACTCATGAATACTTAGATGATATAAGGTTCATTGGAAATAGAAGCTCTGGCAAACAGGGAACCGAAATTGCTAAGTGTCTGCAGAATCTTGAAGCGGATGTTACGTTGGTAATAGGTCCGGTAAATCTGGAGCTGACTGGCTTAAGTAAGGTTATTAGAGTGGAAAGTGCTGTGCAGATGAATGACGCTGTTATTGAAACGGGCCCATTTGATATTGCGATATGTGCAGCAGCAGTTAGCGATTGGCGACCAAAGAATAAGGCAAAAACAAAAATGAAGAAAAGCTCTACAGGCGAACCAATATTTTTGGAATTAGTAGAGAATCCAGATATCTTAAAAAATATATGCGTCGCTGAAAATAGGCCCAATCTGGTTATCGGCTTCGCAGCTGAGACTAATGATTTGTTAACTAATGCTAGATCGAAGTTGAAAAATAAAGGATGTGATTGGATTGTGGCTAATAAAGTAACGGCTGAAACCAATAATATGGGTGGTTGGGAGAATGAAGTGATTATAATAAAAAAAAACGAGGAAATTAAATTTGCGAAACAGAGTAAAGAAGGGATCGCAAAGCTAATTTGTAAAAAAATAGTTGAGGAATTTTCAGGTTAGAGTTTTTAATCTGGTATAATTGAAATAAACTTTGTTATTTTCAGGCAACTTTCATATAGGATTAAATTGTTGAGAATTTATAAATGGATAGTCAAATAGATAATGAATATTTTGAACGCTATAAAAGGCATATTTTAGTAAAAAATATTGGTGGTCAAGGCCAGAAAAAATTGGGACAAGCTAAGGTACTTCTTATTGGTTTAGGGGGAATAGGCTCCACTGTTCTTCAACATTTGGCAGCTGCAGGAATTGGTAAAATTGGCTTAGTTGATCAAGATACTGTCGCACTATCTAATTTACAGAGACAGACAATTTATAGATATGAAGATATCGGAAAAAAAAAAGTTAGTGTTGCATCAAATTTTGTTAAAAAACTGAATAAAAATGTTGAAATAAATGAGTATAACTTTTTTTTCAGTGGAGACGACACTTCAAAAATAATTCGTGAATACGATGTAGTTTTGGATGGTACTGACAATTTTGAGACCAGAAAACTCGTAAATAGGCACTGCGTTGAGGAACGAAAACCTCTCATATTCGGAGGGGTTTCTGGTTGGGAAGGTCTTGTAAGTTTGTTCGTTTATAAGAATAGTGCGTGCTTTGACTGCGTCTTTAAAAGTTCCGAAACAAGGTCTTCTTTTTTTGATTGTAGTTCAGAGGGTGTTCTGGGCGTAACTACCTCTTTGGTCGGAACCTTCATGGTAGCTGAGACAATTAAGCTCATATGTGAGACGGGGCAACTGCTAACAAATAAGCTTCTAATTTGTGATGCTCTAAACGGAGCGACTGAGGTTTTACACACAAAAAAAAGCGAAAAATGTAGCGCGTGTCAAAACGTCGTTTAGTTACAGCATACTTGGCACTATTTGATCAGGGGGGCGGTGACCATCCAAATATGTTTTTATATTAATTATCACTTTTTCTCCCATCTCGATCCTTCCTTCTAATGTAGAAGAACCCATGTGAGGCAGAAGGAAAACGTTTTTCAAACTTTTAAAGTCAGAACCTATTACTTCTTCGCTATCATAAACATCAAGTCCAGCTCCTCCCAATCGCCCATCTTTCAGTTGTCTTACAAGAGCTTTCTGATCTATGATCTCTCCTCTAGAAATATTTACTAAATATGCACTGCGCTTCATTTTGCCAAGACATTTTGCATCTAGCAAATATAAAGAAGATGAATTTAGCGAGGCGCTAACAACTAAAATATCAACGGCTGAAAGCATTTCTTCTAAGTTTTCCCAGTATGTTGCTGATAAGCTTTTTTCAATGTTTTTGTGTAGGCGTCTCCGGTTATGGTAGTTTATATTCAGATCAAAAGCTTTTGCTCTTTTTGCAATTGCCTGACCAATTCTACCCATTCCTAGAATCCCCAGTTTTTTTCCTGTAATCCTCATCCCAATCATCGCGGATGGGCTCCAGCCCTTCCAGTCACCAGACTGCATCTCTTCGTGTCCTTCTCTTAACTTTCTAGGAATTGCCAAAATCAGCGCCATTGTCATATCAGCTGTGTCAGTGGTTAAAACACTAGGTGTGTTAGTAACAATGATACCTCTTTGTAAAGCAGTTTTAACATCAATATGATCATAGCCTGCTCCATAGTTTGCAATTAGCTTTAGTTTAGAACTTGCTGCACTCAAAACACTAGCGTCTATTTTATCGCCAATAGTGGGTACAAGAATTTCTGCATCTTTTATAACTGATAATAGTTCTTGCTTACTTATGGGATATTCTGCACTTGAGAGATCAACATTGAATAGCTCTTTCATTCTCTTTTCGACCCGGTCTTGCAACCTCCTCGTAATTATCACTTTGGGTTTTTTCATTGCTGTTGATTATATGATCTTTTTTGGTATTTTTTTTATTATGTGTATAACAATTAATAGAGATATAATATCTAATATCAAAACGTTTTCAAAAATATTTCTTAAAATACTGCTAATTAATTTATTTCTTATAGTCAACGCTACGTCTGTAGGTAGTACGTCTATAATTAGCAAAAAAACAGGACTTCCGCTACCTAGGTTTGTATCTCTGAAAGGTAATAAAGTAAATTTGAGAAGAGGGCCCAGTTTAGATTATAAAATTGATTGGGTTTACCAAAGAAAACACTTGCCAGTCAAAATTGTGAGTGAGTTTGGTCACTGGAGAAAAGTAACAGATTTTGAGGGCTACACGGGCTGGATATATAAAGATCTACTCTCTGGATCAAGATATATAATCGTAAACAAGGAAGAAACTCTTTTAAGAAACAAAGCAGGTTTTAATTCTTTAGGTAAAGCAATTTTGAAGAGAGAGGTGATTGGAAAGTTAATCAAATGTGAGGGCTTATGGTGTTTCATTCGAATAAAAAATATGCGTGGGTATGTGCTTGCCGAGCACATTTGGGGAACCATTAAAAGTGAATGATGCTTATTTATGGAAGAAAGCGATAGCCTCTGCCTCTAATGGTCTTTAGATGCCGAGGGTTTGTTGGATCTGGTTCTATTTTTTTGCGTAGTCTTGTAATTTGTACATCAACATTTCTTTCATTAAGATTTTGTTTTCCCTTACTTAGACCTAGGCTATTGATGACCATGTCCCTACTAATTATTTTTTCAGAATTTAGCACAAATAAATTTAATAGGCTAGCTTCAAGGTTCGTTAGCTTTATTAAATGGTTTTCGTGGTAGAGTTCTAATCTTTGCAAGTCAAAGATTTTATTTCCAATCTCAATACTGTTACCAGATTTCTTAGAACCTTCCTTTTTATTTCTTATCAACAATTTTTCCAATCTAAGCAAGAGTTCTTTTGGCTCAAAAGGTTTCGACAGATAATCATCGGCACCTATTTCTAGACCAGAAATTTTGTCTTTGGATTCTCCTTTTGCCGATAGAAAAATAGCAGGGACACTTTTTTCTTTCCTAATGCTCTCCAACAAATCAAGGCCACTTTCTCCTGGCATCATTATGTCAATTACCAACAAATCAAATTCAAAGTAATCTAAAAGACACCTAGCCTCTGTAGAATTCCGTGCACTTGATATTAGAAACTTATTTTTGCTCAAGTAAGCACTGAGTAATGATAAAATACGTTTATCATCATCAACGAGCAATAAATGAGCTTCGTTTCGAGGCAAATTAATCCTCCTTGGATTCACTTGGAGCGTCTTTATCTTTTTATCAATATCACTATAATATAATCAATGCACAAAAAAGTTTTCATAGTCCCGGAATCAAATTCTGGAAAAATTAAGAAAATTTAGGTATGCAGAATTAAGTAAAATAGTGAGGTGACTTTTAATGGTTGATTCTTATGAAAATTTAAAGGGAAAAATTTGGATCGATGGGGAGCTAGTGGAATGGCAAGATGCGAAATTCCACTTACTCACTCATGCCCTTCATTATGGTTCATCAGTGTTTGAAGGTGAAAGAGCTTATGGGGGAAAAATATATAAAAGTTACGAGCATTCCGTCAGGTTAAGAAGGTCTGCAGAGTATGTTGATATGGAAGTCCCTTATAGTGCTGATGAACTTGAAAGAGCTAAAAATCAAGTTCTTATCGCAAATCGACAAAAAGATGCTTATGTACGGGCTGTGGCATGGCGTGGGTCTGGTCCCGATATGGGCGTAGCATCTTCTAGAAACCCCGTCAGGGTCGCAGTTGCGTCATGGGAATGGGGAGCTTACTATGGAGACGCCAAAATGAAAGGTGCAAAGCTGGATATATCAGATTGGAAAAGACCAAGTCCAGAGACAATACCTTGCTTCGCAAAAGCGTCTGGACTTTATATGATTTGTACTATGTCGAAGCATGCAGCGGAGGCGAAAGGGTGCTCTGACTCGCTAATGTTGGATTATAGGGGTTACGTAGCAGAAGCAACGGGCGCAAATATATTTTTTGTAAGAGACAATAAAGTACACACCCCTAAGCCAGATTGCTTTTTAAATGGGATCACTCGACAAACAGTCATTGGAATTCTTGAAAAGGCTGGGGTGGAAGTTATTGAGAGACATATTGAACTCTCTGAACTAGAAGAGTTTGAGCAGTGCTGGTTAACCGGTACAGCAGCTGAGGTAACACCTGTTGGACAAATAGATCGATTTAATTTTGAGGTCGGCGAATTAGCCAAACAAGTTGCTAATGAATATGAAAAAGAAGTAAGAGCTTAGGGAACAGTGGCTTCAGGCTGGAAAGATTGATTTGAGAAAAATAATAATTGATACCGATCCTGGTCAAGATGATGCGTTAGCAATGATGACCGCTTTTGGTGCGAAGCAAGATTTAAATGTCTTGGGAGTTACGTGTGTGGCGGGGAATGTGCCCCTAGACTTGACTTCTGTAAATGCACTTAAAATATGCGAACTAAGCGGTCTTTTTAGTGTCCCTGTGTTTAGGGGTAGTCCAGCTCCACTTAAAAGAAAATTGATAACTGCTGAGCATGTGCATGGAAAAACAGGACTTGATGGGACCGATCTATCAGTTAAAAAAAAGAAACTTGAGCCTACAGATGCAGTAGATTTTATAATAGAGTGCACAAAAAAATTTAAAGATGAAAAAATTACTATTTGTGCCCTTGGTCCGCTGACAAATGTCGCAAAAGCACTCAAAAAAGATTCCGTGTTGACGGAGTCCATAGAGGAGATTGTATTTATGGGAGGGGGCTTTTTTGAGGGTGGAAATATTACTCCTGCAGCAGAATTTAATATTTACGTGGACCCAGAGGCAGCAAAAATAGTTTTGGAAAGTGGACTGAAGATAACAATACTTCCATTGGACGTTACACATAAAACTTTGGTCCAAAGAGATTTTCTTGAGAAATTGCGTAAGTCGGGAAAGAATAGTGCCATCCAAGCCGCAAAGCTTTTAGATTTTTTCGAAAGATATGACGTAGAAAAATATGGAAGTCAAGGTGGCCCTTTACATGATCCTAATGTCATAGTGTATTTATTGAATCCGGAAATATATAGCGGAAGGCTAGTTAACGTTGAGGTTGAGGTTGGTTCAGATTTAACGAGGGGCATGACGGTTGTGGATTGGTGGAATGTAACTGACCGTCCACCAAATGCATACTACATTAACGAAGTAAAGGAGAATAAATTCTTTGAAACTGTATTGAATAATGTCCTTAATTTAGAAATATAATTTCGATTACATAGAATCCAAAGGAGAAAACGCTGAAAAATAAAGAGAGAGAAAAAGGATTAACTCCCAAAACACATGATAAGGACTCTTCTAAAGATCTACTTAGCTATATAAAAAAAACTTTAAACCAAAACAAAGCAGTCGACATCACTGAAATTAAGGTAGATAAAAGCTTTTCTGAATTTGAAAATATATTAATTGCTTCGGGATCTTCTAATAGACAAGTTATTGCTTTAACCGAGAAGGTTCAACAAGGTGTTAAAAATTTGTTCCGCATTAACTGCAAAGTAGAGGGAAAGGAGAATGCAGATTGGGTTTTGCTAGATTTTGGAGCAGTGATTGTTCATATCTTCAAACCAGAGGTGAGAGAGTATTACCAGATAGAAAAAATGTGGAAAGGGCATCTCACGGAGATCTCGAGTTAGTTTAATATCAATGAAAATAATTATAGTTGCACATGGTAAGATAAAAAAAGGACCTGAACGTGAACTAATATCAGACTATATGACACGGTTTAACAAGCAATTTAATAACGATTTCTTGACTTCTTTAGAGATATCAGAGTCAAATGAGTCCGAAGGAATATTTAACACAAAAGTGTCACGAATGTTGGACGGCAAGGAGACAATGGTGTTACTTGATAAAAGTGGCGAACATCTTGACTCAGAAGGGTTTGCAAAACTCTTAAATACATTTTCAGAGAAGGGTATTAATCAGATTTTTTTTATTGTTGGAGGATCGGAGGGATTTCCAAAACTGCTCACCTCAAAAGCTAGAGAGGTTTTAGCACTTTCCAAAATGGTCTTTCCTCATAAAATTGCTCGACTGATCCTGGTTGAACAGCTTTACAGAGCTAAATGTATCATAAATAGACACCCTTACCACAAGGCTTGAGGCTTCTATGTATAAGGAAAAAAAGAAATCTATTGTTTTGTGTATACTTGATGGGTTTGGATTAAGAGAAAAGAAAAGAGGGAATGCAGTATTTTTGGCAAGCACACCAAATATAGACCGACTTCTCAGAAATTATCCCAACAGTACTTTAACAACATATGGAAAAGAAGTTGGTCTGCCCGAAAATCAAATGGGAAATTCTGAGGTTGGCCATATGCATATAGGTGCGGGCAGAATAATTCAAAGCATGTTGCCAAGGATAGATGATGCGATATCCAGTGGGGCTTTAATTAACAATGATGACTTACTAGAAATACTATCGGATACAAAGTTAAGTGGAGGTGAAACTCATATTGCTGGACTGATCTCGGATGGAGGCGTGCATGGACACGCTAGGCACCTTAAAAGTTTGATGAAGGTCGCCTCAAAAAATAGTTCAAAGGTCAACTTGCATTTATTTTCAGACGGTAGAGATGTTGAAACAAAAACTAGTCTTAACGAGCTAAAAACCTTAATCTCCGAACTTCCCTCGAATGCAATCATTGCAACACTTATGGGACGATATTATTCAATGGATAGAGATAAACGTTGGGATAGAACTAAGAAAGCCTATGAGGCGATTGCAAATGGTATAGGCAAGAATTATAGAGATCCATTAAAAGCAATTAAGGACTCTCATGATAAGGGAGTGACAGATGAATTTATAGAGCCAGCAATATTTAGCGAATACAATGGAATAAAAGGGATAGAGGATAGCCTGATTTTCTGTAATTTTAGAGCGGACCGAGCAAGACAAATCTTACACGCACTGACTCATAAGAATTTTACAAGTTTTTCACGTCCTAATGGAAAAATCTTTAATAAGGCGGTTGGTATGATTGAGTATGATACTGATTTTAAGCGAAAATTTAATGTGCTTTTTGAAAAACAAGAGATAAAAAATGGCCTTGGAGAGTGGGTAAGTCGAAATGGTCTCAAGCAATTTCGAGTAGCAGAGACAGAAAAATATCCACATGTCACGTATTTTTTAAATGGTGGAAGCGAATACGAATATGAGGGTGAAGAAAGATCTTTGGTACCAAGTCCTCAAGTTGAAGGCTATGAACAAAAACCACAAATGTCAGCAGAAGAAGTATGTAATAATCTAATATCTGCACTGGAAAGAAATTCTTTCGATTTGCTTATTGTGAATTTTGCCAACCCTGACATGGTAGGACATACAGGGAGTTTGAGTGCAGCAAGATTAGCAGTTGAAACTGTGGACGAAATGTTGGGTAAAATATGTACTTGTTTAGATTCGGTTGGTGGAGAAGCATTGATAATTTCTGATCATGGAAATTGCGAACAGATGTATATTGGAGACACAGAAAATCCACATACCTACCATACACTAAATCCCGTTCCTTGCATTCTGTATAGTGATAGGGAAAAAGTAAGTATAAGTTCAGGCTCGTTAATAGACATAGCTCCAACAATCTTGGAATTATTGGGCAAAGACAAGCCTAAGCAAATGACTGGTAAATCACTTCTTCAGTGGTAGCGTTGATTATTTGATTTATCTAATTAACTCAAGTAAAACAACAGTGCGAACTTTTTTGAGTTCCTTTTATTTAATGATATAGAAGAGAGAAGATTAATAATGTCAAATTCGATTAGTAAGTATCTAGTAATTATTTTAATTTTTTTAAGCTTTTTCACCTTCAATCCTGCCCTCTCCAGAGAAAATAAAAAGGAGACCTATGAGCAACTAGATCTTTTTGGTCAAGTTTTCGATCTAATAAAGGCCAAATATGTCGAAGAAGTAAAAAGCAAGGAATTAATAGAGGCAGCAATAAATGGAATGTTGTCTTCGCTGGACCCTCACTCAGGCTTTTTAGCGCCAAAAAGTTACGATGATATGCAAGTTGATACCAAAGGATCCTTTGGAGGTTTAGGAATTGAAGTTACTCAACAAGATGGTTTTGTAAAAGTGGTATCACCTATGGACGATACACCAGCCTTTAAAGCAGGAGTGTTAGCTGGTGACTTTATCACATTTGTGGATGACAAGCCTGTGCTCGGTCTAACCTTATCTGAAGCTGTGGATATAATGCGTGGGCCCGTCGGTTCATCTGTTAAGTTAACCATCGTTAGAGAAGGTTTAGAAGATCCAATTGAAGTTCTAGTAACAAGAGCCGTAATCAAACTAACAGCGGCAAAGGTAAGAACAGAGAATGACATTGTAATTATGAGAGTAACTACCTTCAATGAACAAACTATTCCAAACCTTGAAGAGGGCATGAAAAAGGCAGTTGAAAAATTAGGTGAAGCGGAACCAAAAGGGTTTGTACTAGATTTGAGAAATAATCCGGGAGGTTTGCTGTCTGAAGCTATATCCGTTACGGATCTTTTTTTAGACCAAGGAGAGATTGTGTCAACCAGAGATAGAGAGGGTAAAGGAGAGCGTTATAAAGCTTCCAAAGGTGACATTGCAGAAGGAAAACCTCTTGTAATTCTTATAAATGCAGGCTCAGCGTCAGCATCAGAGATTGTTGCAGGAGCCCTTCAAGATCATCGCAGAGCTATTGTTTTGGGAACGAAGAGTTTTGGAAAGGGTTCAGTTCAGTCAGTGCTTCCAATGGGCCAAAGTGGTGGTATTAGACTTACTACGGCGAGATATTATACGCCATCAGGTAGGTCAATTCAGGCACTCGGAGTGACGCCCGATGTTTTCTTAGAGTTCAAAAGAGTTGAGAAGAGTGAAGAGGAAAATAGGAAAACGTTTTCGGAAGCTGACCTAGAGGGCGCTCTAAGTAATGATAGCTTAACAGAAGCTGAAAAAGAAATGCTAAGAAAAGAGGAGATGAGTTTTCAAGAAACAACCAAGAGAAGAAATAAGGATAACCAATTAGCTCATGCGATTGATTTGATAGAAGGCCTATCAGTCATTTCCTTGAAAGAATGATTAATACACTTCCATACCGTTTAGGCGTTGGTTTAGTGATTTTAAATGATCAATCAAAAATTTTCACGGGTCGCCGTCTAGATAGCACCAAGGCATGGCAAATGCCGCAAGGAGGTATTGACGATAATGAAATTCCTTTAGAAGCGGCCTATCGTGAAATGTTTGAGGAGACAGGTATAGAAAAGTGCAAAGTGTCTCTTCTTAAACAATCTAAGATTTGGCATCGCTATGACCTACCTAAAGAAATACAAGGTAAGTTTTGGGGAGGAAAATTCAGAGGCCAAAGTCAGAAGTGGTTTTTATTCCGATTTAATGGATCTGATAAAGACATAAACATACATACAAAATACCAAGAGTTTTCAGACTGGAAATGGTCAAAAAAAACTGATTTGCTTGAATCTATAGTACCGTTTAAAAAGTCTCTTTATCAGTCTGTTCTTAAAGATTTCAAACTAAATTTTAAAAATTAATACATTTGTTGGGACTTTATTAGTGGAAAAAATATATTATTAGAATGAAACCCAAGCCAATTTTGGCCCCTGTAGGAAGTCTCGGTACAAAAATCAATTAGCCGGTAAAAGCTTTTTCTGTCAATCTTAGCAAATAGGTTGGTTCTCACATTTACGTATGGTTGAGGCTCATTATTGGACTCTTTGAATATAATTTTGAACTGATTATTCTCCTCTAAATAGGCAAAATCTCCTATGTTAGTTGTAAATTTAAAAAGCGCTATTTTTCCTTTGTTAATTATATCAATGTCTGTAGCTATAAATGGTACATCTTCAACTGTAATTCCAACTTTCTCAACTGGTGTTACCAAGTAATATTTATCTTTTTCTTTTTTTAAAATATTTGCGAAAAGCTTAATAAGTCTTTCTCTTTTTATTTCTGACTTTTGATAATACCAACGTCCATTTGAATCAACGTGAATTGCGAGGTTTCCACAAAAAGGTGGATTCCATAGGTGAACTGGTGCTGGTTTGCTTCCCTTTATATGTTTCGCTACGTTCTTTTCAAAGTCACTCGGTTGCATATATCAATAGAAGTTTAAATTTCGTCTTGAAAGTTGATCGATACTTGTAACTCCCATAAGTTTCATATCTCTTTCTATCTCGTTTCGAAGATTAGATAGTGCTTTTTCCACACCCTTTTGTCCAGCAGCTGCCAGCGCATATAAATATAGACGACCTCCAGCGCAAGCTTTCGCTCCTAAGGATAAAGCTTTGAGCACATGTGTCCCTCTTTGAATACCTCCCTCACAGATAACGTCGGTTTTGTCGCCAACAGCGTCAACAATTCTTGCCAACTGATCGAATGGAGATACAGCACCATCTAATTGTCTTCCACCATGATTCGATACTATAACCCCATTGCACCCTATATCCACGGCTTTCTTTGCATCCTCAACACTAACGATTCCTTTAAGAGCAAAAGGCCCATCCCAATTTGATCTCAGCTGTTCGGCATCTTTCCAACTCATCGTCTGGTCTAGCATGTTTGAAAAGTAAGAGCCAATAGATGTTACGGCACTAGTTCCCTCGTCAACATGGTTCTGAAGGTGTGGCAGTTCAAATGCTGGGGAGGTGAGAAAATTGAATAACCATGAAGGCTTTATTGCGAAGCTAAGCATGCTGTTAAAGTTAAGTTTTGGAGGAATAGTGAATCCTGTTTTCAAGTCTCTTTCTCTATTCCCTCCTGTAATTGTATCAACAGTCAATGCTAATACATCGAATTTAGCTTTTTTTGCTCTTTCAAGCATATATTTGTTTAAACCACGGTCCTTATGAAAATAAAACTGAAACATCTTTGGGCACTCTGATATTGATGATATTTCATCAACACTTACCGTGCTTAAAGAGGACACGCCAAACATTGTATTAAGTTTATTTGCAGCTTTAGCAACTGCCCTTTCCCCTTGGTAATGAAAAAGTCTCTGAACAGCTGTTGGAGAGCAATATACTGGCATAGAAATTTTCTTGCCAAATATCGTCGTGGACATATCAACATCTTTCACAGATCTTAATACGCTGGGTATTAAAGACACTGAGTTGAAACTCTCAGTATTTCTTGCATATGTTAGTTCATCATCTGCGGCGCCATCGATATAATCGAAAATAGGTCTGGGCAACCTTCTTTTGGCGAGCTCTCTAAAGTCTTTGAAGTTGTTACAATTATTCAGGTTCATCTATTGAAATCTTGTGGTCAGCCTTGTCTAGCCTTAAACCTGCGTTGCACTTTGTTGATCACATAAACCTTGCCTCGTCTCTTTACCACTCGGCAGTTTCTATGGCGTTGTTTCAATGATCTCAATGAGTTTCTTATTTTCATATTTCTCTCCGAACTTGATCTTCTAAAGATAATTCACAAAAAAACAACATTTTTTTTTGGTGGGCGTAACTGGGATTGAACCAGTGACCCCTTCGATGTCAACGAAGTGCTCTCCCGCTGAGCTATACGCCCCTATTGTTTTTTCTATATAAAAAGTCTAAGAAGGGTCAAGGTATAAATTAATCTAACCAGATCTTTTTTGTTCATGATATGAAGCCATATAAACTGTCATTACCTCTAAATCAAACAAATTGCGTACTTTTCAACTCACCTCATAGTGGTAGTATTTACACCGAAAAATTTATGCAACTGACTGATTTATCACTACGTACTTTAAGATCATCTGAGGATCTGTTTGTGGATCAGCTTTTTTCTCCGGTGGTCGGCTTAGGGTCACTATTGCTTTCAGCAAAATTTCCACGGTCATTTATTGATCTAAATAGAGATTGTAAAGAGTTGGATCCATTATTAATCGAAGATCTTTTATCATATAAAGATACACTTAAGGTATCGGCAGGTCTAGGAGTGATACCACGTGTCGTTGGGGACCAAAGGCCAATTTACAATCACAGACTTTCAATAGACGATGCTAATGAAAGACTTCAAGGTTTTTACTTCCCATATCATGACAAGCTTAAATCACTGATAAAACAAACAGAGGCCTCATTTAAAAAAGTTATACTTTTAGATTGTCACTCAATGCCTCTGAGCTCAGTGAATTTAGCTAGAAAAAAAGATCCAGTGGAGGTTGTCCTTGGCGATTGTTTTGGTCGCTCTTGTGAACATGAAATTGTAGTTGAGTTGAAGACTTTATTCACAGAGGTGGGGTTTAAAGTCAGCCTAAACAATCCTTTCTCCGGGGGTTTTATTACTAAAAATTATGCAAGTCCCCCAAACAATATACACGTAGTGCAGATTGAGATTTTACGATCACTTTACAGTCATGAAAAACAGCAAATAAAAAACAGTGAATTTGCAAAAATTCAAAAAAGACTCATAGATGCAATTGAAGAGTTTATTAAGCGTTTTGCGGATTAGTTGTTCAAGATCTGTATTTTTATTTCCTCATACGCAGCAACGGGATCCTTTGCCTGATAGATAGGTCTTCCAATAACAAGATGTGAAGCTCCCATGTTAAGGGCATCATAAGGTGTCGCGACACGTTTCTGATCATCGACAGCGGAGTTGGTTGGTCTTATACCTGGGGTAACAATAATCTTCTGCATACAAAGAGGATTTTCCCTGATTATTGACAATTCCTGAGGTGAAGTAATTACCCCGTCTGCTCCTGCCAAGATTGCTTTTTCAGCTCTGTTACAAACTAGAGTCTCAATTTCTCCAGGTATGATTAAATTTTGATCTAAATCTTTCCTATTTAGACTTGTAAGAAATGTAACCGCGAGTATTTTGGTAATACTTGTTCCTCGGCCTTCCACAGCGGCTTTGATAACTTGTGGGTCACCTTGAACCGTTAAAAAATCAAATTTAGACTCACATAGCCCACTCACTGCGTTCTTTATAGTATTTGAGATATCGAATAATTTTAAATCCAAAAAAACATGAAGGCCTCGTTTTTTAAGCTCATAAGCAAGTTCTAGGCCGCCCCTACCAATCAAACCTAATCCAATTTTGAAAAAATTTGCGTATCCATCTAAGCTTTCAACAAGTGCCAATGCCTTATCGCAACTTTCGAAATCTAAAGCTACGATTATTTTATCTTTGTTACCCATTCTTTGAAAAATATCAATCTTACGGTTGTATATCAAGAATAAGACCACATCTATAAGTGGTAAAGAAGGAAATATAGCCGTATGGAATTGGAACAATATACTGATAAAGCAAAAGAAACAATGGTTGACGCTATGGAAAGTGCTAGAGCACTAGACCATCAGACGATTACCACAGCTCATGTAATGAAAGCTATTCTACTTAATAATAAAAAGAGATTTAGAAAGCTGATTGAATTGGTAGGTGGAAACTATTATCGGGTCTTACAAGAGACTGACAAAATATTAATATCCCTCCCCAGGGTTGAGGGACATGAGAATCTCTTTATAGATGCAAATTTGTCTGATTCAATAAAGAATGCAAAGATTTATGCACAAAGGTTTGGTGACAAGTTTATTGGTCTAGAGGCTCTATTTTTAGGAATTGTTTTGGGTAAAAGTGAAATATCCAAAAAACTAGTCAACAAAATGAAAAATATTAATCAGCTAGAAGAGTTAGTAACTGCAGAAAGAAGAGGGAATAAGATTGAAAGCCAGAGTTACAAAGAAGGTGATGATATTCTAGATGATTACACCGTAAATTTAACGAACAGAGCCTCTGAGGGGAGTATTGACCCTATTATTGGCAGAGATGAAGAGATCCGTAGGACTATCCAAGTTTTGAGTAGAAGAACCAAAAATAACCCAATTTTAATTGGTTTTCCCGGAGTTGGGAAAACTGCAATCGCTGAAGGGCTCGCACTTCGAATAGTTAGAGAAGATGTTCCAGAAGTCTTATTGGACAAAAAACTTCTTTCTCTTGACATGGGGTCTTTAGTAGCTGGTGCAAAATATAGAGGAGAATTTGAAGAGCGATTAAAGAGTGTGCTTCAAGCCATTGAGAGAAGTAAAGGAGAAATTATACTCTTTATCGATGAAGTTCACCTTCTAGTAGGGGCAGGGAAGTCAGAAGGCTCGATGGATGCTTCAAACCTTCTGAAACCAGCGTTAGCGAGAGGAAGTTTAAGATGTATAGGAGCAACAACGCTGGATGAGCATAGAAAATATATAGAGAAGGATGCGGCGTTGGCCAGAAGGTTTCAGCCGGTTATGATAACCCCACCCAATACGAAAGAGTGTCTATCGATATTAAGAGGTATAAAAGACAAATATGAAGTGCATCATGGTGTTTCAATAAGCGACAGCGCCTTGACAGCTGCAGTCAAAATGTCCGATCGTTATATTACTGATCGATTTCTGCCCGACAAAGCTATTGACTTAGTAGACGAGGCTGCTGCCAAGCTTAAAATGGAATTGGGTAGCAAGCCAATAGAGTTGGAGGATTTGGAGCGAGAGATTCTCCAAAAAGAAATTGAACGTGAGGCACTAAAAAAAGAGAATGATTTTGAGTCGAGGGCTAGGCTTACAGAATTGATGAATGATATAAAGATTCTTTCACAAAGATCCAATAAATTAAATGAACAGTGGAAAACGGAAATAGTTAATGTAAAGGATCTAAGCTCCAATAAAGAAATGCTTGAAAAATTTAAGTCAGAGCTGGAGGAATCAAAGAGAAATGGAGATCTTCAACGCGCGGGTGAGTTGACTTACTCTGTAATTCCAAAATTAGAAATGGAAATTAAAGAGGCCGAAAAACGATCCCTTAACGCGAAGCAAATTAACCCTGAAAGAGTTTCAGAGGATCATATAGCAAATGTCGTAGCAAAGTGGTCAGGTATACCCGTCGAAAAGCTCTTAGGAAGCGAGAAGTCCAAATTAATGGATATGGAAGAGTTGCTTTCACAAAGTGTTGTTGGACAAAAGGAACCGGTAAAATGCGTTTCAAAAGCAATTAGACGTGCAAAAGCAGGTTTGTCTGACTTAAAAAGACCTCTTGCATCTTTTTTATTTCTAGGACCAACTGGTGTAGGAAAGACGGAATTAAGTAAAGCGTTATCTGAATTTTTATTTCAAGATAAAGAGGCGATGACTAGGATAGATATGTCTGAATATATGGAAAAACATTCTGTTGCTAGGCTAATTGGTTCACCGCCTGGATACGTTGGTTTTGAAGAAGGAGGCGCTTTAACTGAAGCCGTAAGGAGAAAACCTTATCAAGTAGTTCTTTTTGATGAGGTAGAGAAGGCACACAATGATGTGCTCAATTTATTGCTACAAGTTTTAGACGAGGGTAGTTTAACAGATGCTCACGGACGGAATGTCTCGTTCGCCAATTCAATAATAATATTGACTTCTAATCTTGGCGCAGAGGAATTCATTAAACCTTCAGATGACAATCAAAAATCCATTGAGCAAAATGTTATGAAGCATGTTAAAAACTGGTTTAAGCCTGAGTTTTTAAACAGGCTT
>CACELY010000003.1:27500-58676 GCA_902560505.1 uncultured Alphaproteobacteria bacterium
AAGTCGGCCATAGTGATCCGGTGGTCCCGCGTGGAAGGGCCATCGCTCAACGGATAAAAGGTACGCCGGGGATAACAGGCTGATACTGCCCAAGAGTCCATATCGACGGCAGTGTTTGGCACCTCGATGTCGGCTCATCACATCCTGGGGCTGGAGCAGGTCCCAAGGGTTCGGCTGTTCGCCGATTAAAGTGGTACGTGAGCTGGGTTTAGAACGTCGTGAGACAGTTCGGTCCCTATCTGCCGTGGGTGTTGGAGACTTGAGAGGAGCTGCCCCTAGTACGAGAGGACCGGGGTGGACGCACCACTGGTGGACCTGTTGTCGTGCCAACGGCAGTGCAGGGTAGCTATGTGCGGACAGGATAACCGCTGAAAGCATCTAAGCGGGAAGCCCCCCTCAAAACAAGGTCTCCCTTGAGGGTAGTGGTAGACCACCACTTCGATAGGCCAGAGATGTAAGCGTAGTAATGCGTTCAGTTGACTGGTACTAATAACCCGATAGGCTTGATACGATCTAGTAGAAGGTATCAGAAATTTTTAGTGTATTTTAAGTTGGGTCTTTTTAAATTTGGTGGTTATAGCGCGAGTGAAACACTCGATTCCATCCCGAACTCGACCGTTAAGCACCGTTGCGCCGATGGTACTGCATCTTAAGATGTGGGAGAGTAGGTAACCGCCAATTTTAAAAAGACCCCTATACTTTTATCGCGGGGTGGAGCAGCCCGGTAGCTCATCAGGCTCATAACCTGAAGGTCGTAGGTTCAAATCCTACCCCCGCAACCAATTACACATTTATAAACGCATCATTTCTTCAGAATGTTTTAGCTATAAAGCCAATGAGCGATCTCAAGCTCTATTGGCTAGATAACTTCTGAAATCCTCAGGTGTATCAGTGTCGGTCACAACACCTGGGTCATCCATCTCTATTAGGTTGATTGCAGCAGGATGTTGGTCGAAAAGGACTCTCCCTCCCACGTCTCCTTCTAGGTTAGATAGATCGTGAAAAAATGATTTGCCCCAAATAACGGGGTTGCCCTTTTCTCCCTGAAATGAAGGTATAGTTATTTTTGACCTTCTGTTTTCAGCAGATAGGTGCTCTTCAATTATTCTGTTTATATGGCCTGATTTTACGCCTGGTAAGTCACCTAACATTACTAAAAGATCACTATAAGAAGAAGTTAGACTATCAAGTACCGCCTTCAAAGAGCTTGCCTGACCCTCTTTCCACCGTGGATTTAAGATTAGATTAATATTTAGGTCTTTTATAACATCCGCAACTTTGTCGGACTGATACCCAAGAACTATAGAGCAGCTGTCAAGGTCGCTTTTAGTTATTTCGAGGGCTATATTTCTTATTAAAGGAGCGCCATCAATATTCTTAAGAAGTTTATTATCTTTGCCCATTCTTCTGGAATTTCCAGCGGCTAAAATGACGCCCATGATCTTTTTCTCTCGTTTGTTCACGCTTTTTGCTAAAGTTCTAGGTAATGGCCGCGATGCAATCTCCATTAAAAGCCCGCCGGCTCCCATTTCTGCTAGTTCCTCCTTGACAACCGGGATGTCTGCCATCAACAACTGCAAAACCCAGTCAAAGCCATTTAATTTTGGGGACCTCGCACATCCTGGCATACCTATTATGGTTGTTTCACCTATTTTACCAACCAAAAGAAGGTTTCCTGGATCTACTGCAAGACCATACTGAATTATTTCGCCTCCTTCCGACAAGATTGCTTTAGGAATATAGTCGGAGCGGTCTATAATTGCAGAAGCACCACTTATAAGAAGGATATCTATACCGCTCTCTATAGAAGACCTTATCTCGGTCCGAAGCACATTGTAATCGTGACGAATCAATTTTTCTTTATTTAGTGAGCAGTCTAAAGCTTCTAACCGATTTCTTGTTACATTCGATGTGGCTTTGAACATAGATTTTTTTTGCCACTCAAATGATGTCTGGATTAAACTTACTTCCTTTTTATTCAAACTATGTGTTTTAAAAAGTTGATTCTTATCCAGTATCGAAATAACTCGGTCTACGTATTTTTTTTGCGTGAAAAAAGGAATGATTTTTAAAGTAGCTATCAAGTCATTTTTTGCCAGAAGCTGATTATGTTCAACTATTGAGAAAGCAATACTCTCATCTACCAGGTTCACTTTTTTTATTAAATCTCTTTTATATCTTACAAGACAGAGTGATCGGCTTTTAAAGTTAACTCTACCTGTTGAAGCGCTATCTATATAAATGTGACTTCTATCAATCGCATTACTTATAATGTTGGCAGCTTCATCTTCATGTATGTCACCATTGTCTGGCACTGCACAAAGAATATTCTGTACCTCACTCTCTTTGAAATAACCTACAATCTCACTGGTCATGAAGGTACCTTTTGAAATTGTTTTTCCTGGCAAGTTATAGGTTTGTGCTATGACTGAGCCGAGACTTTCTTGCGGGTCTAAACCTAAAATCTGCATTTAGGTTTCGCCACGCCAGTCTTTTATTAATTCAGCCAGTATTGAAACGGCTATCTCGGCAGGATTTTTCGCATTTATGTCTAGTCCTGCAGGCCCATTTATTCGCCTAAGCTGTTCCTCACTAATTCCCTGTTTCTGTAATCGAGCCTTCCTACTGGCATGTGTCTTCTTACTTCCCAAACAAGATATCGAAAACAACGGACTATTTAATGCAACAAGTAACGCAGGGTCATCAATTTTTGGATCATGGGTTAAAGTGACCAAACAATCATTCTCATTTAAACGAAATTTCTTGAGAGCATCATCTGGCCAGTCATTCATAATCTCAATATTTGGGAAACGTTCACTTGTTGCGAAGTGACTACGTGGATCAATCAAAACAGCGTCAAACCCAGCTTCCTTAGCCATTGGTATTAAATATTGGGTAATGTGAACAGCACCAACTATAAATAATCTTGGTTTGGGTATCAACTTTAATGGAAAGCAGTCATCATTCGAGTTTAAACCCTTATTTTCAAAGATTTCCCCACGGCGAAAATCACATTCTAATTGGAAAATTTCTCTATTTACATTTGCCGAATTAAGTTTTTCAAACAAACTAGCTTGTATTTTTTTTCGTGGACAAACAAAGACTGAGATCTTGCCTCCACACGACAGTCCAACCGACCAAGCGTCTTGATCTGCAACACCAAAATCTAATATCTCGGCCGAGCTTTCAGCAAGAATTTTTTTTGCGCTGAATATCACTGAACCTTCTACACAGCCTCCTGATACAGATCCAACAATATGGCCATCGTCTCTAATAAGCATCATGCTACCAACTTGCCTAGGTGATGAACCCCATGTTTTTACCACAACAGCGAGAGAGAAATTTCTCTTCTCTTTATCCCAAATGTGTGCTGTATTAATTACGTCGATATCTATATCTGAAACCCTCAACTTGTAAGCTCCCTCTCTCTTTCCATTATTCGCGCTCTCCAGTTTAAAATATCTGACTCTCCTCTTTTGTTTCGAGCAAGATATAATGTCAAGTTTTCAATACTTTCTAATGAATGTATCGGAAGTAAGGCATCAACATTTTTTAAAATCCTTTTAATTGAAACACTTTTTGGTAAAAACTTTTTATATCTCAAAAGAGGGTTAAGCCAAACGAGATGTTTGCAGTTTTTTTTAAGTCTTGCCATTTGAAATAGCAAATCACTTTGATGGTTTTTATCAAGACCGTCACTTATAAAAAGTACAAGAGAGCCTGAGGTGGGAGTTCGTCTTACCCAAGTCTTATTAAATTCCAATATACTGTCTCGGATACGAGTTCCTCCAGCCCAGTCATCAGTAACTTTTGATATTTTTTGTAAAGCATCATCAATATCCCTGTTTTTAAGCAAATGGGTTATGTTTGTAAGCTTTGTCCCAAAGAGAAAAGCAAAGCAGTTTCTATGTCTTTGCATTAGATTGTGTACAAAATGTATAAGTGTTTTTGAATAATTTTCCATAGAGCCAGAAATATCAATCAAGAAAAAAATTGGGCGCTCTTTTTCTTTTCTTTTCATTAATTTTGGAAGTATCATTCCGAAATGCCTGATACTCTCCTTCAATCCATGACGAACGGACAACTCTGATCCCAATTTTCTCGGGGAAAACCGACGATAGGGTTTTTGAGGCAGATATATCGACAAATCTCGAATTACGTTAGTGGCTTGTTGAAGCTCCTCTTTTGACATTGTTCCAAAGTCTCTTGATTTTTTTAATTGCGTATCAGAAGCAGATCCAGATGTATCAAAAATTACATTGTCTTCAATTTGGTCCAATTTTTTTATACTATCGGTCTTTGGTAAATTTTCTTTAATTCTCTTAGCAAGCTCTGGTTTTTCCTCATTGTTTTCACTGACTCGCGTTCTAGGCAGAAGCATATTTCGCTGTTTTTCTTGAAACTTTGGGTTTTGCCAAAATAAATCAAATGCTTGCCTGAAGATGATTTCGTCCTCTTTCTTTTTTGTGAGACACGTTAGTAAAGAAAAATAAAACTCTCCTCTAGATCTCAGCCCAACACTTTGAATTGCTTCAATAGAATCAGTGACACCTTCTGAACCTATTCTTATTCCAGACGCTCTTAACAACCGCGTAAAAAGTAATATATTTTCCGGTAACTTGCCGTCTAGAGTATTCATTAATTCCCCAATTTTTATTTCTGCGTAACTACAGCAATTTTAACATCATTAAGTATTTTTGATGCCTCAGATCCCTGAATTTTCGCAATGTCGTCTTGGTACTTCAAAAGAACGCCAATCGTCGAGTCGATAGTCTGAGGGTCAAGGGCTACACAATTTAGTTCAACTAACGCCTCAGCCCAATCGATAGTTTCGGCAATGCCAGGCGCTTTATATAAATCTTTCTCTCTTAAATGTTGTACAAAATTTATCAGCTCTGTTTGAAGTGTGGGTTTAGTGTGTGGAACCCTCTGCTTTAAAATATCCAATTCTGTTTGCTTATCAGGATAATCTACCCAGCTATAATAGCATCTTCTTTTGAGTGCATCATGTACCTCTCTGGTTCGATTAGAAGTAATTATTACGATTGGGGGCTCTTTAGCAATTATAGATCCTATTTCTGGAATTGTAATTTGCCAGTCTGACAGAAACTCCAGCAAATAGGCTTCAAAAGCTTCATCCGCTCTATCTAGTTCATCGATTAAAAGGACAGCTCTCTCACTAGGTTTTTGTCTTAGGGCTTTTAATAAAGGTCTTTCTATTAAGAAATCTTCAGAAAAGAGATCTATGTTTTTATCACTAGTGGATTGAATAGAAATTAGCTGCTTTCCGTAATTCCATTCATAAGAAGACTGACTTATGTCAAGTCCTTCGTAACATTGAAGTCTAATCAAAGGAGTTTTAAGAATAGATGATAGGGTTTTCGCAATTTCAGTTTTCCCTACACCAGCTTCACCTTCTAAAAAAAGGGGTTTCCCTTTTATCAAAGCGAGATATAAGGCTATTGATAATCTCTCATTGATAATGTATCCCTCGGTCTTCATTTCATCGACCAATGCTTTAGGGTCTTTAAAAATATTTCTCAATGTCTTATCCCTGCGTCAAGTTTTCACTTTACAATATAAGGTGCCAATATAAAATCATAGTTGCATATATCAACGCTATTTTTTGACTGGGATAATCGAAAAATCAACATAAACGACAACAACGTGCGTTCGATAGACCTTTTTTGGAGGAGGAATCATGGGAGAGATAAGTCTCAAGCTTAATGGAAAATTAGAAACAAAAGATGTTGCTGACAATACTTTGTTAATAGACTTTATACGAGAACATGTCGGTTTAACTGGTACGCATGTTGGGTGTGATACAAGCCAATGCGGTGCTTGTGTTATTCATTTGGATGGGGTGTCCGTTAAAGCATGCACAATGCTAGCAAAGCAAGCCGAGGGTTCCGAAATAGTAACTATCGAGGGTTTGGCGGATGGAGACGAGTTGCATCCAATGCAGCAAGCTTTTCACGAGAATCATGGACTGCAGTGCGGGTTCTGCACACCAGGAATGGTTATGAGTGCAGTTGAGATGGTCACCAAAAATAAAAATATAAGTGAAGATGAAATTAGAAAAGGCCTTGAAGGGAATATATGCCGGTGCACAGGCTATCACAATATTGTTCAATCAGTTAAAGCCGGTGCGGCTAAAATGGGAGGGTAAAATTAATGAACGAAGTTACTAAAATAGACGGAATAGGATCATCTGTAAGAAGAACAGAGGATAAAAAATTTCTTACAGGAAAAGGAAGATATACAGACGACATTAACAGGCCCGGACAGGTTCAGGCTTATTTTCTACGATCTGACGTGGCTCACGCTGAAATCAAGAGTATCGACACAAAAGCTGCTCAGTCAGCTCCCGGAGTAGTTGGAGTGTTCACAGGATCTGATATAGCAGCAGATAAAGTCGGAGGACCAATTTGCGGATGGGTTGTTCCGTGCCGAGACGGCTCTTCTACAAAAGAACCCCCACATCCTTTGCTTGCACAAGGCAAAGTTAGGTTTGTCGGAGATGCTGTGGCAGTTGTAGTCGCAGAAACGATGGAGCAGGCAAAGTCTGCTGCTGAATTAATAGATGTTGACTATAACGAATTAACACCGGTCGTTGATTTCGTGAATGCTGAAAAAGGTACTCAAATTCATGAGGAGGTTCCAAATAATTGCTATTTTGACTGGGAGTTGGGTGATGAGAGCGCAACAAATAAAGCAATAGAAAGCGCAGCTAAAGTTGTGAAGTTGAGTGTAAGGAACAATAGGCTTGTTCCGAATGCCATGGAACCTCGCTCAGCTCTTGCAGAATACGATTCGCTGGATGAATCCTATACTTTATATACTACCTCTCAAAATCCTCATCTAACACGACTCGTCCTGGCAGCCTTTATGTTTGCCATTCCAGAGTCCAAGCTAAGGGTTATAGCGCCTGATGTAGGAGGTGGATTTGGATCAAAGATTTACGTGTATATTGAAGAAGCTGTTTGTGTTTGGGCTTCCAAGAAGATTGGAAGACCAGTAAAATGGACGGCTGATAGGACCCAAGCGTTCTTGACCGACTGTCATGGAAGAGATCACGTGAATGATGTTCAACTAGCTCTTGATGAGAAAAACAAAATTATCGGATTACGAGTTGACACCGTTTGCAACTTGGGAGCATATTTATCTGCTTTCTCTGTAGTGGTCCCAACAATCTTGCATGGAACTTTGTTGTCAGGTCAATATGATATACCGGCCATTTATACAAACGTTAAAGGAATGGCAACTAACACAGTAAATGTTGACGCTTACAGAGGTGCGGGACGACCTGAGGCTACATACTTACTCGAAAGAACCATGGAAACAGCTGCAAAAGAAGTTGGTATGGACCCGGCTGAGTTTAGAAGGATTAATTTTATACCCAAAGATGCGTTCCCTTATCAAACCCAAGTAGCTTTGCAGTACGACATTGGAGATTATGAACCGCATCTGGATAAGGCCATGGAAATGATTGATTACTCCAATTTTGAAAAAAGAAGAGCGGAAGCTGCAAAGCGAGGAATGTACAGGGGTATAGGCATGTCAAGCTACATAGAAGCTTGTGGTCTTGCTCCATCTGCTGTAGTAGGAGCTTTGGGTGGACGTGTTGGTCAGTGGGAATCTGCCTCGGTAAGGGTAAATCCAACAGGAACGATTAGCGTTTTCACTGGTTCACACAGCCATGGACAAGGCCACGCAACAACATTTGCCCAGATAGTTGCAGACAAGCTTGGAATACCTATGGAGAACGTTGAAGTGATTCACGGGGACACAGATAAAACTCCCTTTGGCATGGGATCTTACGGCTCGAGATCATTAGCGTCTGGCGGATCAGCTATAAGCAAGGCTGTCGATAAGATAATAAACAAGAGTAAAAAGATTGCAGCCCATCTTCTTGAAGCTTCCGAAGATGATATTGACTTTAAGGATGGAAAGTTTGTTGTTGGGGGAACGGATAAGGAGAAGGCATTTAGTGAGATTGCTCTTGCGGCATATGTCCCTCACAATTATCCCCTGGAGACATTAGAGCCAGGATTAGAGGAAAACGCATTCTACGATCCTACGAACTTTGTTTTTCCCTCAGGAACACATATTGCTGAGGTTGAAATTGATCCGGCAACTGGCGTAGTTGAAGTGGTAGATTGGGCTGCTTGCGATGATTTTGGTAACCTAGTTAATCCTATGATAGTTGAAGGCCAGGTTCATGGAGGTATTGCTCAGGGTATAGGACAAGCTCTTTTAGAGGATGCTCATTATGATGAAAATGGTCAATTGCTTACAGCGTCATACATGGATTACTGTATGCCAAGAGCAGATGATCTACCGTCTTTCAAGGTAGGGTACACGAATACTCCTTGCACGCATAATGATCTTGGTGTTAAGGGTTGTGGGGAAGCAGGAGCTATAGCATCTCCTCCCGCACTTATAAACGCGGTGATAGATGCGTTGTCACCACTTGGTGTTACTGACATGTCTATGCCGGCAACTTCCCAAAAGGTATGGAAAGCCATACAAGAAAGCCAATCAGTGGCTGCAGAATAAGGAGAAATTTATGTATTCTACAAAGTATATAAAACCAAACAGTACCTTAGAAGCTCTAGAAGCAATTAAATCAATGGGTGAAGGAAAGTTTTTGGCTGGAGGAATGACGTTAATTCCAACCTTAAAACAAAGGCTGGCAAGTCCAGATGGTCTCGTCGACATTTCTGGGTGTGATCTTGATTCAATTAGTGATGAGGGTGACGCGATAAAGATAGGAGCTATGACAAAGCATGCATCCGTTGCTGAGTCTGGTTTAGTAAACAAGGCAATACCCGCATTAGCAAAACTTGCAGATGGTATAGGTGATAGACAAGTCAGAAATAGAGGAACGCTCGGTGGTTCTGTGGCTAATAATGACCCGTCTGCTTGCTATCCATCAGCGGTTCTCGCTTTAAATGCAATAGTTCACACTAATACTAGAAGTATAGAAGCTGATGCATTTTTTACAGGTATGTTTGAAACAGCACTTGAAGAAAATGAAATAATAGAGGCTATTAGTTTTTCAAAGCCTACAAAGGCTAATTATGTCAAATTCCCTAATCCTGCTTCACGTTATGCCATGGTTGGAGTGTTCGTAGCACAGTTTAATGATGGTGTCAGGGTTGCTGTGACTGGAGCAGGGGAAGGTGGAGTATTCAGACATGCTGAAATGGAGGCCGCGCTTTCAAGCAATTATAATGCTGACGCCTTAAGCGCGCTGGAGATTTCTTCTGAAGGATTGATAGGTGATTTGCATGCTTCACCAGAATATCGTGCCAGCCTTATCAAGGAAATGACAAGAAGAGCTATAGTTTAGATCCATTAATATGGACAACTAACTTTTAGTGGTTGTAATTATCAGCCTGGGTAGAGGTTTATTGAATGGAAATTAAAGACAGCTACGAATTACCTCTTCCAAAGGAAAGAGTTTGGGCAGCGCTTAACGATGAAGAGTTTCTTAAGAAGTCTATTCCATGGTGCGAAAAGTTAGAAAGGCGTAGTGAAACTGAATTGGCCGCAGAGGTAAAGCTTAAGATAGGACCAATGTCGACGCGTTTTACTGGTAATATCATTCTGAGCGATATCGACCCTCCTAACGGGTATACTATAACGGGAAGTGGTAAAGGTGGGATTGCTGGTGCCGCAAGCGGATCAGCGAAGGTTAAGCTGGTAGAAGCTAAAGATACGTCCTCGACTACCTTGTCTTATGAAGTCAGTGCACAGGTAAAAGGAAAGATTGCACAACTTGGGTCACGCTTAATCCAAAGTACAGCGAAAAAATTATCAAAAAATTTTTTTGGTAGCTTTGTTCAGCAGCTTGAAGATATGGATAAATCTTAAAAAACGACTTTATGTTTTCAAGATTACATGTATATCAAAGGTCTAGCCATAAACAAAAGGTGTTTAAAGGTGATAGAACAACGACAAGGACTTATTGAGTCCATACGGAAAAAATTTATGCATGTAGAAACTTGTCCTTTTGAGGGAGAGCGTATTTTTTTTGAAAACGCTGGAGGTTCCCTCAGGCTAAAGTCGGTTGTTGAAACATCGGCTCTTTATGCGTCGTATCCTGATAACCAGGGAAGAGAAAACGATGCTTCCAAATCTCTTGTTAAGTCAATCGAAAATGGAAAAGCCAAAATGAGACTTTTCTTTAATGCACATCAAGGTGACGTCATCGTAGGTGAAAGTGGTACAGAGTTACTTTTTCGGCTTATACGAACAGCAGCGCTAGAGTTGCCGGAGGGAGGCGCTATGTTAAGCTCTACGCTAGAGCACCCCGCTTCTATGAGCGCAATGAAAAAGTGGGCAAAAAATACTCAAAGAAATCACATTATAGTTGAACATAATAACGATTCCGGATCGGTAGATGAACAGGCTTATATAAAAAAATTAACCAGTGATGTTCGAGTTGTTTCTATTGTTCATACATCTCCTGTGACTGGAATGACTGTTGATTTAGAAAAAATAACAAAAGAAGTTAGGAATGTGACACCTGACTGCATCATTATCGTTGATGGTATTCAGCACTCTAGTCATGGGGCCATAGACGTTCAGAAATATGATATAGATGGATATGTGGTTTCTCCATATAAAATGTTTTCTCGACATGGGTATGGGGTAGCATGGGCTTCTGACAGATTATGCGCTTTAAATAAGGAGCAATTGGCAGATGGCCCGTTCCAAAACTGGGAATTAGGTACGCGAGACGCTGGTAGTTATGCAACTTTTTCAGATGTAGTTGATTATTTAGACTGGCTTGGCAGTAATTTTACAGAGAGCGAAAATACTAGAGAAAGGCTTGAGGCGTCTTCTCTAGCTATAAAATCGCATGAACAAGAGTTAGTAGACTTAGTACTAAATGGTGCTGAAGATATTGTTGGGTTAAGAAACAATAAAAAAATTTGGATTATTGGTAACCCAGCTTCTACGTCTCGAGAGGGAGTAGTATCCTTTTTTCAGAAAAATAAGTCTTCAAGCATAATAGTTGAAGAACTTAGACAGCGTAGAATACGCGTACACATTAGAAAAGACGATCATTACTGTGGGAATATACTTAAGCCTTTAAATCAAAAAGACTGCATCAGATTTTCATTGTGTCATTATAATTCAAAGGCTGAAGTGGTAGAGTTCTTAAGAGCTATCAATGAAATTAGTGCGAACTAAAGAATTCTTTTTATCTTACTCTCCATTTTTTTCTTAAAAATGAGCTTTCCTTTTTCATAAGCTTCGACTCTTGCCTTAAGATAAAAATATGACCTGTCTGATGTCATGCTTGAAAAAGTGTCTGTTCTAATAGACCACCCTACTCTAGAGCGTTCTTCTGTCCAATGAGTCTCTCCTTTAGCGGACAGAGGATCATTTGGATGTATTGACCATTTTTCTCGTGCCGAGCTGCTTATGACTAACTTATTCTGAAGATCCTTATAACTACCAAAGTCATCTTCAATTTCCAAGAGCACCATTTCGGTAGCCTCATCAAATAGTATTTGTCTTTTATTGTGTGGTTTTCTAATTTCTTTGCCTCGCCATGGTTTGGAAGCCTCCGCCTTAGGAAAGATCCATTCGTCTGATTTTTTTCCTTGTCTTAAAGGCAAAGATAAATAACCTTCTTTCACAACTAGTTTAGCAGGATTATACACTGGCCAGACTAAAGGCCAGTAAGCATTCGCTAGGGAAAGCCGAAGTTTATTTCCCTTTGGTAATTTATAGGCGATGTGATCTAGCGTTATCTTTACCGTGAATTCTTTTGCTAATGGTATATTTTTTGGGTTTTCAAAAGAGTCACGAAACCTCAGGTTTAGAATTCCATACGTTATTCTACTCGACTTACCATCGGGGTAAACATCGCATAATCTGACAGCTATTTGTGCATTAGGCGAAGTTGCTTCGAGCGTTACTGTTAACTCAGGAGACCCAATTATATCGTCTTCAAGATCCAAGGCCTGTGTATCAAAACAAAGTGAAAAAGCGTCATCAGAACGCTGGTCTCCGGGAAGCTCTGGACCTAACCAAATAGCACAAAATTCACCACCTTTTAATCCACAATGCTGAGGACTATCAATAACTCCCAAATGGCTTTTATTTTTTCTTTTGCTTAGAGAAAGTACATTATTAGAGCTTAAAAAAAACTTTTTATTTTTGCTTGCTTTACTTGGCCAAACATCTTCTTTAATCCAATACCCATCTCTAAAATTATAACTACTTTTTGGAAGCTCACCTTTCATTACATATACTCTATAGTCGGGATCTTTTTCACATCCATTATCAATTTCTTTAAGCCATTTATCCCACCATCGGACAGCTTCCTGTAAAAAACCTATCTGAGGTTTCGGTACAGCAAAGTGTGGATATTTATGTACCCATGGTCCGATTATCCCTTTAGCTTTTACATTTTTCACAAGTGCTGGAACTGCATTTTTATAGGCGTCTCCCCATCCTCCAATAGCTAAGATTGGAGTTTCAAGCTTGGAATAATCTTCACATACAGATCCATGTTTCCAATACTTATCTCTTTTCTGATGCTTCAACCAAATATCTGAAAGATGTGGTTGGTTTTTCAAACGCTCTAGCCACATCTTTTTCCACTTCTTTCCAACAATTAGTGGATCAGGTGGCCGCGAGGAATATGAAAGCATTGTAGCTCCCCATCCCAAGTTTTCGTTTAATAAACAGCCACCCTTATAATGAATGTCATCGGTATATCGATCTACTGTTGAACATAAAGTTATAATTGCCTTTAATGCCTTTGGTCTTCTAAAAGCCACCTGTAAGCTGTTAAACCCACCCCAACTAATTCCCATCATGCCAATATTTCCATTGCTCCATGTTTGTTTACTGGCCCAGTCAATTATATGTTCTGCATCACTTAATTCTGTTTCGGTATACTCATCGAAAAGAAGTCCTTCGCTATCTCCATTGCCTCTTATGTCAACACGCATACACACATAACCTCTTTCACAAAAGTACGGATGGGTTAAGGCGTCTCTAACGTGAGTTCCATCTCTTTTTCGATAGGGGATATATTCTAAGACTACGGGAAATCTTTCAGATTTTTTACTTACTGGTTTCCAAACTTTAGCCGAAAGCTTTATACCATCTGGCATTTCTATTGCGAGATGTTCAATCTCCTCAACTTTAAAGAGCTTTTTTTGCATTGATACTTCTGCCAATTAAAATACTCTTACATTCTGTTTGCTAAGAAGTTTTTGAATATTTGAAATATTTACCCTAGTTAGGGATGTTTTATTCTTTATCGTCTCGGCAGCGGCTACTCCTGCTCCTTGACCGGTAACTGTGCAGCAAGCCATATTTCTAGTTGCAGCATGTGCGATATTACTTCCCCCTATAGCTCTTCCAACAACCAATAACCCTTTTACATTTTTGGGAAGCAAAGACCGATATGGAATATGCATATACCTTCCTGTAGTGGGCAGCACTAGAACTCCGAAACCGTCGATGAACTCAGGGTATATTCCAACACTGTCTTCAAACCTGCACTCATTTTTGACATCTTCATCTGAGAGGTTGTATACAGAATCTATTTTATACGTATCTCTAATACCAATTGTCATTCCAAAGTTTCGTAACTTTCCAGCCGAACATCCAGGCATATATTCCTTCAAAGCAGCTATAGCTTCCAAAGCTGCTTTTCTACCCTCTATTTCCCCCTTGGTTAAACTTTCGGGATCAGTGCCATCGATACCGTTAAGATGGACCAGGTTAAGATATGTTAGTTCGCCTGTATCATGTATTGCTCCCCAAGTTCCAGAAATCGTTTGCAAGTCACTTTTAATCAAGCCAGAATCTTTTGCCTTTTCAAATGGTTTGCGAAGAAAGGGTGAAAACATATCATCTTCCTTTCCAGATGTTTGCACCTGCCAATTCTTGTCACTCCAGTCGCTATATTTTTGCGGATCACGCTCAATTTCATTCATAAACTCTTCTTTATTTACACCAGACATATGAAACATAACGGAAGCAGATATCATGTCCTCTTTTTTATTTTTGAAGACCGAAACTCCACTACGCCTAGCTACGTCGGCATCACCAGTTGCGTCAATAATAATTTTGCCAATAATTGCTTCCCTACCAGCTTTAGATTCTGTAATCACTCCTTTTATTTCTTCACCCTCTAAAATAGGAGTACAGAAGGCGCGATGGAGCATTGGCTGGACACCCGCCTCTAAAACAAGATTATCTGCTACCACCTTAAACCCCTCACTATCAAGCTCGTAACTTTTCGATTGAGACTCAGGTACTGCTACATTATTTTCTATTGCTCTTTGTTCATATTCAAAAGCTAATCCACCAGCTTCTACGGTTTTCTCATGGCGATACCAGGCGAATCCCTCTACTCCAACGGACGTTATGTTACCTCCAAAGCACCCAAATCGCTCGATGAGTATAACACTCACACCAGCTCTGGCAGCTGAAATTGCTGCGGATAGTCCCCCTGGGCCAGAACCAACAACGATAACATCTGCTTCACCTACAACAGGGGTTAATCTCTCAGGTTCTCTAATTTCCATTGTGGTACAACTTAGTCATACGGCATTGTCCAATAAAAAAATTTGTGAGGCAAAGTAATTTTTACTTTCTTAAAAAATAATTAAACACAAAACGCAAAATAAGCGGGGTCAGTCCTATAAGACAAAAAATGATTAATATTTGTGGAGATAGAATTTCAGAAATATGACTTATTTTGTTAATTTGAGACCCAAAGTAAACATAGATTATGGTCATCGGAGTAATACCTATGAACGTTACAATGCTATATGGAACGACTTTTATTGGGGTAAAAGCCATAAAGATATTAACCAGATAAAATGGAAAGATAGGTATCATTCTAATCGCGAACAAATATAACACACCATTTTTTATAAACATTTTTTGAAACGCATCAAAAGAAGCTGTTCTTTGATTATGTAAAAAACTTTTTAGAAAGTAGCGTACCAAGATAAAACTAAATATCGCTCCAAACGTAGCGGATGAAGTTGATAATAAAATTCCCTGAAAAACGCCGAATAGTATTCCTGAAAATACAGAAAGAATTGTTGCTAATGGTATGGAAGCAGAAACGACAATTATGTAAAGAAAGGAAAAGAGACTTTTGCATATAGTTGGATATGTGTTGCAAGTGTATTCAATTTCGAGTTTCACATCTAAAAACCTTTTTAGTGATAACCCGTCAAGAGCATAAAGAATCAGCGAAAAAGTTAAAGCTAGCGATATATAAACCAAAAATCGTCTCAAATTTCACTCATCCTAAAGGGAGACAGTAAGCATGCCTATTGCAATACTACTTTTCATTTAAATAATATGATTTAGTAGATACGGTATATTGTACTCCTGTAAAGAGGTATTTTGGTTCATGGAAGGCTTTAACGTTTCGGTAGTAGTTCCTACATTCAATAGAGTAGATTTTGTATTAAAGGCAATTAAATCTATTTCAAGTCAGACTTTTCAACCTTTAGAGATCATTCTAGTAGATAATAACTCTGGGGATAACACTACGGAAATGGTTGCTAAGCACTTCAAATCCGTAAAGATATTAATCCAAAAAAAGCAGGGTGTAAGTGCAGCCCGAAATTTAGGAATACGAGAGGCATCAGGCAATTGGATCGCTTTTTTAGACTCAGACGATCAATGGCACAAACGCAAGCTTGAAGAACAAGTTAAGAGTATTTCTAGAGATAAGTTATCTGCTGATTTATCCCACACCGACGAAATATGGTACAGAAATAAGATTTTTTTAAATCAGAAGGAAATTCATAAAAAGCGGGGGGGTTTTATTTTTGAAAATTGCTTGCCACTTTGTTGTATTTCTCCAAGTAGTGTGCTTATTAAAAAAAAGGTTTTCGATGATATTGGACTTTTTAATGAATCTTTAGACGTTTGTGAAGATTATGATCTTTGGTTGCGTTTTTGCTGTAAATATCCAGTAAATTTTGTTGATCAAAAACTTACAATTAAAAATGGTGGGCATAGTGATCAATTATCAAAAAAGTACTGGGGCATGGATAGGTTTAGAGTTCAAGCATTAGAAAACTTGCTGCGGTCGGCAGTTTTGGATGAATGGCAGCGACAGTTAACAAAGAGTATGCTACTAAAAAAAATTAAAATATTAATACAAGGAGCGAAGAAGAGATCAAATATATCTACTTACAATAAGTATTTAGAAAAACAAAAGTACTGGGAAGCAGAATAGTGATTGAAAAAAATTTAGAAGGAGTATCGGTTAGGTGGGTGATTGCATTAAAAGGAGAAGCTGAGGAAATAATTAAAAACTATGCCATGAAGAGAGTAGCAACTACGCCGTTCCCGGTTTACAAAAATAAAGATTTTGATATGTGGCTTATACTTTCAGGTATCGGACAATTAAATGCGGTTGCAGCTACAACTTACTTATATGTAAAAAGCGATGCCTCATATAATACAATATGGATAAATTTTGGAATAGTTGGGAGCCGAAACTTTAAGGTTGGAGAGCTGATCCAAATAGATAAAATAACATCAAGTGATTTTCAAGATAACTATTATCCGTCACCCTCCGCTTTTAAGAATAATAATATTGAACGCTGTAATTTGATAACGGTCAACAAACCTGAAAAACTTTTCGAAAATGATGGCGTTTACGATATGGAGGCTTACGGTTTCTTCAGTTTTGCAAAAAAAATTGCACCTCATGAGCTTATATCAGTTTTGAAAATAATTTCAGATATACCCGGAACAGACTTATCTGAAATTGACAAACACAGCGTGGAAATACTAGTTTCCAAACAAATTCAATTGATAGAAAAAGTTTTGAAAAATTTACTCTCTTCACAGAAAATTATTTTTCTACAACTAAAAGATCCCAAATATTTCGATGAAATATGTTTGCAGAAAAAATTTACATTTAGCCAAAAGGTAACTCTGCGAAAATACTTGACTCAATGGCAAGCTAGATTTCCACAGAGAAATCCTTTAGAGGAGATTGGACAAAGAATGACAGCTTCTCAAATTTTAAAGAAATTTTCGGATAATCTTATGAGATGAACTATGGTTGATACTATTTACGTAGAAGATGAAATTATAGATACTAAAAAAGCACAAGAAATTATTTCAAAGTTTAGACATGCAAAAGTTACAAGTATCAAAAGATTTGGAGAGATATTTAATCTATCAAACCAGAATTTCAGGATTCAGAAAACTAACCCTGCTTTAATTCTTGCAAAAAAACAAAAAGGATTTGTTCTTGATGCACCCAAGGGATTTGGTATCGGAGATCAGAACAATTATTACTTCTCTCACATGTACAACTGCTTATACGATTGCTCTTATTGTTTTTTACAAGGGATGTATAATTCAGCAAATTATCTAGTATTTGTAAATTTTCATGACTATCAGAGTGAAATCGAAAAGACTATTAAAAAACATAAAGAGAAGAAAATGACGTTTTTTACAGGCTATGATTGCGACTCCTTGGCTATGGAACCAATAACTAATTTCATAAATGATTTTGTTCCCTTTTTTAGTCGGTATAAAAAGGTCCTATTCGAAATAAGGACAAAAAGTATCAATAACACGGTATTTAGAACGCATGATCCACTCGCAAATTGTATTGTAGCGTATAGTCTTATGCCAGAGGCCTTAGCACAGATCTTGGACAAAAAAGCTCCGTCCATTTCTGCTCGGATAAAAAATATGAAATACCTAGCAAATAAAGGATGGAGGATAGGATTGAGGTTCGATCCATTGATATATTGTAGCAATTGGAAGGCTCAATATTCTGAGTTATTTGCAAATATCTTTAACGAAATCAAAGAGGAAAACATCCATTCGGTTTCTCTTGGATCGCTAAGATTTCCTAAAAGTTTTTTCAATAAATTACTTCAATATTATCCAAATAGTGAAGAATTATCATTTTTAAGATCAAACGATAAAGGGATAATTTCTTATGATCAGTCGATAGAAAATGAGATGAATGAATATTGTCGATCAGAGCTTATGAAGTATAGTGACGCAAGAAAGTTCTTTTCTTGTGGTTGAGAAAATTTAGGAGATAGCATTAAAAAAGTCATTGTCATAGGATCGACCGGCACAATTGGAGAGGCTGTATCATCACTTTTGCTTAACAGTGGTTTTTCTGTGATAGGTATAGGTAGAAAAGTTCCTTCTTTGGATGAAAAAAAGGAAAACTATATTCACCATATTCTAGATCTTCAAAATACTGAACTACTAGAGGCGACACTGTCAAACATTGTAAGGAATAATAAAGAGATTTTTTGTTTGGTGCATTGTGCCGGGGTCGGAGAATTTTCCAATATAGAGAACCTTCCTATATCGAAAATAAAAGCCATGCTAGATGTTAACTTACTTTCTGTTATCGTATCAGCGAAGGCCGTGTTACCTCATTTAAAGAAAATAGATAATGGAAAATTAATATTAATTGGTTCTGAAGCCGGCCTAAAGGGAGGGCAAAAAGGATCTGTTTATTCGGCTACAAAATTTGGTTTGCGTGGGTTTGCTCAATCAATCAGAGAGGAAACAGCAAAGAATAATATATTCGTGACAGTAATAAATCCAGGTATGGTAAGAGGAAAATTTTTTGATGATAAAAATTTTCGGCCCGGGAAAAGTGATGATAATGCTATTGAGCCACATGATATAGCAAAATTAGTAAATTACTTGCTAGATGAAGAGAAAGGCATGGTTTTTGATGAAATAAATGTATCCCAAATGAAAAAAGTTATAGAGTTTAACAATAGCTAAGGGTCAAAATATGGGAAATGAGTTAATACAAAAGTATGCTTTTGAAGCAGTAGATTTAATTAGAAAAAGGGAAGTAAGCAGTTCTGAGCTTTTAAAAGCATCACAAGAACGGCACATAGAAGTGGATGAACAAGTTAATGCGCTGCCCTACACTTTTTATGACAAGGCTCTCATAAAAGCAAAAAATATCAATATTGATAGTGAGCGACAAAACAAAAAAAGTCTTTTAGGACTACCAATAGCAGTTAAGGATTATAATGATGTAGCAGGAGTTCCTACTACATTTGGCTCAAAAATATTTAGTAACAATATTCCATCGAAATCAGACTCAACAATTGCCCGCTTAGAACAAAATGGTGCACTCCCTGTGGCTAAATCAAATGTTCCAGAATGGGCAGGGGGGCACACCTTTAATCCAGTATACGGAGTTACAAAGAACCCCTTTAACAACAATAAAATCGCCGGTGGTTCATCTGGAGGTTCCTCAGTTGCTTTAGCTACAAAGCAGGTTTGGCTAGCCACAGGTAATGACTTAGGTGGAAGTCTTAGAACTCCTGCTAGTTTCAATAATATTGTTGGCTTACGACCTAGTATTGGAGTTGTTCCGAGAGGTCTACGTTATAATAGATTTGACCCACTGTGGGTCGAAGGTCCTCTGGCAAGATGTGTAAAAGACATCGGCTTAATGCTTGATGCCATGTCTGGCTATTGCAAAACCGATCCATTATCTTTTGATCATACATGCAGTTCTTTTCTTGAAGCCGTTGATGCTTTTGACTTACCGGCAAAAGTAGCCGTTACGGAAGACTTAGGTTTGGTCCCTGTTCAACAAGAGGTTAGGAGTATCTTTAGAACTGTAGTTCCACACTTAAAAACTATTGGGTGTGAGGTAGGGAGTGATATACCCGATTTTAACGGTGCGATAGAAAGTTTTCATACACTAAGAGGTTTATTAATGGCCTATATGTTGGGTGATCTCTATAAGAGTAAAAAAGATGAAATTCTGGTGGATATAGTGAAAAATATAGAGGTTGGTTTTGAGGCGTCGAATGATGAAATAATAACCGCAGAGAAAATCAGGCAGGACCTTTTTATAAAAGTTGATAGATTTTTTGAAGAGTACGATTTTTTGATCTGTCCAACATGTTCCGTTCTACCGTTTGATATTGAAACTCCCTTTGTAAAAGAAATAGATGGGGTCGTATGTAAAACATATATTGATTGGTTCGCAATTACGTTTGCGTTGACCCTTACTTCGTGTCCGATTATTTCTCTTCCAGTTGGCTTTTCTAGCCATGGGTTACCTGTTGGAATTCAAATAATGAGTAAGCCAAGGCAGGAAGACAAACTCCTAGCCTTTGCAAAGGTTTTGGAGGAAAAGGTTTCCGTAAATAAAAATAGTCCTATTTAGACAATTTTGAAATTTATATAGGAAAAAAAGCATTAGCGTTATTTAATCTAAACTTTGAAATAGAATTTCTTCCATTATCAGATTTCAAGAATGTAACAATTTTTTCAACTGCAGTAGATTTAATGTTTTTACACTTCTCGGGGTTTACAGTTGTTATAGCGTAAGTATTTAAATCTTTATTATCATAGCCAACTATTTCGGAGCCCCCTTTGTTTTTAAAGGAATACCAAGTTGCTGTGTCAGTTATAGTAAATGCTTCAAGTTCATTTGCAATCATCAGAGTAGCACCTTGCCCAGAGCCGGTCTCTAGATACCAAGTTTTTGGAAACTCCTCAGGCACAAGAGCTAGCTGTTTCCAAAGAGACAACTCCTTCATATGAGTCCCAGAATTATCGCCACGAGAAATGAATTTCTCTTTCCTATCATAAATTATTTTCATTATGTCTCTTATTTCAAGGCTCACAAAATTTTTCTCCATTTTAGCTTTTCTGGGCCCAACAATTACCCAGTTATTATACATAAACTCAAACCTTTCTAATCCATAACCGGTTTTTAAAAACTCAAGTTCTGCGTTTCTCGCATGCGTTATAAGAACGTCTCCATCACAATTTTTCATATTTTTAATTGCTTGTCCTGTACCAACAGCGACAACTCTAATTTCAACACCCGTATAGTGTTTTAAGATAGGAGCAATGTAACCATAAAATCCAGAATTTTTTAATGAAGTAGACGATTGAATAATAATATTATCCGCCAAAACATTAGAACTTGATAAAGCTACAAAAACTAAGAGCAAAAGTATGTGTGAGAGGATATTTTTCAATTTATTTTTCCCGATATGTATTTTCTTGCTTCTGTGGTTTTTGGATTTTCAAAGAAATTTTCAGATGACGAATGTTCAATTACTCTACCAGTGTGAATGAAAACAATTTCGTCTGCTAATCTCCGAGCTTGATTTATATCATGTGTAACAAAGAATATTTTTCGTGATGATCTTACTTTTTGAATAAGATATTTTTCAATTAACGTAGTTGAGTTTGGCTCAATATTGGCGGTAGGTTCATCTAATAATAATATTTCAGGATTGGTTATTATTGCCCTAGCGAGACATAATCTCTGTTTCTCACCAGCTGACAGAGTCATTGCGTTCTGATGCTCTTTTTTATCTAATCCCATCAAACTAAGCAATTCTTTTGCGAGGGTACTTTTTTCAGATGTTATTTTTTCCAAAACAAATAACATGTTTTTTAGAACTGTTCTCCGCAGTATAACTGGCTCTTGAGATACGAAGGCGCGTGTTTTAACTGATAGATTCCCACCCTTAAAAGTTATGGATCCACTACATGGAGTCAAAAGTCCTGTTAATAGCTTTAAAAAAATTGTTTTACCCGCTCCATTAGCTCCGAGAAAAACTGTTATCCCGTCTCCATTTAAAGAAAGATTGGTATTGTGTAAAAGGGTCTTTCCTTCAATATCAAAAGAAAGGTCATTTATTCTTATTTGGGTATTATCGGAGGCCATCAAATAGTGCTCCCAGAAGTATTGAGATATTTTCCTCGCAAAAACAAAATGAAACCATTGAGTACTATTGCGGTGGTTAACAAAATAATTCCCAAGCCCAAAGCCAAATCAAGATTGCCCTTTGATGTTTCTAGTGCAATAGCGGTGGTCATGACCCGAGTAATATGATCTATGTTTCCTCCTACAATTATGATTGCGCCAACCTCAGAAATAGAGCGGCCGATACCAGCAAGTACCACAGTTGTAAGTTCAAACCTGCTATCAACAATATAAGCTATAACTGATTTTAATTTTGCTATCCTGTATGAACGGAAAAACTCATGATAACGGGTATGTAGGCTTTCAATTATTTGAAACGTTAGACAACACACTATGGGTAAAATAAGGATTACCTGAGCAATTATCATTACCGTTGGTGAGTAGAGAAGCCCCATCCATCCTAACGACCCTGAACGAGAAAAAATTAAATATACAAATAAGCCAACAACTACTGGAGGTAAGCCCATCATTCCAAAAAGGATGGAAACAACAGTATTCCTGAATTTAAAATGTGTGCTTGCTAAAAATGCTCCAAGAGGTATTCCAAGTATGCTTGAAATCAGTACGGCATAAAATGTTATCTTGAACGATAGAAGTATAATCTCCAGTAATTCAGCGTCTAAAAATAAAATTAGACCAAGAGAACTAACAAACGCTTCTGATATATCATTCACGTTTTATAGCGATATGTATTTTTGTAGGTGAAAGTCTTCATCTCCAAATTCATGATCAATTAAGACCAGTCTCTTTGCGTAATGACCAAGATCATATTCCCACGTCATTCCCATTCCACCATGCAGTTGAATACTTTCCTCTGCTACCAAAGTTCCTATTTTTCCAATTGAAAATTTTGCTGCAGAAATTGTTTTTTCTCTTTCTGTTTCGTCGTCAAAATAAATTGTAGCATTAATAACCGAGGAACGAGCCTGCTCTATTTCAACTAATAACTGTGCCATTCTATGTTGAATAGCTTGGAACTTACCGATAGGTACGCCAAATTGCTTTCTAGTTTTAAGATATTCAAGAGTTAATTCCTTTATTCTTTCCATAATACCGAGGGCCTCGGAACAAATTGCAAGAATACCAGTATCGATCGCATGGGAGACAATTGAATAGCTCATTCCAAGTTCACCAACGAGTTCTTCTGAAGAAATACTTACATTTGTAAAATTCAAATCAGACACTCGCCCCCCATCTATAGTAGCGAAGCTATCAATTTTTATACCTTCTCGATCAGTTGGGATACAAGCAATTGAAATACCTTCTTCGCTGGAAGCATCCCCGGTATTTCTACAGGTTACCAAAAAGTGTGTTGCCTCAGATGCATGCTTTATCATTCGCTTAGTGCCTGAAATCTTATAACTTCCATCAGCTTCTACAGATAGTTTCGTTTCTACAAAACTTTTCGAGTACTCTGTATCTGTCTCGCTGTGGGCTAAGATAGGTAAACACTCGTTTTCAAGTATCTTTTTAACAAGCGATTTTTGAGCATCATTACCTCTTGATAATACGTCGGCAGCAAGTATCCCGACCTCTAGAAAAGGCTCTACGACGAGGCCTCTTCCTAAAGCTTCAAAAACGGTTGAAATATCAAGTGCTGTGCCGCCAAACCCGTCTAATTCTGGGTCTATAAGGGATTCGAGAATCCCCAGGTCTCTCATGGCTTCCCAAGCTTTTTTTGAATATCCGAGATCAGAATGTGCTGCGATATTACGATCAGAAAGACTGTATTCATTTTCAAAATATTTTTTAAGAGTATCGAATAGAATTTGCCTCTCAGGACTCGGTTTGAAATCCATTAGTTTCTCTTTCCTATAAATTGAGCATTAGTTTTGAAATTATATTTTTTTGGATTTCGTTTGACCCTGCATATATTGATTTTTTTCGATGATTAAAATACTTTCCCGATGCGTATGCAGCAGCCTTAGGAAAAACTTCTGCTCCGTTGTAACCAGTAGAAAGTGCATCTGGTTCATTAACAAAAGCCCGTTTCCCAAGTGATTTTCTCGTTAGATTATCTATATCTTGCTCTATCTCAGAACCTAAAATTTTTATTATGGAGCTCTCCGCTCCAGGTGCCTCACCATTTTCTACAGAAGCCAGTGTCCTTAGATTTGTTATTTCTAGATTTTGCAGATCAATTTCTATCTGTGCTAATCTGGATGCGAACATTGGGTCGTTAGACAATGGTTGCTCATTCTTTTTTGCATCATATGCCAACTTCTTGAGCTTTTGGATTTTTCGTTTTGACACTGCAACATTTGCATTGCCAGTCCTTTCATGCGTTAGTAAATATTTGGCATAGGTCCACCCTCTATTTTCTTCCCCTACAAGGTTTTGCACAGGAACTTTTACATCAGAAAAAAATACTTCATTAACCTCATGACTACCATCTAATGTAATAATGGGTCTCACTTCGATTCCCGGAGAGTTCATGTCAATCAGAATAAATGATATTCCCTCCTGTGGCTTTCCTTCGTTTGAGGTCCTTACTAAGCAAAAGATCATATTGGCGTGTTGTGCAAATGTAGTCCAAGTTTTTTGACCATTTACGATGTAATAGTCACCATCTCTCACAGCACTTGTCTTTAAAGATGCTAAGTCTGAACCAGAGCCAGGCTCAGAGTACCCTTGGCACCACCAGTCCTCACCTGTCAGCATTCTAGGCAGCCAATAATCTCTTTGTTCTTGCGAGCCAAATTTCATTAAGACTGGTGCGAGCATGCCAACTCCGAATGGTACAATTCGAGGTGCTCCTGCAGAACCACACTCTTCTTCAAAAATGAATTTTTCAACAACATCCCAGTCTTGACCACCATACTGTTTTGGCCATGTGCCTGCTAGCCAACCTTTTTCATTAAGCTTTTGATGCCACCTTTCGGAATCCTCTTTAGTGATAGGGATACCATTTTTTACCTTTTCAACTACTTGGGGTTCTAAGTTTTCGTTCAAAAAACTACGTACTTCAATTTGAAAGTTTTCTTGTTCTTTAGTAAAATTTAAGTCCATTTTTTTCTCCAATTAGTTCAAGCTGTTAAAATCCTTACCTTCATTAACAAGCTTTACAATTAGTTCTGCTGGCTTCCAAAAGTAAGGGTCTTCTTTTTCAAATTCTTTTAAATCATTAAGTATATTTTCAATGCCATAAACATCCGCGTACCTCATTGGTCCTCCCATATGTCTTGGGAATCCATATCCGAATAGTTTCGTTACATCTATATCGGATGGCCTCAAGGCCATTTTTTCTTCTAAAACTTTGGCACCCTCGTTAACCATGGCTGCAAAGTAGCGTCTTCTTATTTCATCTGAGGATAGGCTCTTAGCTTCTATGCCCTTAACATTTCTTTCTTCTTGGATAATCGACAGAACTTCAGGGTCTTCTTCCCCTCTTCGTGCCCCAGGAGTGTATTTATAATAACCGCGCCCAGTTTTTTGTCCAAACCAACCCTTTTCACAAATACGGTCAGCAATAGAAACATATCTTTCCTCATTCGATCTAAATGCCGCTTTGCGTTTTCGATCGGCCCATCCTATGTCTCCACCTGCCAGGTCAAACATTTGAAACGGTCCCATAGGATAGCCAAACTCTACTATCGCTCTATCTATATCATACGGTGAAGTACCATCTTCCATCATGTAGTTTGCTGCCTTTGCATAATTTTCGAGCACACGGTTCCCAATAAACCCATCACAATTCCCTGCCCGGACTGGCACCTTCTTAAGAATTTTCGCTAGTTGAAAACCAGTAGCCACAACATCATCTTTTACATTTGTTGGAACAACTATCTCTAAAAGACGCATAATGTTTGCTGGAGAAAAGAAATGAAGACCAATCACATCACCAACTCTATCTGTCGCCGAGGCAATTTTGTCGATATCTAAATATGAGGTATTTGATGCCAACACGGCTCCTTCTTTTGCAATATCATTAAGTTGTGAAAAGACACCTTTCTTAACTTCAAGTTCTTCAAATACAGCTTCAATTATCATGTCCTTATCTGAGAGGTCGTTTAGTTGAGTTGATGTGGAGTAGTTTGATAAAATCTTATCCACTTTCTCTTGGGACAATCTCCCTTTCTCTACGTCCCGCCTATACACCTTCTTTACATTCTCAATACCCCGCTCAAGACTCTCTTGATCCCTCTCTACCATGGTAACAGGTAGACCTGAGTTCAGTGCAGCAATCGTGATACCTGATCCCATAGTACCCCCACCAATAACACCTAGTTTCGATATGGGACGGGGTTTTGCACCTCTTTCTAACTCAGGGATTTTGCTGCTCTTTCTTTCAGCAAAAAAGGCGTGGATAAGGCTTTTACTCTGGTCGCTATCCATTAACCCTTGAAAGGTCTTTTGCTCGAAGTTCATACCACCTGCATAATCGAGCAGCACTGCTTGCTCTACACAGTCAATAATTTTCTGTGGAGCGTTTAGGTGAGGACTATTTTTTTTCCACTTTGCCCTTTCTTGTGCAATTACTTCTAAGTTCTCGGAATTGTTATCAACTCTTTCTTCACTTTTACTCACTCTTTTTAGAGGTATAGCATTTTCAACAACTTTTTTTGCAAAAGCAATAGCACCGCTCTTGAGGTCATCAACAATTTCGTCAATTGCACCAATTGCAAGTGCTTTTTCCGCTTTAACAGGTTTCCCTGTTGTCATAATATCTATTGCACTTTTTACTCCCACTAACCTGGGCGTTCTTTGCGTTCCAGCAGATCCTGGTAGCAAGCCTAAATGTACTTCTGGAAGTCCAACTGAAGCATCTTTAGTTGCTATTCTAAAGTGTGTTGATAAAGCTATCTCAAAAGCACCGCCCAGAGCGAACCCATGTATTGCAGCAATCACGGGTTTCTCGCTTTGTTCAATTAAATCGCAAACATCAGGTAAATGAGGCTCTACGGCAGGCAGATGAAATTCTGAAATATCAGCACCTGCTGAAAATACATTACCATCACCGTGGATGACTATCGCCTTTATTGTACTATCACTTAATGCTTCTTCAACACCTTTCTTTAAACCAGCTCTTACACCTTGGCTCAAAGCGTTCATAGGGGCATTAGAGAGAGCTATAAATGCTATTTCATTTTCTTTTGATAAATGAGCTGTTTTTGTCATTATTATCCCCCTGAAGATATTATACACATATAGAATAGTGTTGAAAAATAAGAAATCTAGTGAAATGATACATCTGGTAAGTCTCTAGTCAAGAGATTGGAAGAATTATTAAAGTCAATTAGGGAGAGTATTATGAGAGCGGTAATTTGTTCTAAGTTTGGGTTGCCAGAAGATTTGGAAGTTAAAGAAGTTGAGGAACCAGTTACCGGCGCCAATCAGGTGAAGCTCAAAGTAGAGGCGTGCGGCGTAAATTTTCCTGATACTCTAATTATTAACAATAAATATCAATTCAAACCGGATCTCCCTTTCTCGCCAGGTGGCGAGGTCGCCGGTATTGTTGAGGAAGTGGGAGAAGGGGTAAAAAATTTTGCAGTTGGTGACAAAGTGATGACGACTACCATACATGGGGGCTTTGCAGAAAAACTTGTTGTGGGTACCGAGATGTTAATGAAAAGGCCAGAAAAAATGAGTGGCGTTGTTGCCTCTGGCATTCAGATTACCTATGGTACTTCGATGCATGCGCTAAAACAAAGAGCGTCATTACAGAAGGGCGAAACCCTGTTGGTGCTCGGAGCAGCTGGAGGAGTGGGCATCTCTGCAGTGGAGATAGGTAAAGCAATGGGCGCTACCGTAATAGGGGCTGCAAGTACAGATGAAAAGCTAGAAGTAGTGAAGAAGGCTGGAGCAGATCATTTGATTAATTATGGAAAAGATGATCTGAGAGAACGACTTAAAGAAATAACCGGGCAAAAGGAGTCATATGATGTTTTGTATGATCCGGTTGGAGCTGATCTATTCGAACCAGCACTTAGGTCTATTCGGTGGAATGGTCGCGCTTTGGTCATTGGTTTTGCTGGTGGAGACGATAAGATACCTAGGGTTCCTATGAATTTACCTCTACTTAAAGGTTGCGCAATTGTAGGGGTTTTCTGGGGTTCTTTTAGAGTAAGAGAGTCAAAAGAGGAGCTTGCTAACTTTCAGCAACTATTTGAGTGGTTTAATAACGGTGATATTGATCCTTTAGTTTCAGACGTATATCCATTAGAAGAAGCAGCTGTTGCTCTCAGAAAACTTATGAACCGGCAAGCAGTCGGAAAAATCGTTTTAACCACTGAGTAGTTTTAACAAACTATTAGGACTTTTAGTAACCCATTTGTCGCACAGCTAAATCTCTCATGATTTCCTCGGAACCACCTCCGATAGCCATGACCTTTACCTCACGGTAAATCCTTTCTACTGGATTTCCTCTGAGATATCCAGCTCCACCCATTATTTGCATTGCCTCACTTGAGCAATACTCAAGCTCTTTAGTAGCAAAAAACTTTGCCTTTGAGATTTCTGCGACTGGAACTTCTCCATTATTCATATTCCAGCAAATATTATTTACCAACGCTTCAAGAGCATCAATTTTTGAGGACATGTTTGCTAGCTTATGACGTATAACTTGATGCTGAATAAGAGGTTTTCCAAAAGTCTCTCTAGTCTTTGCCCACTCTATGCTTTCCTCAAGGCAGACTTTCATCATCCCTAAAGAGCTAGCACACATGCACATTCTCTCTATATTGAAATTCTCCATTATTTGTATGAAGCCCTTGTCCTCTTCCCCCATCATATTCTCAGCAGGCACTCTGACATTATCAAAGTACAAGGTTGCCTGATCAGAGCACCACCAACCCATTTTTTTATCAAGTGGTACCCGTGAAAAGCCATCCCTGTCGGCCTCCACGAAAAATAGAGAAATTCCTTTTAATCCCGATCCACCAGTTCTAGCTCCGACAACAAAATAGTCAGATGTCATTGCTCCCGTAATAAAAGTCTTGCTGCCATTAATAACAAAATGGTTCCCATCTCTTTTTGCTGATGTTTTCATATTCGCTACATCTGAGCCCCCACCTGGCTCAGTTATTCCCAAGCTTGAGCCTTTTTTCCCAGTGACTATATCTTTTAGAACTCTATCTTTTATTTCCGATGAACACAGTCTTTGTATCGGCTCGAGGGAAATCATTCGCCCGCCCATGGCTGCGCCAACACCTCCAGCTCCGCATTTCGCGAATTCTTCGTTGTATATTGCTCTTAGGAAATTATCGTCTTCTCCTAATCCACCATACTTTTCATCAATTCCAAAACCCCAGACACCTAGCGCTCCAGCTTTCTGATGAAGATCCCAAGGTATCTTTCCTTCTTCATCCCAATCGTTGACATAGGGTTTGATTTCTTTATCAACAAACGCTTTTAGCTGGGCTCTGAATTCTTCTCTCTCTGGTGTATCAAATGGGTTCTTCATAAATTTTCCTAATCTGTTATCAAAATTCAAAAAAAGGACTTTTATTAGTATCACATATTTATGTAGACTTAAAAAGACACAAATGAGAACTCGAACGTTGAAAAAAAAATTATTGAAAATTGGGGGTGCATCCGGTTATTGGGGAGATGCGTCACAAGCTACCGAGCAACTCCTTAGACATGATGATCTTGATTTCATTGTATATGATTATTTAGCCGAAATTACTATGGCTATAATGGCGCGGGTAAAAGCAAAAGACCCTAATGTAGGATATGCTACTGATTTTATTTCAGAGGCTATGGTTCCAAATTTAAAAAGGATATCCGAAACCAACACGAAGATAATTTCAAACGCTGGAGGGGTGAACCCATCGGCTTGTGCTATTATTCTAAGAGAGAAAATTCAGGAGCAGGGATTATCTCTTAGAGTAGCAGTAATCGAAGGGGATAATCTACTTCCAGGAATAGATAATATAAAAAGCTTAAACCCAACCGAAATGTTCTCAGGCATTGAATTCCCAGAAAAGGAAAAAATTGGCAGCATAAACGCATATTTTGGAGCTCAGCCTATTGTAAGGGCATTAGAAAAAGGCGCTGACATAGTGATAACCGGAAGGTGTGTGGATAGTGCAGTGACGTTAGCTGCATGTATGTATAACTTTGGTTGGGGCGCGGAAGATTTTGATCTTTTATCTTCGGGCAGTCTTATTGGGCATCTTCTTGAGTGTGGAACTCAAATTACGGGAGGCAATTTCACTGATTGGAAATCTATTAAAGGAACTTTTGATCAGATTGGTTATCCAATAGCAGAGATAGAAAAAGATGGAAAAGCGGTTATCACAAAAGCAAAAGATACTGGTGGAGTTGTAAGCTTTGGCACTGTCGCTGAGCAGATGTTGTATGAAATAGGGGATCCCAAAAATTATCTGCTTCCAGATGTTAACTGCAATTTTTCACATGTTGAAATTACCGAGATAGAAAAGGATCGAGTTCTTGTAAGTGGAGCAAAGGGAAAACCACCGAGTGAAAGTTATAAGGTTTGCCTCACTTATGAGGCAGGATTTCGAGGAGGGCACTTATTTGGTTTCTATGGATCAGACGCTACAGATAAGGCTAATGCTTTTGCAAAGGCAGCACTATCAAGATCGAGAAATTCATTGCAGAGAAAAAAATTAGAGCCTTTTATTGAAGAGAGCGTTGAGATAATAGGGTCAGGCAGTCAATTTGGACCACGAAAGAATTCGCAGAATTCTAGTGAGGTGTTTGCAAAAATTGCTGTTAAACACGAAAACCCCAAAGGAGTTGGAGTTTTTTTAAAAGACGCGACTGGTCTCGGTTTGTCATCACCTCCAGGTCTGAGTGGTTTCGCTGGAGCACGACCTAAGCCATCTCCGATCCTTTCATTGTTTTCCTTTTTATATAAAAAAGAAAATGTTGGGTTTACCTTGCAATTTGATGATGCACCAAGCGAGCCAATTGAAATTGCTCATGCGGTAAGTGTTCCGTCTTCCTTTGCTAATATAAATGTATCTGAACCTAATATCTCTAATTTATATAAAGGAGTTCAATTAATAGAAGTTTCCCTAGAAGAGATCGCTTGGGGTAGGTCTGGAGATAAGGGTAACAAGGCAAATATTGGTATTATAGCGAGACACCCAATTCTACTACCCTATATCTGGGATACTTTCTCTGAAGAAAAAATAGTAGAAATTTTTTCTCATTTTTTGGAAAATGATAAAATTGATCGCCATTATCTTCCTGGAATTTCGGGAGTAAATTTTGTGCTACACGATGTGCTTGGTGGTGGAGGTACTACTAGTTTAAGAAATGACCCTCAAGGAAAAGGGTATGCACAGGTTTTATTGTCTTGTAAAATTAAAGTTCCAAAGAATTTGTTAGTATAAAGGTCGAAATAAATGGATTCAAACAAGAGGTCAAAAGAGTTTCATTGTGATTTAAAAGAAGCATATTTCCCTGCGGTTAATACTGAGGAGATATTGAACACTACG
>CACELY010000004.1 GCA_902560505.1 uncultured Alphaproteobacteria bacterium
AAAATTTTTTATCAAAGAAGATGGTAATTATTTCTTTGATCTTACTTTATTTATTGAAAGTAGATTTAATCTGCTTGGAGTTTATGATATACATAACCTTGGTTTGTGTACTTACGAAAATTCTGAATTATTTTTTTCAAATAGAAGGGCCTATCATAAATCTGAGAGAGACTTTGGCCGCATGGCTTCAATAATTTGTTTGTAACCTATGAAAAAATTTGAGGATAATATGTCTCCAAAAAAAAATAAACTTTTAATAATTGGTTCAGGTCCAGCAGGCTATACAGCTGCTGTATACGCTTCACGCGCTATGTTATCACCAATCCTCTTTCAAGGAATACAGCCTGGTGGACAGCTTACGATAACTACCGAGGTTGAGAATTGGCCCGGAGAGAAAGAAATACTTGGACCAGACTTAATGAAAAACATGGAAGATCATGCCCGTAATCTGGGATGCGAAATTATTTCCGAACATGTTTCAAAAGTAAATCTTACTGTACGACCCTTCTTTGTTGAAACAGATAGTGGTTCACAATATTTGACGGACTCAGTAATTTTAGCGACAGGAGCGCAAGCAAATTGGCTAGGACTCGATAATGAAGAAAAATATAAAGGTTTTGGGGTTTCGGCGTGCGCAACATGTGACGGTTTTTTCTATAGAGACAAGATAGTTGCGGTAATAGGAGGAGGAAATATGGCTGTTGAAGAGGCAATTTTCTTAACAAAGTTTGCTTCCAAAGTTTATTTAATCCATAGAAGAGATAAGTTACGAGCTGAAAAAATCTTACAAAAACGTCTTTTTGAGAATGAAAAAATTGAAATCGTATGGAATAAGCAAGTAACTGACATATTAGGAGAACATAATCCTTTAGGCGTAACTGGAATTCAGATGAGAGATACTTTGAGCAAGGAATTATCTGAAATCACTTGCTCAGGGGTCTTTGTAGCAATAGGACATTCCCCTGCTTCAAATCTCATTAAAGATCAGCTCAAAACTTTTGATAGTGGATATGTGTCTACTATTCCAGGAACTACAAAAACTTCTATTCCTGGAGTTTTTGCTGCTGGGGATTTAGTGGATAATGTTTATAGGCAAGCAGTGACGTCCGCTGCAATGGGATGCATGGCCGCTTTAGATGCAGAGAAATATCTAAGCGAGATCAATAATGGAAATTGAAAAAAATATACAAGTATCCGTAGTAATGGGGAGTCAATCAGATTGGGAAATCATGCAAGTGGCATGCGATTTATTGGAAAAGCTTGATGTTTCTTATGAAAAAAAAATTGTATCTGCACACAGAACTCCAGACAGGTTGTACGAGTACGCTAATTCGCTAAGGAGGCGAAAAATAAAAGTTGTGATCGCTGGCGCAGGAGGCGCAGCACATTTACCAGGAATGATTGCTTCAAAAACTGATATCCCAGTAATTGGAGTACCTATTAACGCGACCGATCTAGGAGGAGTTGACAGTCTTTATTCAATAGTACAAATGCCGAAAGGCTACCCTGTTGCAACAATGGCAATTGGTTCTCCAGGTGCTTTCAATGCCGCTATCTTTGCTATACAGGTTTTAGCAGTTACCGATAAGGTTATTGGTCAGAAAATCCGAGATTGGCGCGCTGATACAACAAACCGAGTAAAAAATGAGCCCGAATAAGACTATCGGAATTCTTGGTGGAGGGCAATTAGCAAAAATGCTTGCTACTGCCGCAGCCGACTTAGGTTTTAATGTAAATATATATTGCCCTGATACAGACTGTCCTGCGGCACAAGTGGCCAATAAAGTAGTATTTGGAAACTATGATGACAATGAGAACCTAGTCGCTTTTGCAAAAAATGTAGACGTTCTAACTTATGAATTTGAAAACATAGACACAAAAGCATTAGAGGAATTAGATCTCTTTGTAAACATTAGGCCTTCTGTAAAAGCCCTTAAAATCTCTCAGGACCGCTTAACTGAAAAAAGTTATCTTAATTCGTTAGGTATTAAAACTACGCAATTTTATAGAATTGATGAAGTTTCTGAAATTGAAAAGCTATTTACTAGACTAAAGAAACCAATTCTTATCAAGACACGTAGGCTAGGTTACGACGGGAAGGGACAAATATTGATCAAAACACTAGATGATATTAACGATCATTTTCTCGGGGAAAAACTTTGTCCATCTATAGCTGAGGAAGTAATTAGTTTTGATAGGGAGTTATCCGTAATAATAGTCCGGGATAAAGATGGAAATATTAAGACTTTTGAACCGGGAGAAAATGTACATAAGAGTGGGATTTTGGTAACAACAACTTTACCTTCGTCAACAAGTGAAGTGCTTAAAAATGACGCTGTTACCATTGCAAGAAAAATAGTGGCCAATATAGACTATATCGGAGTTATGGGAGTAGAATTTTTTTTAAAAGAAAATGAACTTTATGTTAACGAAATTGCTCCAAGAGTACATAATTCTGGGCACTGGACAATGGACGGGAGCTACTCTAGTCAGTTCCAGCAACACATCAGAGCAATTATGGACTTGCCTCTGCTATCAACCGAGAGGCATTCCGACATTATAATGTATAACTTAATTGGAAAAGTGACTAGTAATCTAGCAAACAATGAGTTAGCAAAAGTCTATGTTTATGGAAAGAAAGACTCTCGTCCTGGAAGAAAAATGGGTCACATAAATTTAATAAAAAAAAAGGGGAGTTAACCTCCCCTTTAATTAATAATTAACCTGGACAATTCAAGACTTACATCATGCCGCCCATGCCGCCCATGCCGCCCATGCCGCCCATATCGGGCATAGCTGGAGCTGCTGACTTAGGCTCTGGTTTATCGGCAACCATTGCCTCAGTTGTTATAAGCAATCCGGCTACTGATGAAGCGTCTTCGAGCGCGGTACGCACTACCTTTGCAGGATCAATTACTCCAAATTTGAACATATCACCATACTCTTCAGTTTGCGCATTGAAGCCATGTGTCACATCAGAGGACTCTCGAATCTTCCCAGCAACGACTGACCCATCTACACCTGCATTTTCAGCAATTTGTCTTAACGGTGCTTCTAAGGCTCTAGCTACTATCTTTACACCGGCTTCCTGATCTGGGTTCTCAGTCTTGACTTTATCGAGTTTCTTTGCGGCTTGAACTAAAGCGGTACCTCCACCGACGATTACGCCTTCTTGTACAGCAGCTCTGGTTGCGTTGAGAGCGTCATCTACTCTATCTTTTCTCTCTTTCACTTCAACCTCGGTAGCACCTCCAACCCTGATAACTGCCACTCCACCTGCTAGCTTTGCAAGTCTCTCTTGCAACTTTTCTTTGTCATAATCGGATGTCGTTTCCTCTATCTGGGCTTTAATTTGAGCGACTCTTGCTTCTATCTCAGACTTATCGCCAGCACCATCAACTATAGTAGTATCGTCCTTGTTGATTGAGATTTTTTTGGCTGTACCAAGCATATCCATGGTTACATTTTCCAACTTCATCCCTAGATCTTCTGATATCAACTGGCCACCTGTCAGAATTGCGATGTCTTGAAGCATAGCCTTTCTTCTGTCACCAAAACCTGGAGCCTTCACGGCGGCAATTTTCAAACCGCCTCTAAGCTTATTAACAACCAGGGTTGCTAAAGCTTCACCCTCTACGTCCTCAGCTATGATGAGTAAGGGCTTTCCTGACTGAATTACTGTCTCAAGAAGCGGAACCATTGGTTGAAGGGAAGACAGTTTTTTCTCGTGTAGTAAAACTAAGCAATCTTCCAATTCAGTGATCATTTTATCGGCATTTGTTATGAAGTACGGCGAGAGGTAGCCTCTGTCAAACTGCATACCTTCAACTACATCTGTCTCGGTTTCAAGACCCTTGTTCTCTTCGACAGTTATAACGCCTTCATTTCCGACCTTTTGCATGGCATCCGCGATTTGCTTTCCGATCTCTGCTTCACCGTTGGCTGAAATAGTACCAACTTGAGCAACCTCAGCTGAGTCTTTTACCGGTCTTGACATACCTTTAATTTCTTCCACTACTTTGGTCACGGCTGCATCTATACCCCTTTTTAAATCCATAGGATTCATACCTGCGGCAACCGATTTAAGACCTTCTCTGACAATCGCTTGAGATAATATTGTTGCGGTGGTTGTCCCATCACCGGCAGTATCATTGGTTTTTGAAGCTACCTCTTTCACCATCTGAGCTCCCATATTTTCAAACTTATCTTCAAGCTCAATTTCCTTAGCGACGGTGACGCCATCTTTTGTAATTCTTGGTGCACCAAAGGACTTGTCTATTACAACATTTCTTCCCTTTGGCCCAAGTGTTACTTTCACTGCATTCGCTAATATGTCTACACCTTTTAACATTCTTGTGCGTGCATCAATTTCAAATTTTACTTCTTTTGCTGCCATTTTTTTGGCTCCTCAATTAGTGTTGTTAAAAAATTCTTAGGAAATTATACCCAATATATCACTTTCTTTCATGATGAGTAATTCCTCACCATTGATTTTCACTTCAGTTCCAGACCATTTCCCGAACAAGATTTTGTCGCCTGATTTTAATTCCATCGGAATCAACTTTCCGGAATCATCTCTTGCACCAGTTCCAACTGAAACAACTTCGCCTTCTGCTGGTTTCTCTTGTGCTGAGTCAGGAATTATCAGTCCACCAGATGTTTTATCTTCACTATCAACTCTACGAACCACAACACGGTCGTGCAAAGGTTTAAAAGCCATTAAGAATCTCCTCATATAAAAATATAAATCAAAGGTAATAGTCTCTTGAGAAGAGACATCCATACTTAGCGCTTTTATTTATGCAAGAATTTTTGCTTGTCAATATCTCTCATCAATTTTTTTCAATTTTTTTTTAAAAATTTTATATAATCGAGGTTATTGCAATTTTTCTTTTTATATTTTATCACCTCGAAAGACATAACTAGAAAAAATTATTTGGATATTTAGTTCTTTTGACACATGTAATTGCAACCTTTTCCGAGATATCAGACAAATACAACGCCGTAATTTGCGACTTGTGGGGCTGTTTGCACAATGGTGTAGAAAGCTTTCCAGAAGCTCTTAAGGCTCTTAAGCAGTTCAGAGCCTCAAAAGGCAAGGTAGTATTGGTAACGAATGCCCCCAGGCCAATTGCAAACGTCGAAGATCAAATAGCTAAACTTGGTATCAAAGAAATTCACTATGATATGCTTTTAACGTCTGGAGAGCTTACCTCGAATTACATAAATAATATTTCAGCAAATCAGTTGAAAATTTTCCACATAGGAGGAAAACGGCATCATAGTATTTATAAAAATATGATCCATGAAAAAAAAATCTCAATTGATATAGATAATATTACGCAAGCGGATTTAATTGTTTGCACCGAGCCATTTGATCCATCAAATGATCAACTGTCAGACTATAATAATACACTCAAGATCGGGATAGATAAAGACTTGACCCTATTGTGTGCAAATCCTGATTTGGTAGTCGATGTCGGTGATAAAAGAGAAATGTGTGCTGGCTCAATCGCCTCAATGTATGAGGGAATGGGAGGGAAGGTGATTTATTTCGGTAAACCACATGAAAATATTTATCAAGAGGTCTATTCTTTTTTGGACAAATTTAGTGACTCCAAACGAATGTCAATCCTGTGTATAGGAGATGGACTAACAACAGATATTAGAGGTGCTAACAATGAAAAGCATCACTCACTTCTGGTAGTTGGAGGGCTATTGAAAAAAAAGCATTTGATTGAAGGAAAAAATAACACCATCCTTGACGAAAGAAAATTAAATCGAACTTTGGAAGATAACAAAGTACACGTAGACTATGCCATTAAATTTTTCCGATAAAAAATCACGTCTAATTTTTTTAATCATATAGCCTGCCTGTTGCCAACAAAACCATGAAAAACAGTATACAAAAAGGAACAATATGTGTAGAGGATTTGGAAATAGGAATGAGCAGAATGCTTGAACGTAAAATAACGCAGAATGATATTCTTCTATTTTCAAAAGTCTCTGGTGATCAAAATCCAGTGCACTTAGATGAAGAATATGCTCAGCAAACAATATTTGGAAGACGAATTGCACACGGTATGCTCACTGCAAGCTTGATTTCGGCCGTAATTGCAGAACAGTTGCCTGGACACGGAACCGTCTATTTGAGTCAAACACTAAAATTCATCAGACCGGTACTCCCTGGTCAATTAATAACAACCACGGTATTAGTAACTCATATAGAATACTCAAATCGACGTGTTACATTAGACTGTAAGTGTAAAGTAGGTGACAAAGTAGTGTTATCAGGAGAAGCGCTTGTCTTAGCCCCGAGTAGAAAATTTGACTAGGAAGCATTATGTTGGTTTTTAAGAGGATAGAAAACATTCCAAAAGAGATTAGAGGCTACTCTGTTGCTATAGGTAACTTTGACGGTATGCATTTGGGCCACCAATCAGTTATTGAGATTGCAAGGGAGAGAAGTAATAATTCTTTTGTAGGCGTAGTTACATTTGAACCTCACCCCAGGCAATATTTTCAAAAAAATCAGCCTATATTTAGGCTAATGAAATCAGAAACACGTGAAAGATTTTTGGATTCTTTTGGCATAGATGCTCTTTTTGAACTGCCTTTCGATTCTTCGTTAGCAAATTTATCTCCAAGGGATTTCATAGAGACTGTGCTTCTAGAAAAATTAAATGTAAAAACTATTGTGGTCGGTCCAGATTTTAGGTTTGGAAAGAATAGAGAGGGTTCCGTAAAGTTATTGAAGATCTACCAGGAAAAAAACAAGCTTGGTTTGCATATCGCTAATCCATTTATGATTGAAGGTAAAGTTGTATCTTCAAGCGCATTGAGGGAAAAACTAGTCAAAGGTTCCGTTAGTGAAGTCAATAAAATGCTGTCTCGCTATTATGAAATTGAGGGAGTGGTAGAAAAGGGGTTTCAGAGAGGCCGACAACTCGGGTTTCCAACAATAAATATTGGTTTAAGAAACACAATTGTCCCCAAACATGGTGTCTATGCAGTATTCATTAAAATTTTATCCAATGATAATCAAAGAACTTTTAAGGGAGCAGCATCAATAGGATCAAGGCCAACCTACGGCGATTATGAGCCTAATATTGAGGTTTTCATCTTTGACTTCGATGAAGATGTATATGGAGAAAATGTTTCTATTTCACTAGTCAAATTTATAAGACCTGAGCTTAAGTTTAACTCAGAAAAAGAGTTGATTTTACAGATGAAATCAGATTGTGAAACTATAGAAACGGTTTTAGCTGATGACTAAGCTAAGAAAATTTTTCTGGGAAAAATATACTCTTGATCAGTTAAGTCAAGATGAGTGGGAAGCCTTATGTGATGGCTGCGCTAAGTGCTGTCTATTGAAAATAGTCTATAAAAAGAAAATTTTTATCACCAACATTTCATGTTCAAAGCTTGAGCTTAAGAGCTGTAAGTGTAGCGATTACGAGAATAGAGAAAAAAATGTTAAAGCCTGCTTAAAACTCACCAAAGACAATTTACACAAAAATTCTAAATTTCTCCCTTCGAGTTGTAGTTATAAATTAATAAGTGAAGGAAAACCTTTGCCCCCATGGCACCATCTTTTAAGTAAAGACCGAGAGAGTGTCCATAGGACAAATCAATCAATTCAAAAATACTGTGTTTCAGAAACTTCAGTTGATAATGAAAATTATGAAGATCATATAGTGGCAGAAATTTCAGGGAAATAAAAATAAATAAACTTTGAAAAATTAATAAAAAAGACGAAACTAACGTAATCCTTTTCTTTCATAAATATAAAAAACGTATAGGATTAACCCAAAAAAAAGAGTCGCAACAAAATGATCTCAAACGGCAAATTAAAAATTATATCTGGGAATTCAAATCTCTCACTAGGAAAAAGTATTTGCAAGAGAATTGGTCTGTTGTTCGGCACAAAAGTAAAGCCCGTAAAAGCTCGTGTAGAACGGTTTAGCGACCAAGAAATCTTTGTAGAAGTTTTCGAGAATGTTCGTGGCGAAGATATGTTTATAGTTCAGTCAACTTCAAATCCAGCAAATGATAATCTGATGGAACTACTCATAATTGCGGATGCACTTAAGAGATCTAGTGCAAGTAGAGTTACAGCAATAATTCCATATTTTGGTTACGCGAGACAGGATAGAAGGACAAAAGCCAGAACCCCAATTAGCGCAAAATTAGTGGCTAATTTGCTCGCACAATCGGGTATAAATAGAGTGCTTACATTAGATCTTCACGCTGCCCAAATCCAAGGCTTCTTCGATATTCCAGTAGATAATCTATATGCATCACCTATATTCGCGATTGATATAAGACATAACTTCGCAAAAAATAAAAATATTACAATAGTTTCACCTGATGTTGGAGGAGTATCGCGTGCAAGAGAACTTGCTGAAAAAATTGACGTGGATTTAGCGGTAGTGGATAAGAGAAGGAGTGCGCCTGGAGAAATTAACTCCATGACTATTATTGGGGACGTTTCAGATAAAACCTGCATTTTAGTTGATGATATTTGTGATACAGCTGGGACTTTGATTAAATCAGCTGAACTTCTAATGGAAAAGGGCGCTAAAGAAGTGCATGCATATATAACTCACGGTGTACTTTCCGGAGAAGCAATAGAGAGAATTTCTAATTCCAACCTTAGCTCGATGGTTATCACTGATACTATTGAACCAACTGAGATTGTATCGAGGTGCCCAAAAATCCGTATAATTACTGCTGCGCCTCTTTTGGCTCATGCTATGTTAAATATATCCAACGAAAGCTCTGTCTCATCGCTATTTAGTGAAGAGTCTTTAAAACCTATCTATGAAGGTCTATATTCAAACTGAAGCAAAACATCTAAGCTAAAAAGCGCCTTATCAAGATCAGAGAAACAAAAAATAAACATCCAGCAAACAAAAATGGTGCGCCTGGACTATAAATAAGTGATTGCTTTGAAGCGCCAATGCTAAAGATGTAGCTCATGGAAATTGGTCCGATAACCGAAGTAAACCCAACTAAACTATTTAAAACGCCTTGTAGAATACCTTGATCTTTTTCAGATATTTCATTTGACATAAATGCTTTTAAAGTTGGATTAACCATTTCAGATAAAGCTGCAATCGGTATTATTGCAAACACTAGGATTTCCACTCTTACAAGACCGAATGAAACAAGTGCTACAATTCCACAGGTTAAAGAAAAAAGTGTTAAATTTTTTGTTGAAAGCTTATCAAAAAACTTTAATCGAATTACAAATGCTTGAACTATAAAAAGTAAGAAACCGTAGCACGCTAAAGTAAACCCAATCATTCCTGAAGACCATCCGAAAACTTCTCTTCCCCAAAAACTCCATATCGCAGGATAAACTGTGTTGGCGAAAGCGATAAGAAAGAAGCAAAAAAATAATCCTTTAAATAGAGGAATTCTAAATACATAAGACATATTAAAGAACGGGTTTAACTTTTTTATTCTAAATTTATTTTTTGTCCCTACCTTAAGGGTTTCCGGAAGTAAGAGTAAACATAGAAAAAAGTTTAGAAAAGATAGAAGCGCTGATAGGAAAAATGGGGCCCTTACACTAATCTCACCCATCAATCCTCCTATAATCGGTCCTAATATAAAACCCAGTCCAAAGGCCGCTCCTATGATAGCGAAGTTCTTTTTTTTGTCTTTAGTATCTGAGATATCTGCCAAATAAGCAGTACCTGTAGCTATAGTTCCTCCAGCTAGGCCCCCAATTATTCTACCAATAAACAGGATCAAAATATTTTCAGCAAATCCCATCAGCAAATAATCGATTCCTAAAAATAATGATGCCACAAGTAATACCGGGCGCCTGCCAAAAATATCTGATAATGTCCCAATCGTTGGTGAGAAAACAAATTGCATAAAAGCATAGGATGAGGACAAAAGACCTCCCCAAAAAGCGGCACTAGCAGTTTTATCTATACCTACTTCCTTCAATAGATCCGGTATAATAGGAAATATAACTCCAATGCCTATAATATCGAGTAATACAACACTGAAAATGAGCGCGATTCGTATATCTTTAAACAAGTATGGTTCTCATTTTCCTTATAATGAGTTTTAAAATTTAGGCTTGTTTCAATGCCTCTTCTAGGTCATTTTTCCTCAGTCCCAAATCATCTTTATTTATAGTATCTGCAGCAGTTAATCTGTCATTAACTTCTGAAATAAGATTAGTTATGTCTTCCTTCGCAAGTTTATCTCTGGCAACAGCGGAGTCCACTAATACTGATACCATGTTATTAATAATTTCTATGATGCCTCCAGAAACAAAATATCTTTGCTTATCGCTTGTTCCCTCAGAAAATTCCAAAAAACCAGGACGTATACTACTGATACAAGGGGCATGATTTGAAAGCACTAAAAAATCACCAACCATTCCAGGCACTAAAATGCTTTCCACTTTTCCTTCGAAAACTTTACTCTCTGCCGATATTATACTGAGCTCAAATTTATTTGTCATTCCAGTTACCTAAAGACGCCTATGCTACATCAGCAGCCGTCTTCTCGGCCTTCTCTATCACTTCCTCTATACCGCCAACCATATAAAATGCGGATTCTGGTAAATGATCAAATTCGCCTGCAACAACTCTTTTAAAGCTGTCAATAGTAACATCGAGTGGAACTTGTTTACCATCAGAACCGGTAAATACCTTTGCAACATCAAATGGCTGAGACAGAAATCTTTGTATTTTTCGTGCTCTAGCAACAGTTAACTTATCATCTTCAGATAATTCATCCATACCCAAAATTGCTATAATATCTTGTAACGATTTGTACCTTTGAAGAATACCCTGTACATCTCTAGCAACATTATAATGATCTTCACCTACTATTTGGGGGTCTAATATCCTACTCGTTGAATCAAGCGGGTCTACAGCTGGATAAATTCCAATTTCAGAAATTGCTCTGCTTAAAACTGTTGTCGCATCTAAGTGAGAAAAGGATGTAGCTGGGGCAGGGTCTGTTAGATCGTCAGCTGGGACATAAATAGCCTGAACTGAAGTGATGGATCCTGATTTAGTCGATGTTATTCTTTCTTGTAGTGCTCCCATATCAGTCGCTAATGTAGGCTGATAACCCACAGCTGACGGTATTCTGCCCAAAAGAGCGGAGACCTCTGAACCCGCTTGAGTAAAACGGAAAATGTTATCCACGAAAAACAAGACATCGGTTCCTGATTGATCCCTGAATTGCTCGGCTAGTGTAAGGCCAGTCAGTCCAACCCGTGCTCTAGCTCCTGGAGGTTCGTTCATTTGCCCATAAACTAGTGCCACCTTAGATTCCTCAAGTTTTTCTGGATTTATAACACCAGACTCAATCATTTCGTGATACAGATCATTTCCTTCCCGAGTCCTTTCTCCAACCCCGGCAAAAACTGAGAACCCAGAGTGTACTTTTGCTATGTTATTGATTAATTCCATAATCAAAACGGTTTTTCCTACACCAGCTCCACCAAAAAGACCTATTTTACCACCTTTAGAGTATGGGCAGAGCAGATCGATAACTTTAATACCTGTAACTAAAATCTCTGTTTCCGTTGCTTGGGCAGAGAACTCTGGTGCGTCTTGGTGTATTGGCCTTGTTTCCTTCTGACTAACTTTCCCTTTCTCGTCGACTGGATCTCCAACAACATTCAAAATTCTGCCAAGAGTTGCATTACCTACGGGTACACTTATAGGGCTACCTGTATCTGAAACTGTTGTACCTCTAACAAGACCCTCAGTACTATCCATAGCAATGGTCCTAACTGAATTTTCACCTAGGTGCTGAGCAACCTCTAAAATCAATCTTGAACCATTATTATCGGCCTCGAGAGCATTTAAAATTGCGGGCAGATGGCTTTCAAACTTTACGTCTACTACAGCTCCTATAACCTGAGTTATAACTCCTAATTCCTTTGACATCTTCAACTCCTGTTTTTTAATTTTAAAGTGCTTCAGCACCAGAAATGATTTCAATTAATTCGTTTGTAATAGCCGCTTGTCTTGATCGGTTAAAATCTATGGTTAGCTTGTCGATCATTTCACCTGCATTTCGAGTCGCATTATCCATAGCTGCCATCCTTGATCCCTGTTCCGAGGCTGCATTTTCTTGAAGTACAGAGAAAATGGATGTCGCAATGCTTTTAGGTATTATTTCGTTCAATATCTCATCCTCATCGGGCTCAAAATTAAAGCTAACATTACTTGCATCAGATTTCTTTTCATTGAGGGAAACGGGTAATAGTTTATAGGAGCTAGGTATTTGAGAAATAACGGAAGCAAACTTATTGTAAAAAATCTCTGCAACTTCATATTCACCGTTTTCAAACCTTGAAATGATGTCCATTGATATCTTTCTAGCCGTATCTATCGTTATATTTTTTTCGTTACTTAAATCTACGTGGCCGATAAAAAGTTTCTCAAATTCTCTGTTGAGCTGCTCTCTTCCCTTCTTTCCTATTGTAAGTATTTTCACTTCTTTGTTCTGGCTTGCAAGCTCGGCTATTCTTGACTTAGCTAACTTTACGATTGAAGAATTAAATCCACCGCATAGACCTCTCTCGGCAGTTGCTACAATCAGTAGAAACTTTTTACAATCACTACCATCTCTCAAAAACTTATTGTCCCCAGCAATATTTTTGACACTTGATGCTAGGTTAGACACAATCTCTCGCATTTTTTCAGCATATGGCCTACCTCTTTCAGCTGCCTCCTGAGCTTTTCTAAGTTTTGCTGCTGCAACCATCTGCATTGCTTTAGTAATTTTTCTAGTGGACTTTACACTATCAATTCGTATTTTTAGGTCTTTTAAGCTGGGCATTTTTTAATTTTTTTACTAAATCTGTGTCTTTAAAAAATTGTCTAGGAGTGATTTGATTTTGTTTTCAATTTCACCTTCTACTTTTTGGTCGTTACTTGTGAGCTCAACTACCACAGCTTTTCCCTCAGACCTTAGATAATTCACAAGATTTTTCTCGAAACTTGTAACTTCACTAACGGGCGTTTTATCTAAATAACCTTTTGTCCCTGCATATATTACAATAACTTGCTCTGCGTTAGTTAAGGGAGAGTATTGAGGCTGCTTTAGTAGTTCCGTTAGCCTCGCTCCTCTATTAAGTAGCGCCTGTGTGCTTGCGTCTAAATCTGACCCAAATTGAGCGAAGGCTGCCATCTCTCTATACTGCGCTAGCTCGAGTTTGATAGAGCCAGCTACTGATTTCATCGACTTGGTTTGCGCTGAAGATCCAACTCTAGAGACCGATAGCCCTGTATTAACTGCGGGACGGATACCTTGATAAAATAATTCTGTTTCTAAAAATATTTGACCGTCTGTTATTGAGATAACATTTGTAGGGATAAATGCGGACACATCTCCTCCTTGAGTCTCAATTATTGGTAAAGCCGTTAATGATCCTGCTCCATTATCTTCGTTCAGTTTTGCGGATCTCTCAAGTAAACGAGAGTGTAGGTAGAATACGTCTCCAGGATAAGCTTCTCTCCCAGGTGGTCTTCTAAGAAGGAGCGACATTTGTCTGTATGCAACAGCTTGCTTTGAAAGATCGTCATATATAATAAGAGCATGTTTGCCATTATCACGAAAATACTCTGCCATAGCTGTCGCTGAGTATGGCGCTAAAAATTGCATTGGCGCTGGGTCGGAAGCCGTCGCTGCGACCACAATCGAATACTCAATAGCCCCTGTTTCTTCTAATTTTTTTACTAGTTGAGCGACGGTCGATCGTTTTTGCCCTATTGCCACATAAACGCAATATAGTTTTTTGCTCTCATCAGATCCGGCAGCATCGTTGTAGCTTTTTTGGTTCAGTATAGTGTCAATTGCAACTGCGGTTTTACCGGTCTGTCTGTCCCCTATTATTAACTCCCTCTGCCCCCTACCTATAGGAATCAAAGAGTCAACCGACTTGAGCCCAGTTGCCATAGGTTCATGCACAGATTTTCGTGGAATAATTCCCGGCGCTTTTACGTCGGCAACTGATCTTTTTTTCGATTTTATAGAGCCTTTCCCATCAACTGGATTACCTAGTCCGTCAACAACTCTCCCTAACAATTCCATCCCTACAGGAACATCCACAATCGAGCTGGTTCTCTTTACAAGATCTCCTTCTTTTATATCTCTGTCTGAGCCAAATATCACCACGCCTACATTATCTATCTCTAAATTTAGAGCCATTCCCATTGTTCCTCCAGGGAACTCAACCATCTCACCCGCTTGCACTTTGTCTAAACCGTATACACGCGCAATCCCATCCCCAACAGATAAAACTTTTCCAACCTCTGCTACTTCTGTATCATTACCAAAATTTTTTATCTGCTCTTTTAAGATCTTTGAGATCTCAGCTGCTTGAATGTTCATAGTAATCAACCTCTTTTCAAAATATTTTTTATACTGTCAAGTTTTGAATTAATACTTGAGTTAAACAAAAATGATCCAACTTTAAGTTCAATTCCAGCAATTATATTGGGATCATTTTCTGACTTAAGCCTTACAACACGTTTTGTAATCTTTTCAATAGATTTCTTTAATGCTCCTATTTTTACATCACTTACTTTTTTTGCAGTTCTAATATGAACTGTAAGTTCATTTTTACTGGCTGAACAGAGTTTTAAGAAATCCTCACTAAAATTTACTAGGTCATAACCCCGCCCTTTTCTTATCATTAGACAAACTGTGTTGTGAAGGTGCTGAGGGAATTTTATTTTTCTACTTACAGTTTCAAATACCTTTTCCTGATCACTTGAGGAAAAGGTTGGATTTCTTAAAAAAGAATTCAATCCGTTATCTGATTTCAATATCTCCAGAAGATCAAGCACGTGTTTTTCTATCTCATTATTAGTTTTATCTTCTTGGCACAAAGAAAATAAGGCAAGTGCATACCTTGCTGATGGCTTTGAGTTTATCTCGCTAATTTCTTGCAAACATATCACCTTTAATTGGGTTTTATACGCTAGATACTGTAAAACGACCGCAATCTCTAAATAACAGACCAGTCCAACTATGACAAGTTGTTGGTTGCTCTTTTTTTATTTTTTTTTTATTTTTCACATTAAGCTCGGGACATTGTAGAGACAGGGACCTCAACTGAAGTGAAATATCTTCCTGACTTCGCCGACTTTACATTCTTCACCGCGAAAACATTTTTCTTTGCCTCTACAACAAGAAGACCTCCCAAGAAGAAACTGTTTAGCTTTTTACCCACTTTTTCCCATAGCAACAAAGACTTAAGCCAATAGCCTTTTTTTGCAGGAAAACCATATAAGCTGGGCGTTATACTATCAATTTGAAACTGGTTTTTTTGAAGTAGTGCAGTTAGTTGCGAAATCGAATATGGCTTCCCATACCCGAAGGGAGTACTATCAGACCTTGCCCAAAAGCCTGTTCTATTTGGTACTATAATGACTAATTTCCCATTTTCTTTTAATACACGGAATACCTCTTGTAGCAAAAGATCTTGATTATCACTAACCTCTAAACCATGTGATATTAAAATTAAATCTGCTGCGGATGTAGTTATTGGCCAAGACACTTCATCAACCAGAGCCGTTACACTTTTAGACTTTTCAGGCCATGGGATAACACCTTGCTCACTCGGCATCAACAAAAGAAAATTCTTATTTTTGCTATCTTTTACTTTGTTCTCGAGAAATGGGCACGCGAAACCAAAACCAATTGTCAAAGAGCCACTTTTGGTTTCAACTTTTGTTTCTAAAACTCTGTTTATTAATTGTTTTGTCGTTCTTCCAAGTTCGGTGCCTCTATAAAACTCTTTCAATTGAATAACATCCAATCTCATTGTTAATTTTCCAATATTGCTAAATCTGTTAAATTATTGCTAGTATAAAGCTTTGTTGATAAATAAGGATCCACTAAACATGTCTTTGATTGAAATTATTCCCTGCCTCTCAGATAATTATGCCTATCTTATAAGAGATGAGAAAACAAACAAGAATATTTTGGTTGATGCGCCTGAGCATGGGCCCATAGAAACGTATCTAGATAAAAAAGCCTTGAGCCTTGACGCTATACTTATTACTCATCATCATAATGACCACATAGATGGCATAAATTACTTGAAAATTAAATATTCACCAAAAATTATTGGGGCGAAGAGGGATAAACACAGACTTCCACCTCTAGACGTTGAAGTAGAAGAAGGGAAAGAATTAAAAATCGGGTCAAAAACATTTGAAATTTATGATGTCGATGGGCACACGATAGGACACATTGCTTACGGTTTAATGGAGGACAAAGCATTGTTTAGTGGTGACTCATTGATGGTAATGGGCTGTGGAAGATTATTCGAAGGAACGCCGGAAGACATGTGGAAAAGCCTAAAAAAACTAAAACAACTTCCCAAAGATATTATGATTTATTCAGGGCATGAGTATACAAAATCAAACATAGACTTTGCTTTATCAGTGGATCCACAAAATGAGAAATTAAAAGCTAGAAGGATCAGAACATTGGATAGTATTGCAAAAGGCATTCCCACAGTTCCTTCTACATTAGAAGAGGAATTAGAAACCAATCCATTTCTTAGAGAAAGTGAGGCATCAATTCTAGATAATATCGAGACAGTAGAATCTGATCCAGTCTCTAGATTTGCAAAAATACGTGCTCTAAAAGACAACTTTTAACAATTTTTTAGAATTTTTGTTTTAATCGTTATATATATAGTCTAAGACTTCAATTAGAAAGGATAAAGATGCCATCATTTTCAAGCTCACTCGAGAAGAGTATTCATAGTGCTTTAAAGCTAGCAAATGAAAGGAATCATGAACTGGCTACGTTGGAGCATTTATTACTTGCGCTTCTCGACGAAAGGGACGCATCGAATGTTTTAAATGCATGCAACGTAAATATAGACTTACTAAGAAACAATATAGAAAACTTTCTCAATAATGAATTAGGGAGCTTAGTTACTGAAGTCGAAGGTAGTGAAGCCGTCCCAACGACAGGCTTTCAACGAGTAATTCAAAGAGCGGCGATTCATGTACAAAGTTCTGGAAGAAATGAAGTAACTGGAGCTAACGTTTTGGTGGCAATATTTGCAGAGAGGGAAAGTCACGCTGCATTTTTTCTTCAAGAGCAAGAAATGACAAGGTATGATGCGGTAAATTTTATAGCGCATGGAGTGTCAAAAAACCCAAACTATGAAGAAAAAAAGGAACTTGACGAAGGGGATCAAAAGGATAGTTCTGAAAATACCAACAGTAACCCTGAAAAGGAAACTGCTCTTTCTAAATATTGTGTAAACCTTAATGAAAAATCTAAAAATGGTGACATTGACCCGCTAATCGGAAGGAATTTAGAGGTTGAGAGATGTATCCAAATTCTATGTAGAAGAAGAAAAAACAACCCCATACTTGTCGGAGACCCGGGTGTAGGTAAAACGGCTATAGCAGAGGGTTTAGCACGGAAAGTAATTTCTGATCAAACTCCAGACATTTTAAAAGGATCAACTATATATTCGCTAGATATGGGAGCTCTCCTTGCTGGCACACGTTACAGAGGTGATTTTGAAGAACGCTTAAAACAAGTTATGAAAGAATTGGAAAAAGACCCTAAGGCAGTTTTGTTTATAGATGAAATTCACACTGTTATTGGAGCAGGCGCAACCTCAGGCGGCGCTATGGATGCATCAAATCTATTAAAGCCATCACTACAAAGAGGCACACTCAGATGTATGGGATCGACAACTTATAAAGAATATAGAAACCACTTTGAAAAAGACAGAGCTCTAGCCAGGCGCTTTCAAAAAATCGATGTGGTTGAACCATCTACGGAGGATAGCATAAAAATATTGAATGGCCTCAAACAATACTTTGAAGAACACCATAAGATAAAGTATTCAAATGAATGCCTCAAAACTGCCGTCGAACTTGCAAATAAATATATCCATGACAGGAAACTTCCTGATAAAGCTATTGATGTTATTGATGAAGCTGGCGCAGCTCAAAGCCTATTGCCAGATAATAAAAAGAAAAAAGTAATAGGAGTTAAGGAAGTTGAAGAAATAATTTCAAAAATTGCGCGAATACCTTCCAAACGTATTTCAAAAAACGATTCAGAAGTATTAAAAGATTTGGAAAAATCACTTAAAAGAGTTGTTTTCGGACAAGATATCGCAATAGAAATGCTTGCTTCATCGATTAAGCTATCCAGAGCAGGTTTACGAGAGCCGGAGAAACCGATCGGATGCTATCTGTTTGCTGGGCCTACAGGCGTAGGAAAAACAGAAGTATGTAAGCAATTGGCTGATGTTTTAGGTATCTCTATGCTTAGGTTCGATATGTCAGAGTACATGGAGAAGCATTCTGTCTCTCGCCTCATAGGAGCTCCCCCGGGTTACGTGGGCTTTGATCAAGGAGGGTTACTGACTGATGGTGTTGATCAGCAACCATACTGTGTGTTATTACTAGACGAGATTGAAAAAGCTCACCCAGACGTATTTAACATTTTACTTCAAGTAATGGATCATGGAAAACTTACAGACCATAATGGCAAATCGGTTGACTTTAGAAATGTTATTCTCGTTATGACATCAAATGCAGGCGCGAGTGAGCAGGCGAAAGAGGCAATCGGATTTAATCGAACGAAAAGAGAGGGGGAAGCAGACGCAGCAATTGTAAAGATGTTCACACCTGAGTTTAGGAACAGGTTGGATTCAGTAATAACCTTTAATTCTCTTTCTATCGATATAATTATGCAAGTTGTGGAAAAGTTTATTTTGCAACTCGAAGGCCAACTTATAGATAGAAATGTTACCATCGAGTTCTCTGATGATACATTGAAATGGTTGGCTGACGAAGGCTACGATGAAAAAATGGGAGCAAGGCCTATATCTAGAAAGATTCAGGAGCATATTAAAAAACCACTATCCGAAGCATTGCTTTTTGGAGAGCTGAAGAAAGGCGGTATAGTGAAGTTATCTATTAATAAAAACAAGATTGATTTGGCTTTTAAACCTTTAAGCGAAAAACAATCGAAAAAAATCAAAGCTAATATTCTCTCATAATTATCGCTCCGTTAACTTGAATTCTATCCGTCTATTTTTAGCGAGATCCTCTTTTAAGTCGGAAGCTGAAATTGGCTGATGCTCCCCAAACCCCGCCGCGGACATTCTTTTGGGATCTATTTCGTGGTTGGCGATCATATACTTAACTACAGACAGCGACCTAGCCTGGCTCAATTCCCAATTATCCTTAAAAATGCTGTTCTGACTAACCGGTGTTTTATCAGTATGGCCGTCTACTCTAAGAACCCAGTTTATATCTTCGGGAATCTTTTGCGAGATATCTTTAAGTACATTTGATATAGTGTCCAACTGAAGTTTACCTTCTAACCCGATATCAGCAGAACCTCTATCAAATAAAACTTCGGAAGAAAAAACAAATCTATCACCAACGACATCGATACCCTCAATGTCTCCAAGGATCTTTTTTAGTCTCCCAAAAAAGACAGATCTATATTCTCGAAGGTTCTTCGTTTCATTTTCTAATCTTCTTCGCTCCTTTTCTTCTAGCTCAGCTCTTATTTTTTGTTCAGATGCAACCTTTGCTAGGGCAGCATTTAATTTTGCTCCTAATGATTTAATTTCTACATTATTAGAAAAGTCCTTTTCGATAGTTGCATCTAATATCCCTGTTAATTCCTTAAGTCTCTCTTTAAGGGTATTTGTTTGCATTGTTAGATTAGCTACCTCTTGCATTGAAGCTTTGGCCTCTTCCTCCTGAACGCTCAATCTCAGCCTTGCTTCCCTCAGAGCTAAATCCTTCTCCTTGAGGATTGTATCATTTCCGGACAATTTTTTCTCAAATTTATCAGCACGTTCTTTTAAGATGCGTTGCGCTTCTCTTGAAGCGGCTAATAGTTTTAGTGTTTCCAGCGCTTTTTTTCTTTCTTCCTCAATAGTAAGGGTTATTAGGGCTAACTCTTCCTTCTTCTCCATTAGGCTTTCTTGTAAATTTCTTATCGCATACTGTTCCAGTACTCGCTGTTTCTCTGCATCAGTCAAATCCCTATTAATCGATTCCATTTTATCTTTGACCCTACTGAGCTCAATCTCCTTCTCCTCCGTTAAATTTTCCAGTGACTTATTTTCAAATTTTAATTTTTTTACTAATTGCTCTAATGCTTCGTTAGATGCTGCCATCATTTTTTCTTTAGAAGTTTTTTGACTGATGGTATCTCTCGCAGCAGCTAAAGCCATCTCCGCAGCTTCTCTGTTTGAAATCTCTCTAGATGTTTTTTCCATCTCAAGTTTTAGCTTTTCATTTAGCTCTAGACGCTTAGCTATTAAAGACGCGACTTGCGATTTAAAGTCTGTTATCTTCACTTCTGCAATTGTCATATCATTTCGTAATTTTGTAAGTAGATTTATTTTTTCTTGCAACTGAGCCTCTTGCCTAGTCAGTTTGGCCTTTTGCTCGCTTGATAAAATTTGCAAATTTGACTTCTCAGTTTTTAAAATTCCCAATTGGTTTCTCAAATCCTCGAGGTTATTCCCTAATTGTGAAAGCTCCGTTTGCTGCTCATCGAGCTCAATTTTTTGAGAGGAGATTGTATCTCGTAAAACTGATTGAACTATCATAAATATTGATAGAATAAACATCAAGATTAACAATATGGCCGTCATCGCATCCACAAATCCAGGCCATATATTAGTAGTAAATCGCTCTCCACTCCTCCTGGTAAGCATAGTTAACCCTTGCCGCTATTCCTTGCCAAATCAATTATTGCTTTACTGAGTTGAGCTAGATCTGATCTTAGTTCTGAAAGAGCATCATGACGCGCATTAGCCAATTCATCGACCAATCTTGACAGTTGCACTTCAATATTCCTAAGACGGGTCAAGTTCTCTAAATCTCGGGTACTTCTCTCCCCAAACTGTCCTTTTATCAATGTATTCAGGTCTTGTTGAGAAGAAACCAACTTTTCAATAGAGGTTTTATCAAATCCATCAGTACTAGTTACTGTTTTTGAGCTGATAACCTTTGAACCTGCAAGCTCTTCTATAGCCTGTGATAAGCTATCTATTTGCTCATTTGTTTTAGCGCTATTGTCGATCGATCTTTCGAACATTTGTCCAAGCTCGGATATTTGTGCCCCCACTGCTGATATTATTGGACTTAGTTTGCCATCATTGGTTGTCTCATCGACATTTTCAGTATCTCCCAAAATACCTATGCTAGTGAAAGATGAAAGCCATTCTTCTAATTGCATATAGAATCTGTTTTGGCCATGGTTTGCAAATAGCTCTAAAAGACCAACTACTAAACTACCAGCCAAACCCAGAAGAGATGAGGCAAATGCAGTACCCATACCACCAAGTTGACCTTCTAAACCCGCCATTAAATTATCAAAAACCTCTATTCCCGTTTGCCCTTCTTTTGGCACTAAACTTTTTATAGTGTTGACAACCTCTGGAACGGTTATCGCTAGACCATAGAAGGTCCCTAAGAGACCTAAAAAAATAAGTAGGTTAATAACATATCGTGTTAGATCTCTTGCCTCATTCAATCTAGTTGCCACCGAGTCTAGTATCGAGTTTAAAGAACTTGAAGTTAGGATGGTTTTTGATTTTTTCCCTTTTAATAAAGATGCCAGCGGTATCAACAATCTGGGGGGATCTGAGAACTCATGACCTGGCGTATCCAGAGCAAAGTTTTCAACCCAGTTTACAGCTGCAATTATTACAAATATTTGCCAAAAACAACAAAGAATCCCAAAAAAGAAAACTGTTAAAATGACCCCATTTAAATATGGTGAAGACAAGAAAATAGGTGCAACGGAGGGGAACATAAAATAACTGCCCACCATTACAAGCAATAATGAAATAAGCATTAATATAACTTGTTGTATAGGCTGGCTGAACCCTTGGGTTTCAGCTTTTACTAATTTGAGTGAGTATTTTTTCTTCTTTGCCAATATCTATCCAAAAATTTATTAAAGTCATATTAATTGTTCTTAGCCACTTGAAAAAGTATTACCATTGATAAATCCAAAACAAAGTCACATATACCAAATTTTCATGAAAAAAAAAATATATACCTTTTCCCTAATTTTATTTGCTTTTCTATTTGCATTGTACTTTGTATGGGCACTAGCTGCAAATATTCAAAAAGAAGCACTTAAACAGCATTTAAGTAAAGAGTGGGCAGTAACTTTAAGCGATGAAAAAATTACACCTTTTGGCTTTCCTTTTAAATTTGGAATAAAAGTATCGAATTTTCAATCACAGTTAAATAATGCTCCTATAAAATTGGAATTTGTAAAATTAGAAATCATAAGATTAATTTATAATTTTTCTGATTTTATTCTATTTTTAGAGAAACCCATGGTCACCAGTATGGACTATCCAAAATTTAAAAGCTCATCAAATAAAATGAAAGCCAGCATATCTGACAGACCTTTTTCTGGTAAATTTAAGTTAATCACTGAAAAAGAAAATTGGCAACTATCCGATGATAGAAACACCAAAATACTTGAAGCTAAGGAAGTGATTTTTGCGCTAAAGGATGCGGATCAAATGAATTTAGATTTTTATTTCCAGGCGGATAATTTAGGAGTTAGCATTTTGGATAAAATTTACGAAAAAGATCCTGAAAAGCCAAATAAGTTAATCCTTAAAGGTTCAATATTAAATAGTGTTACAAGAAGCCGAGAAGCACCTTATAAGTCAATAAAATTCGAAAACCTAATGTTAGGCAAACTAGATATGAATATTGGATTTTTTAAGCTAAGTTGCAATGAAATGGTTGCCGTAAACTTGTTTAAACTGACTACTATGGAAGATGTTGCTTGTCTTTTAAAATTTAGCCCAAAGGACATCTCAAAAATAAAAACAGATAATGAGTTAATTCAAAGCATTATAGATATTGTCAACTTGTTATTGATCATCAACAATCCAACAAGCACTGCTGAACTACAAGCGATTCCGATTAAGCTTAGCTTAGATAAAGGGTTATTTTATATAAACGCTATTCCTATTTACCAGTTTCCAACACAATACTAGTCTCTCCCAAAGTTTGGAGTACCTGTATCTTGACCGGCAGCTACTATACCTTTCCTTATGCTTCTAGTTCTTTCAAAATATTTTAACAAATATTCACCGTCTTTTTTTCGTATGGCGCGCTGCAATGAAAATAGTTCCTCCGTAAATCGACCTAATACTTCCAAATGCGCATCTTGATTATTTAAAAAAATATCTCGCCACATAACCGGATCAGACGCCGCTATTCTTGTGAAATCTCTGAAACCCGCTGCTGAGTAATTGATTATTTCCGACTTTGTAACTGTTTCTAGGTCATCAACAACCCCTACCATAGTATATGCAATTAGATGAGGTGCATGAGATGTGACAGCGAGAACTAGATCATGATGCTCAGGTGTCATTATTTTAGTTTGCATACCTAAAAACTTCCAAAAGGTCTCAAGACTATTCAATGCTTTCTTGCTAGTTTTTTTTGTGGGTGTCAGTATGCACCAGCGGCCTTCAAACAGTCCGGCGTAACCTGCGTCAGGCCCTGATCTTTCAGTTCCAGCAATTGGGTGAGAGGGAACATACTTGCCTCCAACGCTCTCTATGTTAGTCTCTATTTCTTCTATAACTGACAGTTTTACTGAGCCAACGTCTGTAATTGTTGTTCCAGGCTCAATAATTTTTTTTAATCTCTGTGTTACAGCTTGCATTTGGCCAACGGGTACACAGAGTATTATAAGCTGGGTCCCGCTCACGGCTTTATCTAAATTACTTTCAACTTTGCATAAACCGATCTTTTTCGCTCTATTTCTTACTTCTTTATCCTTATCGTATCCTAGCAATTTAATTGTGGGATCTTTTTGTCTTAAAGTTAGACATATCGAAGACGCAATTAAACCTAACCCAATAACGGATATTTTTCTAAACTCTTTCATTTTTTTCAAAATACTCCGCTAAGGTTGAATATAGCTTTTCGCATATTTCTTTGCTACCAATTGAAAGTCTGAGGCATTTTGGAAGTCCATAAGAGCCTACCTTTCTAAGAATAAACCCTTTTCCCTTTAAGAATAAATCAATTGTATTGGCTTGCTCTTCGCTCAGAAATCTTAGGAGCAAAAAGTTTGCAAACGATTGATCTATTTTCAATCCAAGACCAAGCAATTTATTTCGGAGTGCTTCTCTATTTACTCTGTTGAGCTCTCTTTGCTCGTTAACGAATTTTACATCTGTAATACTTAGTTCGGCCATTTTCAAACCCAAAGACGATACGTTAAAAGGTGATCGAACAGAATTCAAAACATCTGTTATATCTCTTGCACCATAGCCCCACCCGACGCGCAATCCACCAAGCCCAAATATTTTAGAAAAGGTTCTAGTCACAAATAAATTTCCATATTTATTTACTAATGAAATTCCTCCATCACAAGAATCCACATATTCTGAGTAAGCGCCATCCAAGACTAGTAAAATGTTGTCAGGTATTTTATTTAGGAGCTCCTCTACTTCAGTTTCTGAAATCATAGTTCCTGTTGGATTATTTGGGTTCGCTAAAAAAATCATCTTTGTTTTGGCTGTAATAGCTGCACAAATATTCTCTACAGATGCAGTGCGATTTCTTTCTTTAACCTCTACAGGCTTCGCTCCAGCTGCTAAAGCAGACAACTTATACATTAGAAAGCCATGCTCCGTATAAATAACCTCATCATTTTTTTCACAGAAACAGCGACATAATAATTGGATGATCTCATCAGATCCAGCTCCACAAATTATTCTATTAGGATCTACATCATGTATCTCGCCGATTTTACGTCGTAGAGCAAAATGATTACTATCTGGATACTCAAAAATGTTTTTAGAGTAATATGCAAACTGATTGAGCACCTCATTACATGGGCCATTCATGTTCTCGTTCGCACTCAACTTTACTACATTCTCTTTGCCTCTAATAACACTTTCTCCGCTTTCATACAAAGGCATATTGTAAAAATGAGATAGGGGCCTTATGTTAATATCAGAATTTTTCATTAGTCTTTTTTAATAAATACTCTTCTGAACTAATAGAAATTATACGGATCAATGTCCACACTAAAGTAAATATTATTTGGAACTGTAATATTTTTCAGCCAGTCTCGCACTTCGATCTGTGATATTTTTGTTATTCTATTCGACTTTATAAGTAACCTTACTCTCGTTTTATTTTTTATTCTTGAAATTGGTGCAACAGCAGGGCCAAAAATCTCAAAGTCCTGTAATTTTAGCGAATAAAATTGATTTTTTAATTCCTTACCAAAATCTATAAGTGTGCTTTCCTTTCTTCCTGACAATATCAACGATATAAATTTTCCATGAGGCGGAACATTAGCTTCTATTCTTTGTTCTAACTCTGTGTTAAGAAATATTTCTCCATGATCATTTAGTAACGCTTGTAAAACGGGATGTCTAGGCATCCAAGTTTGAATTAACGCTCGCCCATCAGAGGCATACCGTCCTGCTCGCCCTATAACTTGTTTAATTACCTGATAGCTTTTCTCCATTACCCTATGATCACCAGCATTTAGACCCATGTCTGCATCAATTACTGCTACAAGCTTTAAATGAGGAAAATTATATCCTTTGGCTACTAATTGAGTACCTATAATGATATTAATTTCCCCTGATTTGATTTTATCCATTTCTTCTAAATGTTTTTCTCCTTTTGAAAAACTATCTGAAGAAAAAATCTGTGACGAAGCATTGGGGAACAATCTGGAAATCTCATCTCTAATTCTTTCAACACCTGGCCCAATAGGTATAAAGTTATCATCCGACTTACACTTAACACATTTGGTTTTTTCTGGAACTTTATATCCACATAGATGGCAAAGGTAACAGTTTTTTGTCTTATGATACACTAGCTTTGTACTACAATTTTTACAATTCAAAGAAATTCTGCATTCTGTACAAAATGCTATTGGCGCATAACCCCTTCTATTCAGAAAAATTAGAATTTGCTCTTTTTTTTCCAAACTTATCTTTATCTGATCAATGATTGGAACAGATATCCAACTATTTTTTGGGGTTTCTTCAACATTCATATCAATTAAAGTCACTCTCGGTTCATAGACCTCGCCAAATCGTTTGGGAAGGTCAACTTTATGATACTTACCCAATCTACAATTATGCCATGTCTCGATACTGGGAGTAGCTGAAGATAGAATGATTCGTGTTTTCAAAGTTGAAGCTCTTAAAACAGCGAGATCTCTTGCATTATATATTGGGGCTTCTTCTTGCTTATAAGAGGAATCATGCTCTTCGTCCACAATGATAAGTTTTAAGTTTTTAAATGGTAAAAAAAGTGCTGATCTGGCTCCTATCAAAAGCTTTAAATGACCGCTTACTACATTCTCAAACACTTTTCGTCTATCGTTTAAAGATAGTTGTGAATGCCATTCACCTGCAAGCGCTCCGTATCTATTCATAATACGTTGTTTAAAATCGACAGTTAAAGAAATTTCAGGTAATAAAATGAGAACTTGTTCTCCTTTTTCTATGCGCTCACTTGCTAGTTTCAAATAAACCTCGGTTTTACCTGAACCAGTAACACCAAATAATAGCCATGACTGAAACTCATTCTTTACATACTTTTCTCTTATTTTTGCCACTGCTTGTCTCTGTTGAGAAGATAATGTAATCGGTTGATAAAGAATTTTTTCTTGTTTATATTTATTTTCGGTGACTTTCGATAACACTCCTTTATTTTCCAAACTTCTTACAACTGAAGAACTCACACCTAGATCTTTTTTTATTTGTTTATATTGAGCGATTCTCTGAGGTTGCTCCTTCAAATAGCTAATAATTTCCTTTTGACGCTTTGTGATTTGGGAGTTTTTAGAGCTATTCAGTGAATAGGCAATAGGCATTTTTCGATCTTTATGAAAGTTTAAGTTTTGAACGGCCATTTTTAAGAAAGATTGGATGGGAGATAGAGTGTAAGCATGTGTCTTTTTCAAAAAATCAATAAAATCAGGCTCTAGTTTTATCTTGTTAACAGTGCCAATAATCTTCTTAAGTCGACTATGATCGAATTTAGTATCTCCCTCACTCCAAACAATGCCAACGACCACTTTAGAACCTAAGGGCACCTCTACTAAACTGCCAATTCCAATATTGTCATCTAAGGTACTGTAGTCCAAAACTGGAAGCTTTGGGTTTGTGAAGATAACTCCAAACTGTCTTTCAAATGCCATTTATCTGAGTTTACACTTTTTCTCTTCCTTTGAAATAAATCACCATATAGACTAAAGTCCAAGAAAATATATTAAATTGGATAAGATTTCATGCAGCTTTTTTTGGATGGTTCAGACATTGATAAGATTCGCAAGTACTGTGAACTCGGTCTTATAGACGGCGTAACAACCAACCCGTCGATTATATTAAAGTCAGGTAAAAACATGATCGAGGTGATATCTGAATTGGCAGCAATAGTTTCTGGCTCTGTAAGTGCTGAGGTATCAGCGCTTGATTCAGATACAATGGTACAAGAAGGTATAAAGCTTGCCGAGATAGCAGAAAACGTTACTGTTAAACTTCCGATCACTTGGGATGGATTGAAGGCGTGTAAAACTTTATCCAACAAAGGTATAAGTGTGAATATGACTCTTTGTTTTTCTTCTTCGCAAGCTCTTTTAGCGGCAAAAGCTGGTGCTGAGTATGTAAGTCCCTTTATCGGTCGTTTAGATGATTTAAATTTAGAAGGAATAGATTTGATATCAGATATAAAGTTAATTTATTCAAACTATAAGTTTTCGACTAAAATTCTGGCGGCATCAATACGGACAACCAATCATGTAAAACAATGCGCACTCTTTGGAGCAGATGTTGCAACAATTCCCTTGGATATTTTTGAAAAGCTTGTAAAGCATACCCTAACTGACTCTGGTTTAAGCCAATTTACGACTGACTGGGAAAAGACTGGCCAATCTATTATTTAAAAAATATATGAATAAAATTGAAATAGTTCCTGAAGAGCGACAAAAAATATTAGAAAATCCAGACTTAATTTTACTGGACAAGGAATTGTTGCTTGCACTTCTAAAGGACTCTGATTTCCCTGATGAAGAAAATCTGATCGATATCAGAAATATTTTTCTAAAAAAACTTGGAGAGAAAGTAGAAAAATTAAAAAGTACCAACAGTCAAATAATTCAACATGCTTATGAAAATCAATTGGGAATTAAGAAAATTCATAAGTGTTGCTTAAAAACTATTGAAACAAGGGATATAGACGCTCTTTTTAAATTTTTATGTTTAAAAGCCACAGAAATATTACGAGTAGATGTAATAAAAATAGTTGTAAGCGACAATATATTCTCTAATCCCAACATTCAAAACTGTATTTTGAAATCTAATGAAGAGATTATCAAATTCGCACAGAAAATAGGAATAACAAAAGGAAAAACCGTTCGCCTCACAAACGTAGTTAACGATAAAAAAAAAGAGGCTGAGCAATTAATTGCTAAAGAAGAGAGCACAAAATCGGAAGCGATTATTTCCCTTTTAGTTAATAGCGAATTTAAAGGATTTCTTTTTTTTGAATCATTCGATGAATCCACTTTTTCGGTTGAACAGTCAACAGATTATTTAGAGTTTTTTGCTCAGGTAATATCCAAGCACTTGGAAAGCTTGTTTTACAAATGAAGATAGAGTTAAATGCCTTAATAAAAGAGTGGGCATCATATAACATAAATTTGAGAAACCTTTCTGAAAACTCTGTTAAAGCGTATTCATTGGACTTGAAAGATTTTCTTCATTTTTCATTTCAAGGATCCCAACCTATTTTAAAATCTGATCTATCAAATATAAGTTCTCATAAAATTAGGTTATGGATTTTAAGCCTTCGAAATAGGTCTGTAAAAGCTTCTTCACTTTCTAGAAAAATATCTAGCTTGAAAAACTTTTTCCAATGGTTAGAACACTCCCATAATATTTTCAACGCAGCTATTTCGAATTTAGATTCTCCAAAAAAAGATAAAAAACTTCCAAGGCCGATAACTATCAACGAGATAAAAAAACTATTCAGAGCCTTCGAAAACAAAAAAGAGAAACAATGGATAATATCCAGAAACCAAGCCATCTTTCTATTATTATATACTTGTGGTCTGAGAATTTCGGAAGCACTAGATTTAAAAACAGATATGCTACCTTTAAATACAAGTGTCTTAATAAAGGGCAAAGGAAAAAAAGAGCGAATGGTACCAATAATTGATATTGCTAACCAAGCAATTGAAAATTATAAAAAACATTGCCCATATCCTATTTCTAACAGCGAATATGTTTTTCTTGGAATAAGAGGAAAAAGAATGTCTCCTAGATCTTTTCAGAAGGCATTGGAAAGAGCGAGAGGGTTGCTTGGTCTTCCTTCGTCGACCACACCTCACTCATTGAGACATTCATACGCCACCCACTTATTAAATGCAGGAACAGACTTACGAAGCATCCAAAAGCTTCTTGGTCACTCTGCATTGAGCAGCACACAAATATATACTCAGATAGAACAAAAAAGATTACTACAAGTCTATAAATCTACTCATCCTAGAGAGAGAGTAAATTAAAAATTCCTTTTTAATTTAAATCACCGCCTGCTTGCAACGATCACATAAGTCGTCGCCCTCGCCTTTATTTACTGGCAAGTTGAGCGTCCAGCATCGTTGGCACTTTTTCCCTTGGGCAGTTTTACAAATTACCCCTACATCGGGAACATCATCAAGCTTAAAACACGCATCAGCAATGCTAGTTGGGGAAAATTCGACATTTATACTCGATGTAATACACACTTCGCTCATATCTACTGAATTTATTATGTCAAAAAGCTCTTTGTCTTTTATATAGATAATCGGGCAAGCTTCTAAACTTGACCCTATTACCTTGTCTTGTCTCAACACTTCTATAGCCCCAGTTACGACGCGCCTCACGTTTCTAATTTTATCCCAGTGATTTACATATTCAGGATTATACCAATCTTTTTCGTTACTAGGAATATCCAGTAAGTGTACTGAATTTCCTTCCTCAGGAAATCTCTCTAAATACACTTCTTCCATCGTAAATGGTAAAATTGGGGAAAACCATGTTGTCAATCTAAAAAACAAGATATCAAGAACTTTTAGTGTGGCTCTTCTTTTTAGACTATTCTCTGGATCGCAATATAAAACATCCTTTCGAATATCGAAATAGAACGAAGAAAGATCTTGGGTACAGAATTGGAAATAAGTTTGAAACACCGATTGAAAAGAATAATCTTGGTAAGAGGACCTTATTTTCTCATCAACTTCACATACTCTATGAAGAATATACTTTTCAAGATTAGGTAATTCATTATAAGCTATCACTTCTTGATCGGAATACGTACCTAAATTTCCCAGTAAAAATCTTACAGTGTTCCTTAATTTTCGATAACTATCAGTCACCCCTTTTAGAATTTCATTTCCTATCCTTAAGTCTACTGTATAATCACTTTGGGCAACCCAAAGTCTCAGTATATCAGCTCCAAACTGCTTGATTACCTGCTGAGGGCTTACTGTATTACCTAGTGATTTGGACATCTTGAAACCCTTCTCATCCAAAATGAATCCATGAGTTAATACACCTTGGTAGGGAGCTTGTCCTTGAGTGCCACATGATTGCAGGAGAGAGGAATGGAAAAAACCTCTATGCTGATCTGTCCCTTCCAGATATAGATCAGCCGGCCACTTTCCATCTGCTCTATCTCGGAGAACATAGGCATGGGTCGAACCTGAGTCAAACCAGACATCAAGGATGTCCATTACTTGTTCATAGTCATCTGGAGAATATAATCCCTCTAAAAATCGTTCCTTTGCGCCTTCTTGGAACCAAGCATCTGCTCCTTCTTTTTTGAGTATATCAGCCAGTCTTTCATTAAGCTTTTCATCCTTGAGAATGAAATCCTCATGATCAGGGCCCAAACCCTTTTTTATGAAACATGTTAATGGGACACCCCATGCTCTCTGTCTAGATAAAACCCAATCTGGTCTTGTCGATACCATGCTATAAAGCCTATTCCTACCACTTTTTGGAACCCATTCTACCAATTTATCTATCGAATGAAGTGCTCTTTCCCGTATGGTTTTACCAAACTCATCTTTACCATCCTTTAGATCCTTATCTATATTTACAAACCATTGAGGAGTATTTCTAAAAATCACTGGAGCTCTAGATCGCCAGCTATGAGGATATGAGTGTTCCAAAATACCTCTAGCAATCAGCTTATTTGCTTCTATTAATTTTTGGATTACGACCCTATTCGCTTCGCCTTCTTTTCCCTTCTTGTTAAATATTTGCAAGCCTTTGAAAAATGGAACAGCTGTTGAAAAGCTACTATCATCCTCGACATTATTTGTCATACGAGATAACCATCCACGCTTAAGGAAAACTTCAAAGTCTTCAGCTCCATGACTTGGAGCAATATGTACGAAACCAGTCCCCGCATCATCGGTAACGTGATCTGCTTCGACTAAGGGGACAGCATAATCCCAAAAGCTTTCAGCACCTTCAAGCTTTGAAAATGGGTGGATCAAAGTAATCTCGTTGAAATCATCCAAACTCAACTCTCGTATTTTTTTATACTTTGTAACCCTGGATCTTTCCATCGTCTGTTCAGCAAGCTTATCAGCAAGTATGATAGTGTTTTTTGGCTTGGCCCAGCTTTCAATCTGAACCTCTTCTATTTCATATAGTCCATATTTGATGGATTTGTTGAAAGCTACCGCTTTATTTGAAGGTATGGTCCAAGGTGTTGTAGTCCATATTATAATATCGGAACCCTTTAAAACACCATCGGCTATACTGAACCTAACCCAGATAGTAGTACTACGGTGATCTCTATACTCAATCTCCGCCTCAGCAAGAGCTGTTTTCTCGACAGGGGACCACATGACTGGTTTGGAACCTCTATACACAACACCTTTCATAACCAGTTTTACAAACTCTTCTGCAATTACTGCTTCACTATTATAGTCCATGGTAGAGTATGGATTATCCCAATCACCAGTTACTCCCAGCCTTTTAAATTCTTCTTTTTGAATTTCTATCCAATGGCTTGCAAAGTCTCTACAGTCTTCACGAAGCTTATTTATCGGCACGTCTTCTTTTGATCTCCCTTTCTCTCTATATTTCTCTTCGATTTTCCATTCTATAGGTAACCCATGACAATCCCACCCAGGTACATAAATACTGTCATTACCCAACACTTGTTGACTCCTTACTACAAAATCTTTCAGAATTTTATTTAACGCATGCCCAATATGTAGGTTTCCATTTGCATAAGGCGGGCCGTCATGGAGAACAAATACTTTCCTGTTACTTATGTCTTCTCTAAGTTTCTTATAGATATTCAATTTTTCCCAACGGGCTAACCACTCTGTTTCCCTTTCAGGTAGATTGGCTCTCATTGGAAAATTTGTGTTAGGTAAGAAAAGGGTTTCTTTATAATCTTTATCGTTTGATGACATTTTATTTCTTGAGCTTTTTTAATAGTTGTTTAGTAGAAAATCGGTTTATATACAATTAAATATTTTTTTCGTAATTTAAACATTTTTATAAATTTAAGATATGTATAGGTATGCTCTAACAATAGAATACGATGGTTCACCATTTCATGGCTGGCAGGTACAAAATAGTGTAACCACCGTACAAGGAGTTGTATTTGATGCAATAAAAAAACTTGATATGAATTGTGAAAATTTAGTCGGGGCAGGAAGAACGGATGCGGGGGTGCATGCTATCGGGCAGGTTGCTCATGTTGACTTAGCAACTAAACGTGATTGTGTAACTGTACAAAAGGCAATTAATTATTACCTTAACAAATATCCAGTTTCGATATTAAATGCTAGACTTGTTAACAAACCGTTTCACGCACGCTTTTCTGCTATAAAGCGGCATTACATATATAAAATTTTTTCCAGGGAAACAGGTTTAACTTTCGAGAAAAACCAATATTGGCACGTAAGGCATAGCTTAAACAAATCAAATATGCAGCTAGCTGCAAATTACCTCATAGGTAGGCATGATTTTTCAGCATTTCGATCCTCAATTTGTCAAGCATCTAGTCCAATAAAAACAATAGATAAAATTAGCATCCAGTCTGAGGACATAAGAGACGGAGTTGTTTATCAATTAAATTTTTCAGCAAGATCTTTTTTGCACCATCAGGTTCGAAGTATTGTTGGTTGCTTAGAGAAAGTTGGCTGCGGAAAGTGGGGAAGCAAAAAGATACAGGAAATACTATTGTCTAAAGATCGAAGTCGATGTGCTGCATTAGCTCCCTCTGGTGGCCTATACTTAGCAAGAATTGATTATTAAATTTTATGAACTGAATAGAAAGTTCATAATATCACCATCGTTAACTAAGTAATCTTTTCCTTCACTTCTTACGCTTCCTAATTCCTTCGCTTTCAACCAACCGCCAGCTGATATGAAATCGGAATAGCTAACCGTTTCCGCTCTTATAAAACCTTTTTTGAAGTCAGTGTGTATTTTTCCAGCAGCTTCTGGAGCGAAAGTAGAATTAGTTATTGTCCAAGCTCTGGTTTCCTTAGGGCCAGAAGTGAAATAAGTGCATAGTCCTAGGAGATCATACCCAGCCCTTATTAATTTTTCAAGTCCAGTGGATCCCATTCCCATTTCAAACAAAAACTCTTTTAGCTCATTCTCATCAGATATTTCGCTCAGCTCTTGCTCAATCGAAACTGAAATATTTAAAGTTGAGGCCTCTAGCGTCTTTGCTAAAGCCTCCACTCTTTTTGAGTATTCGTTTCCCTCTATTGCACTGTTTTCGTCCACATTACAGATAAACAATATAGGTTTTGAGGTTAAAAATTGAGATAAATGCAACATTTTTAACTCATCGTCAAAAAATTTTCCCTGTCTTACTGGAATTCCGTCTTCTAAAAGTTTTAAAACTTTCTCCAGAAATTCTAAGGTAAGCACTTCATCATTTTTCTTACCACCTCGTTTTTTATAGTTCTCTATTCGCTTTGTTACGCTTTCTAAATCAGCTAATAGGAGCTCAGTATTAATAATATCGATATCAGCTACTGGATCTATAGCGTTGTTAACATGAGTTATGTTTTCATCCTCAAAGCATCTTGTGACATGAGCCAACGCATCACATTCTCTAATATTTGCTAAAAACTTATTGCCCAAACCCTCACCTTTTGAAGCCCCTTTTACCAAACCAGCAATATCGATAAATGTCATTTTGGTAGGTATTGTTTCATTAGATTTTGAAATTTTTGAAAGCTTTAAAAGTCTTTCGTCTGGAACCATTACCTCACCAATATTTGGGTCTATTGTACAGAATGGAAAATTTGCTGCTTGTGCGCTTTTGGATTTTGTTAAAGCATTGAACAAAGTTGACTTTCCCACATTTGGAAGACCAATAATTCCTGTCTTAAAACCCATTTTATTTATTCCCTTATCCAGTTAATTACTATATAAGACTTTAATCAATTTTATTTCGTTGTCTAAAAAGAACAAGTGTTGTGAATAATTTAAATAGAGTTTCCATGTCAAGGCTTAATAAAAAATTCCACCAATTGACTGCTGAAGATAAAAAAGCTTTCATTCCGTTTATAATGGCAGGATTCCCGAACATCAAATATTCAAGTAACCTACTTGAAAAATTACCAAGTCTGGGGGCAGATATTATAGAAATAGGAATGCCATTTACTGATCCAATGGCAGATGGAAAAATCATTCAAGATGCAGGTCATGAGGCATTAGAATCTGGGTTCAAGATGGAAAACTTATATCAAATGATTGAGAATTTTAGAAAGAATGATCAAGATACTCCTATAATTTTGATGGGTTACTACAACCCTATACATAAATTTGGATCAGAAAACTTCGTGGAAAAAATTAAGAAGCTTGGGGTCGATGGACTTATAATCGTTGATTTGCCCCCTGAAGAGGATAGCGAATTATGTAACTTTTGCTTAAATCACGAACTCCATTTTATCAGGTTACTTACGCCTACAAGTGATAACCAGAGGTTGCCAACACTTTTAGAAAATTCAAGTGGCTTTCTTTATTATGTATCGGTCGCCGGTGTTACAGGATCTAAAGTCCCTGTTAAGCAGGTTGTTGCTGATGAGATAAGTAGAATAAAAAAATATACTGATTTACCTATTTGTGTTGGTTTTGGAATAAAATCACCCAAAGATGCAAAATCTATTTCTCTTTCAGCTGATGGGGTTGTAGTCGGTTCGGCTATAATAGAGACAGTTCAAAAGGGCGCATCGGAGTGTGAAGTTTCAGACTTTATAAGCAGCCTATCAAAATCCGTTCATTCGAATTAAAAAAATTTTGACCTTCAGATCGAAGTAATATATGAACACTCTAGAACTTTTTATTAAGGATTACCAAGATGGCAGATAATTTGTCTTTAACAGCAACCGTAAGAGAAGGCGTAGGAAAAGGGGCTGCAAGAGAGGCGAGGAGAAATGACTTAGTTCCTGGCATTGTTTATGGAGGATCAGAAGATCCATTAAATATTAACGTAAAGTTTAATGAGTTATTAAAAAAGCTAAATGCAGGTAAGTTTATGTCGACATTGATTAACCTTTCGGTAGAAGGAAAAACTATACAGGTAATCTGTAGAGACATTCAGAAACATATTGTGAAAGATCTGCCCACTCACCTTGATTTTATGCGGTTGTCAAAAACTGCTAGAATTAAATTGTTCATACCTGTTGTTTTTAACAACCAAGACATATGCAAGGGAATAAAGCGAGGAGGCGTTCTAACAGTTGTTAGACCAGAAGTGGAATTGATCGTGAATGCTATGGAAATCCCATCAATGCTGGAAGTAGATATAAAAGACTTTGAGGTTGGTGATACAATTACTATATCGAATATCGTGCTTCCCGCTGGAACTGAAACTACAATAAAAGGAAGAGATTTTGTTGTGGCCAATATACAAGCTCCAAGCGGATTAAAGTCAAGTGAAAATGAGAGTACAGATTCTGATGATACGGCTACCGATACAATCGAAGAAGGAAAAGAAGAGACTGCTCAAGAGTAGATTGGGTAGCCTTAGATAGTGAAGTTAATTGTTGGCCTTGGAAACCCTGGTTCAGTACACCTGAAAAATAGACACAATTTGGGTTTTATGGCATTAGATCATTTATCCGCACATTGCCAATTTGATGACTGGAAAATCAAATTTGACGGAATGTTCTCGGCTAAACTGTTCGGTTCTGAAAAAATTATTTTAGTAAAGCCTCAGACTTATATGAACCTTTCAGGCTCTTGTGTAGCAAAATTTAAGCTGTTTTTCAAAGTTAGTGAAGATAATATATTTGTTATTTATGATGATATCGACTTAGAATTAGGAAATATAAAGTTCAAACAGGGTGGAGGAGATGCAGGGCACAAGGGTGTTAGATCCATATCTCAGCACTTAGGAACCAAAGACTTTAACAGGGTTCGCTTGGGCATAGGACGTCCGCGTACAAAAGAAGAAGTATCGTCTTTTGTGCTATCAAATTTCTCTGAAGCTGAAAAAGACAAAATCGTAACTTCAATACAAAAGATCTGTGAGGATTTTGAAGAAATAATTCAGAAAAGGCTTGCTTAACTTACCAGGGAGACATCTAATCTTTCAGCAACGGTGAAAATATCTTTGTCACCCCTCCCGCACATATTCAAAAGAATAAGTTTATCCTTGGGCAATGTAGGAGCAATCTTCATAACGTGAGCTAATGCATGACTAGGTTCCAAAGCTGGGATGATCCCTTCTAACTTGCAGCATAGCTTAAATGCATCGAGCGCCTCAGAGTCAGTTACAGAAACATATTTTACTCGACCGAGATCATTAAGCCATGCATGTTCAGGGCCAATACCTGGATAGTCAAGACCTGCAGATATAGAATGACCCTCAATTATTTGTCCCTCAGAATCTTGTAATAAATACGTTTTGTTTCCATGAAGCACACCAGGAGAACCTCCCGTCAATGAAGCTGCATGCTTCATTCTACTATCTATACCTTCTCCACCAGCCTCAACTCCAACTATATCAATATCCTCATCATCCAAAAATTCATGAAAAAGTCCAATGGCGTTTGACCCACCTCCAATGCAGGCTACAACGGTATCAGGCTTTCTTCCTTCCATCTTTTCAAGTTGCATTCTAGCTTCTCGCCCAATTATCGATTGAAAATCTCTGACCATTTTTGGATAGGGGTGCGGCCCAGCAACTGTTCCGATACAATAGAAAGTATTATCCACATTTGAAACCCAATCTCTTAAAGCTTCATTCATAGCATCTTTGAGTGTTCCTCTCCCAGATGTTACCGACCTTACCTTCGCGCCCAATAATTTCATCCTAAAAACATTTGGAGCTTGCCTCTTAACATCAGTTTCACCCATAAAAACTATACATTCTAAGCCAAATCTGGCGCAAACTGTTGCTGTTGCTACACCATGTTGACCAGCACCTGTTTCAGCGATGATCCTTTTTTTTCCCATCCTTTTTGCTAATAAAATTTGTCCAATAACATTGTTAATTTTATGTGCTCCAGTATGATTCAATTCATCTCGCTTAAAATAAATCTTTGGACCATTTAGATACGAAGTAAGTCTCTCGGCAAAGTACATTGGGCTTGGTCTGCCAACATAGTTATTTAACAAATCCTCATATTCTTTCCAGAAGCCATCATCTTTTTTAAGCTCTTGATAACTTTTTTCTAATTGAATGATCAGTGGCATAAGGGTCTCCGAAACGAACCGACCTCCGTAATCTCCAAATCGGCCCTTATCATCAGGTCCATTACGGAAACTATTTGATCCCGTGTCTTTAAATAAATTCTCCATTAACCCTTCCAATAAATTCTTTCATTTTATCAAAACTTTTTTCCCCTGGTTTAGTTTCCACACCAGTCGAGACATCTAGCATTTTAGCCCCTGTTATCTTAACTGCATCTATAACATTATTTGTATTAAGTCCTCCAGCTAAAAACCAAGGCTTTTTAAAATTAAACCCTCTGATAATGTTCCAATTGAAGCTAATTCCTCTTCCTCCCTTTAAATGTCCATTTTCTTTCGCTTTTGAGTCCAGCAATATATACTCCACAGAACTCTCATAATTTTTAATATTAAGAAGATCACTCTTCTTTTCAACTCCAATTGCTTTTATTAAAGGAATATTAGTTATCCTAGCGATCTCGTCAACCCTCTCTGGTGATTCTTCACCATGTAGCTGTATGTAATCCACTCTGGAACTTAAAAGTACTTTTTCTAGAAAATCATCTGAAGGATCAACCAATAAAGCAACTGATTTTAAAGGTTTTTTAACCATAATGGCAAGTGACTCTAATTTTTTTAAGTCAATAAATCTCTTTGACTTTTCTACAAGAACAAAACCAACAAAATTAGCTCCAAGTTTTTGAGCGGCCTTTAGGTCTTTCTCAGAAGTAATACCACATATTTTAATTAAATATTTCATCGATTAATCTAAAAGGTCAAATATCTTTTCCTCTTCTGTTAAAAACTTTTCTTTATTCTTCTGTAGTTCTTTTTCAATCTTCAAAAGCTTCTTGTTATTTTCATTAAATGCTTTTCGTAACTTAGAATTCCTCAAATATTCAATCAATACCCCGATGATCACTCCGACAAGTATTGCTAATGAAGTAAGCAAATAGATTGGTAAATATATACTCTTACCAGAGACTGTCCCCAGTATGTTAGGTAAACTTACCATTACCATATCATCGTTGGCTAACGCAAACAAAGTGCATAAAGTTAATAAAGAAACACCAAAAATATAGCGCCAAAGATTCATAAATTAAGATTCGTTAAGTTTCTGCCTTAGACCCTTACCACACTTAAAAAAAGGAACCGTTTTTTGATTTACATCTACATCAGAACCGGTCTTTGGATTTCTTGCTCTTCTGGCTTTTCTATCTTTGGTTGAAAATGCACCAAAGCCTCGCAGTTCTACCCTGTTTCCATTTTCTAACGCGATTATGATTTCATCAAAAATAGTGCCTACAATTTTTTCTACATCTCTGTAGTATAAGTGAGGGTTGTCTTCTGCCAGCTTTTTTATCAAATCTGATTTAATCATATTCTACCTTTTACAATCTCTTTAGTATACAGAAATTATATTGATCAGAAAAGAATTGAATATAATCTGAAGCCACTATTTGATAGAAAGGTTTTTCCTAAGTTAGATATATCACCTTGTCTAAAAATTAGATCAAATAATGGTGAGCTCGCTGCACTAGTAGTCCAATCAACCAGTGGAAGTCCTCTAGTATCGACTTTTTCTTCTAAATATTTGATTGCTTCCCTCTCACCTCCAATTAGATCAACTAAACCTAATTTTTTCGCTTTTCTGCCCGTAAAGACCCCCCCTTGCGATACTTCCTCTAAATTAACATCTGATAGTTTCCTTTTATTAGCAACTATTTCCTTGAACCATAAAAAAGTCTCATCTATGACTTGTTGATGTTTCTCAATGGCTTTAGCCGTTGGTTGCTCAAACAAATTGATAGATGCCTTTAGATCCGACGATCTAATGGTGTTTACATCAATTCCAATATTTTTCAAAAGTTTTGATAAATTTGGATATTGAAGTATCACTCCTATAGACCCTGTTAGGGTATTTGACCGTGAGATTATTTTGTCCGTCGCTGCCGCTATTAAATATCCGCCTGAGGTGGCTGTTTCACCCAATACAGACACAGATGGCTTATCTCTACTCAATTCTGACAAAGCTACAAATATTGACTCTGCTCCAACAACTGAACCACCCGGGCTATTTATATGAACAATCAAAGCCTTTACATTTGGGTCAAGCCCCAGCTCGTAAATTAGTCTATTGAGGTTTATATCATCGAAAATTGGGCCGTCTATTTTTATCCTTGCTATATGTGGGCCTTTTCTTTCAAAATCCAAAAAACTATTAAGAATTATAACTGTAATCAAGATTAAAAAAACTAAAAGAAGCGCAAATAAGAAACCTTTTCTCCTTGCCCTCTTTTTTGCTTGCTCGAAAACCTCTGCTTCGATGGACATCTCTTAACTTTTTTGGTCTTGATCTTTAAGCGCTGCACCAAGAATATCGCCAAGAGAGGCGCCAGAATCTGTAGAACCGTACTGTTCAACGGCTTCTTTCTCTTCTGCTAACTCTAATGCCTTAATTGAAAGATTGAATTTTCTTGAAGCTTTATCCAAATTCATTACTTTCGCATCAACTTTGTCGCCTTCAGAAAACCTTTCTGGCCTCTGTTCATTCCTATCTCTTGATAAATCGGAACGCTTTATAAAACCTTTAACTCCATCACAATCAACTTCAATTCCTGCATCATCCACCTTCGACACTACTGCAGTGAGAGTACTCCCTTTTTTAATAGTTTTTGAAACCTCGTCAAAAGGATCCCTTTCCAATGCCTTTATAGATAATGAAATCCGTTCTTTTTCGACATCTATATCGGTCACTTTTGCTTTTATAACGTCTCCTTTTTTATGATCCTTGAGTGCTTCTTCTCCTGTTTTTTCCCAATCCAAATCTGAAAGATGTATCATTCCGTCTATATCATTGCCCAACCCAACAAATAAGCCAAACTCAGTTATATTCTTTATTTCACCTTCAAGGATGTCTCCCACTTTGTTAGCCTCTGCGAAATTTTGCCAAGGATTCCCTTGAATTTGTTTAAGCCCTAAACTGACTCTTCTCTTCTCCTTATCGAGTTCAAGAACCATAACCTCCACTTCCTGACTAGTCGACAATATCTTTCCTGGATGGACATTTTTCTTGGTCCAAGACATTTCCGACACATGTACAAGACCCTCTACGCCCGCCTCTAATTCAACAAAGGCACCATAATCTGTTATATTCGTTACAATACCCTTTTGGTTTGATCCGATCGGAAATCTCCCTTCAACATCTGCCCACGGATCTATCTCCAACTGTTTCATTCCAAGACTTATCCTATTGGTTTCTTTATTAACTTTTATGATTTGGACCTTAATAGAGTCTCCTAAATTCAACACCTCGGAAGGATGATTAATTCTCTTCCATGCAATATCTGTTACATGAAGAAGACCATCTAACCCTCCTAGATCCACGAACGCGCCATAGTCCGTTATATTTTTAACTATACCGTCAACGGTATTACCTTCTGCTAAATTTCCTACAAGTTCCGCTCTTTGTTCTGCACGAGATTCCTCTAATACTGCTCGCCTAGATACTACTATGTTCCCTCTTTTTCTATCCATTTTTAAAACTTGAAATGGTTGAGGTACATTCATTAAAGGATTTGTATCTTTTATAGGACGGACATCAACTTGACTGCCGGGTAAAAACGCAATTGCCCCGTCTAAATCAACGGTAAAGCCACCTTTTACTTTGCCAAAAATTATACCGTCCACTCTCTCCTCAGTTTTTGCAGCCTTTTCTAATTTATCCCAGGCTTCTTCGCGTCTAGCCTTTTCCCTGCTTACAACAGCCTCGCCCTTAGCATTTTCCACACGTTCCAAGTAGACTTCTACTTTATCACCAATTTTTAATTCCCCATCTTTACTTACAGAAGTTGTGAATTCTCTAACATCAACGCGACCTTCCATTTTATAACCAATATCAATAATAGCCTGACCCGCTTCAATAGCGATGATTGTGCCATTTACAACAGTATTTTCTTTCGGTGTCCCGCTCTCAAAACTCTCCTCAAGTAGAGCTTCAAATTCAGCCAATTTGCTAGCTGTTTCCATTAACTATCTCCTTAAAAAAGACTAGGTCGTTTAACTCTTTTTCTTAATATTTATATCAAGATTTAGACTTTTATACTTTTTTTCCACAATTTCAATAATTTCTTTATTCAATCTTTCAAAGGAGATTTCGGAATTATCAAAAACAATTGCATCTGGCATACAAATCAACGGTGAGACTTTTCGAGTTTTGTCTCTTTTATCTCTTTCCTTGAGTTTCTCGGTCAGATCTCTAAGGGAATACTCTTGTCCCATTTTTTTATAGTCTGCTTGACGTCGCTGAGCTCTTACTTCAAGATCTGCAATAACAAAAAGCTTAATTTTAGCATCAGGGAAAATAACACTACCTATATCCCTACCATCTAAAACTGCACCGACTTTTTTCTTAGGAAAATCTCTTTGAAAAAAAATTAGTTCATCTCTTATTCTATCACTTTCTGCAAGCTTACTAGCCAAATTACCACAACTCTCAAGCCTTAGCTCTGGATTATCAAGGTCTTGGAGCTTTATTTTTTTTGCAACATGAATTGCATTATCAGTTGAGACGCTAATTTTTGATTCTAAAAATTTATATGCCACTGCACGATACAGAAGACCAGTATCGAGATAAGGAAATTTGAGATATTTAGCAATTATCTTTCCAATAGTACCTTTTCCTGAAGCTGAAAGACCGTCTACTGCAATAATTATTGGTTCGTTTGAGTCGATAAGTTTGCTCCAATTTCGTTAAACTTCTCAATAAATCCAGGAAAGCTTGTATCAATTGATAAGGATTCGCTAATTTCAATAGGTTGTTGGGTTACTTGGCCTAGACAAATGAATGACATTGCTATTCTATGATCGTTGAATGTATTTATTAACTGCCCTCCTCTTACTTCCCTCATTCCCTCAACAGTCATATAGTCATCTCCGAAAAAAACATCAACTCCACACTCCCTCAAGCCCTTGGACATTGAAAAAATCCTGTCGCTCTCTTTTACTTTAAGCTCCCTTATCCCCTTCATTTCAGTTTTACCTTCTGCTAAAGACGCCAATACAGCTAAAATGGGAAACTCATCAATCATTGAAGCAACAAGATTTTTTGGCACCTCAACACCCCTGAGCCTTGAGAACTTTACTCTTAAATCTGCTATAGGCTCGCCACACATGGTGCTTTTGTTTTTAATCTCGATATTTGCTCCCATCTTGTTTACAACTTTCAGAAAACCTATTCTTGTTTCGTTCATACAGATATTCTTTATTGTAATATCTGAGCCCTCTACCATTAAAGCTGCAGCTATAAAAAAAGATGCAGATGATGGATCTGAAGGCACCGTAATTTCTTGTGGTTTAAGTTCTTGTAGTCCTTGTAGGTAATGAGCATACCCTTTTTCGGTTTTCTCGGTTTTTATCTTGCCTCCAAAAAACAATAACATTCTTTCGGTATGGTCACGCGTCAAAGTTCTCTCCACATATTTTGTTGTGCCACGACTATTGAGGCCCGCTAACAATACCGCAGATTTTACCTGCGCAGAATCAATCTTTGCCTCAAGCTCGCTAGGCATCGCACTCGATACCCCTTCTAGACTTATTGGTAAAAAAGAGCCTTCCCTCGCAGAGCATTTAACACCTATTTCACTTAAGGGCTCTATTATTCTATCCATCGGCCTTTGAGATAAACTCTTATCACCAATAAATATCGCTGATATGGGAGTTGTCGAAATAGCTCCCATAAGCAACCTGCAAGTTGTACCTGAGTTCCCACAATCAATTACATTTTCAGGACTCGAAAAGCCCCCTACCCCAAAACCTAGAACCTCCCATTTATCATTTTTTTTATCAACCTTTGCCCCTAGCAGTCTAACAGCTTCAATTGTTCTTTGAACGTCCTCAGACTCTAGGAGTCCCTTTATTGTTGTCTTCCCAACACAAAGAGAGCCAAAAATGATAGCCCTGTGTGATATAGATTTGTCGCCCGGTATTAAAATATGTCCAGACAGTGCTTTGGATCTGTGTACTGTTATCATTAGCTTAGAACTCAAATTCCTCTGACTGTTAGCAGTGTTAGACCTTTTTGTAAATAAGATAAGAAGGAGATAATCCTTTGTTAATTGCTTTCTGCTCATATTTTGTTTTAACATCCAAGAAAAAATTTAAGTTTTTCTCTTTGGGTGAAACGTGTATCGTTTCAAATTGATCTAAATTCGAAAAAGTATCTTCAATCTCTATGCAATAGTCTTCCACGTCAGTGGCTATACAAATATGACCCTTTGATTTCAAAATTTTTGAAAAATATCCGATGTTGGACGATGAGAGTAGTCTTCTTGATTTATGTCTCTTTTTTGTCCAAGGATCTGGGAACAAAATGTAAAATCGGTCAACAGTTTTATGTTTAAATAAGTTCAACATATTTCTTACGTCCCCATGGAAAACTTTTGCGTTCTGTATTTTATTTTGAAAAAGTGAAAAACATGCAGTAGCAACGCCATTTTCATAGACTTCACTTCCTACAATAAGTTTATCATAGTTTCTCTTTGCCAGCTCTACTAGGTGATATCCATTCCCAAAACCAACTTCAAGCCAAATTCTTTTCTCTGTTTCTAAAAAGAAATTGTACTTTTGCTTATATAATGCCAAGCCTAATTTTTGGTTTTTTGAGAGAGGTCTTCCCTTTAACCGCCCAAACGTCTTTATCAACCTAAGGTTTGAATAGTTATGTAAGTCTGACAAAGACTTTCTCTGATTAAAGATGTTTTGCCAAAAGATCTATAAGATCTGTTTTTTCCCAGGAAAAACCACCATCAATTTCTGGTGCTCTTCCAAAATGTCCATAGGCTGCAGTTTTTTCGTAAATAGGTCTTCTTAAACCTAGTTTTTCAATTATACCCTTTGGAGACAAATCTACTACTTTTGGCAATATTTCCTCTAATTTTTTTTCATATTTAGTCGCCGTGCCATAAGTATCTACATATATTGATAATGGCTCTGGAACCCCGATAGCATAAGAAAGTTGAATAAGACACTTCGGTGCAAGTCCAGCTGCAACTATATTTTTAGCTAGATACCTCGAAATGTAAGCAGCCGATCTATCCACTTTAGTTGGGTCCTTGCCAGAAAATGCTCCTCCTCCATGAGGTGCTGCCCCGCCATAAGTATCCACAATTATCTTTCTGCCCGTCAAGCCTGCATCACCATCTGGCCCTCCAATTACAAACTTCCCAGTTGGGTTTATATGCCAAATGGTGTCCTTAGAGATCCATTTATCCGGGATTACTTCCAAAATATATGGCTGCACTATTTCTTTTACATCATGCGATGAAAGCGATGGGTCAAGGTGCTGAGTAGATAAAACTATTGACTCAACGCTAACCGGGCTGCCATTTTCATACTTCACTGTAAGTTGGGATTTGGAGTCTGGTCCCAAACTGGTGGCCATCTTATTATGCCTAGCATCTGCCAAAGATTTTAAAATTAAATGGGAGTATTGAATTGGAGCGGGCATTAAATCCTCTGTTTCATTGACTGCATACCCAAACATTATACCCTGATCACCAGCTCCATCCTTATCAACTCCTTGAGAGATATCACTGGATTGTTGATGAATAAAATTTGATACATTTAAGTTATTCCAGTGAAATCCTTCCTGCTCATACCCAATCTCCTTTACTACATTGACAACAAGGGGCTTTAACTCAGAAGCAAGAGACTGAGAAAGAGAATCAGACTGAAAACCCACTTCACCTCCAACTACAACGGTGTTAGTTGTTGCGAAAGTTTCACATGCTACCCTGGCAAAGTTATCCTTTTTTAAACAGAAGTCTAAGACTGCATCAGAAATTCGGTCACATACTTTATCGGGGTGCCCTTCTGAAACTGACTCAGAAGTGAACATGTAATCTTTTCTAGCCACTTTATCCTCCCTTTTTTCTATTTTTCAATATTGAATAATATAAAATAGGAAGTAATAAAAGCACTAAATGGAAATATGATGAGATGTTTTTCCCAATAGTTGTGTAAAATGTAGTTTGTCTTTTGATGTTCAAACCGAGCTCAATATCTAAAAACTCTCTTTTATTTAAAGCGATATGTTTTTCAATTTTTCCATTATTTGAAATCTTGGCCGAAATACCATTATTTGAAACTCTTATTAGGGGGATATTATTTTCCAAAGCTCTCATTCTTGCAATTTTTAAGTGTTGTTTTGGACCGCCCCTATTCCCAAACCAAGCATCATTTGTTATGTTTAATATCCATTGTGCCTCTTTAACTACTCCTAAAATTTCATTTGAAAACAGTGCTTCATAGCAAATAAGTGGGAGAAATATTGGAAACCCTGAGTTGTTTATTAACTTCAAGCCCGTGCCGCTACTAAATCCATCAACTGCACGATAACTGTTATTAAAAATATTAAAATATTTCAGAAATCTTCCTAGAGGCAGATATTCTCCAAAAGGAACCAAAAATGTTTTGTCATAAATGCTTTGAATTTTTCCTTCCCTATCAATCAAGAAAATTGCATTGAATAATTTTTTAGTGTCTCTGTTGAAACGTAACGCTCCAAATATCAATGGAGATTTCACCTGTTCAGCTATAACTTTAAGTTTCTTTGGATTTTCCTCTGGAAGCCAGTAAACAGCAGTTTCTGGCCATACAATTAGATCAGGTTTGGGACTTGCATTGCTCAAGTCAATTAATATCTTCATATGATTTAATTCATTCTCCTTTTTCCACTTATCTCTCTGTTTGATATTAGGTTGGACTAACCTTACGGTTAAATATTGATTAGCTTCTTCGAAGCCACTATCTAAAAATTTATTCTGTAAGCCCAAAAGCGCGGCAAAGAGAAAAATTGCTTTGAAGGTACTGGTCACGGGTAAAGAATAGAATAAGTTGAAGCCTGTAATAATGATTATCGAATTAAAAATATACGGCCCAAGCCAGGTTACAAATACAGATACCGGAGTATCTAACCAAGCGTAAGATAGTATTGCCCATGGGAATCCTGAAAACAGATAACATCGGAATAACTCAGCTGTTGCAAAAACGATTGACAAACATAATACTTTGTCACGGTTTTGCTGTTCATCCCGCATGAAATAGCGAGAAATATAAAATGCAAGAGCCCAAAAAAGAGAAAGTAATGAGACAAAAAGAGGATAAGCAAAGGGCACCAGCCACATATTCTTTTGAGGGTCAACCAAAAAGGGGTTAATTATCCAGATGAAAGTTAAACCGAAATAACCGAGACCGAAAGCAAACCCACCTAATAAATACTGTTTAGGAGTTTTTAGAAGTCTTATCGCTAAAAAGGAAGCTAGAGGTAAAACCAAAAACGTACAATAAGGTAAGTTAAATGGTTCTTGTGTAAAGGCTAGTGCTAGGCCTAATAAAAAAAATTTTAAAAGGACAGACTTTAAAAGTATTGTTATCCTAGATATCACAAATCAACTTCTTAAATTTAGCCTCAATCTTTTTATACTTCGAGGGTCTGCCTCTAATACTGAAAATTCATTTCCTGAGGGATCTGTTACTACTTCGCCTCGGGAAGGTATTCGGTTGGTGATATTAAACACCAAGCCTCCGATAGTATCATATTCTTCACCATTTCTTCTTTTTGTTAGGTCAACACCAGCCTGAGATTTAAAATCCTCTAAGTTTAGTCTAGCGTTAACTATGAAAACGTTTTCTTTTTCTCTGCTCCATAAAAGATCTTCTTTAAGCTCATGTTCATCATTTATCTCGCCAACTATCTGCTCCAACAGATCTTCAATTGTTAACAGCCCCTCGACCCCTCCATATTCGTCAATAACCAGTGACATATGAATACGCTCAGCTTGCATTTTTTGTAATAGAGTTCCCAATGTCATCGAGGGAGGAACATATATTAAAGGTCTAATTAAATCTTTAATATTAAATTTTTTTTGCTTACCAAAACCATTTCTGAGAGCCAGATCTTTCAAATGCACAAAACCAATTGGATTATCCAGAGTACTTTTAAATATAGGCACCCTAGTTAAGTTTGATTCTCTAAATATTTTTGTGAGTTCCGACAAAGTGATCTTGTCAGGTGCGGCCACAATATCTGCCTTTGGTATAGCAACGTCATCAACTCTTTGATTATGTAGATTAAAAGATCTTTCTTTTTGTACAATGTGTTTGTTCGATGGCTCTATTATTTTCTTCTCACCCAAATCTACGGGCTTTTTTTTAAGAGGCGATACGCCTAAAAATTTTCTCACGAATAAATTAAACATGAACTTTAAACTCTAACTAGATGTTATTTAACTTTGGTTTGTTTGTCAGGACAGAATTTAAAACCCTGGTTTCCATTAACTGCATTCTCTTAGTCCTCACAGATACATCATGTTCGTAACCCAATAAATGAAGTATTGCATGAGCTAACAATTTACAGCAATGTTTGTTGAATTGAATATTCTGGACTGATGCTTCTCTTAGACATCTTTCATAAGATATTGCTATATCTCCTAAAAACAAATAATTCTTTCTATTAAAAGACTGATAGTTTTGATCAAAATTAAAAAAACAATGGATAGCTGGCCACGCTAAAACGTTTGTTGCTTTATTTTTTTTTCTGTATTGCCTATTTAGCTCTTTAATCTTAGCGTCGCTACAAGCTAAAATTGACATAGAAAAATCAGTTGATTTGATCTGATGAAGCTGAACAACTTTAGATACTAATAACCTCACATATCTGGTTAAGTCAAAGCGTTTCCATCTTGGATCATTATAATTTACTGATACTCTAACTGTCATTTTTTTTAGTTTTCAAAGTTTACGCTTTGTATCAAGTTTTTTTTCGTAAGCTGTAGCTATTTTTCTTACTAAAGAATGTCTTACGACATCAACATCACTGAATTTAATAAAATCAATTTCTTTCATTTTCAACAAAACCTCTGATGCATCAACCAATCCACTTTTTAATCCTTTGGGCAAATCAATTTGAGTTATATCACCTGTAACAACCATTCTTGAACCTATTCCAAGTCTAGTTAAAAACATTTTCATCTGTGAAGGTGATGCATTTTGGCCCTCATCTAAAACAATAAACGAATCTTTTAGCGTTCTCCCTCTCATAAAAGCTAAAGGAGCTATTTCTATCGAACCCCTCTCATACATTTTTGATACAACTTTACCAGGTAAAAAGTCATTCAGCGCATCGTATAGAGGTTGCATATAGGGATCTACCTTTTCTTTCATGTCGCCAGGCAAAAAACCTAATCTTTCTCCTGCCTCGACAGCTGGTCTAGTTAAAACAATTTTCTCAACCAAACCTTGAGAAAACAAAGAAACTCCAACAGCAATAGCTAGATATGTTTTTCCCGTCCCAGCTGGGCCAATTCCAAAGACCAGCTCCTTACTTAGAATTGAGTTAATAAAAGAATTTTGATTTTTTGATTTTGCCTGTACTAATTTTTTTTGAGTTTTTATCTCTAGGTAGTTTGTTTTTATATTCACAACTTCATCACTTACATATTTTCTTTTAATTTTTTTGACTTTTTCGTCTTCAATTTGTTGGAAATAAAGGTCCAACTCACGTTCATCTAAAGTTTTTCCGTGCTTAATATCTGAGTATAAGTCACTAATTAACTTTCTTGTAATTTCACAATCTTCCTTAGCGCCGTAGATAGACAAGGCATTTCCACGACGCACTATCTGAACCCCTGCCCAGCTTTCAATCTTAGAAAGATTTATATCTAGTTGGCCACAGAGTTCTATCAGTAACTTGTTAGAACTGAAACGGAGAGTATTTGAGCTTTCTATGAAACCCATATTATTTATATAATGACCTCATTCCTTTTATATTATTATCATAAGAAAATTATTCAATATTCCGGTAGCAATTTATTTTAAAACACCTTTCAACGAGTGTGACATAACTGAATTAATTTTTACCATTCGTATCTCTCCTACTATGTTCTCTTTACTCACCACAGTAACTGGAGAAAACTGCTCAGTTCTACCTACATACTCATCAATTCCCCTGCCAACTTTCTCAAACAACACTTTATGTATTCTGTCTTTCTGTTCGTTGAGAAAGCTTGTCTGCTGATTATTTAATAAATCTTGTAAGACATGCAATCTTGTCTTTTTTAAGTTCTCGTCCAGCTCTTCTTTTCTTGAAGCTGGTGTTCCAGGTCGCGACGAATAGTTGAAACTGTAAGCTTGTGCGAACTGAACTTGTTTACATAAATCAATGGTTTCCTGAAAATCCTTATTAGTTTCCCCTGGATATCCCACTATGAAATCACTTGAAAAGCAAATATCTTTTCTCACCAATCTTAGCTTGTTAATTATTCCTTTATATTCTTCAACCACATGACCTCTATTCATTGACTTCAGAATTCTATTGCTTCCTGATTGAACCGGAAGATGTAAAAAAGGCATTAATTTAGGGATTGCTCCAAAGGCATTTATCAATTCATCGGTCATATCCCTTGGGTGAGAAGTCATGAATCGAATTCTCTTTATCTCATCTATTTCTGCTATCGAATAAATCAATGATGAAAAACTTATGCCCTCAAAATTATATGAATTAACATTTTGTCCTAAAAGAATTACTTCTTTCACACCTTTTTTTGCACTTTCTTTTATCTCGCTTAAAATATCGTTTTGACTTCTAGACACCTCTTTTCCCCGTGTGTAGGGAACAACACAAAAAGTACAGAATTTGTCGCAACCCTCTTGAATTGTTACAAAAGCCGATGGTTTAGGTGTCCCTGTCAAGGAAGCAATGCTATTAAATTTGTCTGAAGCTTCGAAGCTCGTTTCAATTATATTTCTCTTACCATCTTTCAACTTAGAGATGATCTCAGGAAATTTATGATATGATTGAGGACCAACAATAAAGTCTACCGCTGGCTGCCTATTAAATATTTCCAAAGATTCTGCTTGTGCTACGCATCCAGTAACACCGATTTTTAAATTAGTGTTGTGATCCTTGAATTTTTTTATTCTACCCAGCTCCGAATAGACTTTCTCAGCAGCTTTCTCTCTAATGTTGCAAGTATTCAGCAACACCATATCAGCTTCTTGAATGTCCCCTGTTTGTTCATAGTGATTTTTTTCGAGATCTAAAACCACCTTTTCACTGTCATATTGGTTCATTTGACAGCCATATGTTTTTATAAAAACTTTCTTTTTGTTAGACATATATAATACCTAGTCTAAAATACTATGAGAATAATTAGTACGCTTTATTATACCTTTTTTTGATAAAAGGAAAGAATTTTGGGGGGAACATGAAGACTAATTATCAGGCTGTTGTCGTTGGTGGTGGTGTTGTAGGAGTGAGTATAGCATACCATCTCGCGTTAAAGGGTTTGAAAGACGTCTTACTTTTAGAAAGAGACGAGCTTACCTCAGGTTCAACATGGCATGCAGCCGGTCTTCTTCCACTATTCAATATGTCCTACGCAACGTCACACATACATGACTATTCTCTAAAGTTATATCCATCATTAGAAAAACGAACTGGGATGTCTGTTGGGTTCTCACAGGTTGGCAACCTACGGATGGCTCAGACCAATGAAAGAATGGATGAATATAAACTGTATGCGTCAACAGCAGAAACAGTTGGAATTCCATATGAGTGGCTTACACCTCAAGAAATTAATGAGAGATGGCCTCTTATTAAAACATCTGATCTTGTTGGAGCAATATTTCATCCGACAGATGGTTATATCAATCCAGCAGACGTAACTCAAGTTATGGCAAAAGCAGCACGAGATCTAGGTGTGCAAATTGTAAGAAAAATTGAAGCGAAAAGTTTTAATTATGAAAAAGATACTTGGAAAATATCCTGTGATTATATGGAAGAGAAAGGGGGAAACCTTGTTCCAATTGGGGAAAAAATATCTTTTACGTGCGAACATTTGATTACGGCTACAGGAAACCATTCTCAAGCTACAGCAAAGAAGTTGGGAATAAAAATTCCTGCTATTCCTGTGGAGCATCAATATATTGTTACAGAAAAAGATCCGGAGCTTCAAAAGTATAGAGAACAAAACGGAGAGCATCCTGTTATTCGAGATGCTGATGCAAAGTGGTATGTAAGAGAGGAACGATCAGGTTGGATATTAGGCCCATATGAAAAAAACGCACCAGCAAAATTCGAATTCACGGTACCAAAAAATTTTCGATCTGATTTGTTTCCTCTTGATCTAGAGAGAATAGAAAAAGAATACATGTCTTTTATCCATAGAATTCCATCGAGCGAAAACCTCGGAATAAAAGATGACTATAATGGCCCCATTTGTTACACGCCAGATGGAAATCCATTACTAGGGCCAGTTCCAGGGTTAAGAAATGCTTGGATCGCTGAAGGATTTTCATTTGGTATAACTGCTGCTGGTGGAGCAGGTTACTATTTAGCACAATTGATTATTGATGGAGAAGCAGAAATAGATATGGGATCTCTCGACCCAAGGAGATACGGGAATTGGATGACCACTCAATACGCAATGAGAAAGAATGAAGAAGCTTATGAACACGTTTTTATCTTGCATCACCCTGATGAAGAGAGAGAAGCATGCCGACCTTTAAGAACGGCACCATCTTACAGTAGGTTTAAGGAATTAGGAGCGCAATTCGGTCAGGTTAATGGGTGGGAACGACCCAACTATTTTGCTAGAAATGGCTTCGATGATAAGAAATCTAGAAGCTTCAAGAGGGGTGGATGGTGGGAATATTCTAAAAATGAAGCAGAAGCAATTCGATCAGGTTTAGGCCTTATTGACTCAACCTCTTTCACAAAACACCTTGTTAATGGAAAAAATGCAAAAAAGTTTCTAGATTGGTTTACTTGTAATAAGTTACCTAGTGAGGGAAGAATTAATCTCACCTACGCTTTATCTATTTTAGGGACTATTCGGACTGAATATACAATAGTTTGTCTCTCCGAGGAGAACTACTATCTGATTTCAGCCGGAGCTTGGACTGAATATGATTCTGATTATTTACATAAGTCCTTGAGTGACAGCAAATTCGATGATGTAAGCATTTATGACTGTACCAGCCAATGGGGTGTATTTTCAATCGCTGGACCAAAATCCAGAAATTTTTTAAAAAAATTAGTTGTAAGTGAAGATCCTGATGAAACTCTGTCAAATAAACAGTTTCCATGGCTTTCATACAGAGATATTGAAATTGGTATGTGTCCAGTTAGAGCTCTTAGAGTTGCTTATACAGGTGAACTCGGCTGGGAGCTCCATCATCCAATTGAGATGCAAAATTACTTACTAGATATATTACTGAGTTCAGGGGAAGAGTTTAATTTGAAATTAGTTGGGGCCAGAGCACAAAATTGGCTGAGGCAGGAAAAATCCTACAAAGCATTTGGATCAGATCTTGGAAGAGACGCTGGGCCTTTCGAGTCTAATCTTAGTAGATTTGTGGATATTAATAAAAACTTTTTAGGGAAAGACGCCCTACTAAAAAGGAAAACAGAGGTGTCATGTGTAACTCTACTTATAGATGGTCCAAAGGGTATTGATCCCTGGGGACGAGAAGCATTATACAATGAAACAGAAGAGTCTATACTTGGTAGATTAACCTCGGGAGGGTATTCAGTACATTTTCAAAAAAGTATTGGTATAGGTTATGTTAAGTCCTCATTTTCTGAAGTAGGTACAAAACTTAGGATAAAAATCGATGATGCATTTTGGGACGCAGAGATAGTTCGAGATAGTCCATATGATCCTCAAAACGAAAGGATTATAAACAGAGTTCAATAAATCATAGAAACCGCTTAAATGATTTAAATACCCGAATGACATGCGTTAATAGTGTTAGAGTAAAAAAAATGTACGCAGCGTTAGAGTAGCCATTTGGAAAAAGACAAATAAATAAAAAGAAACATATAGTTTCAAAACCCTCAATCAATCCAGAAGAGTAAAAAAATCCCTTATCCGCTTGGTCAATTTTAATATTATATTTTTCTATTATGATAGCTTCGGCAAGAAAGCTTGATCCATTCACATAAAAAGCCGCTAGTAAAAAAGCTGTCGGCAATGCATTCTCATACGGGGAAAAAACTGCGAAACCCAAAGGGATTAAAGCATAGAATGCAAAGTCGGACGTAATATCAAAAAAAGCACCAAACTTTCTTGGTGTGCCAAGCCGTGCCAAGCTACCGTCTATACCATCTAAAAATCGATTAATTAGGATTAATATTAATCCCAAATAAAATAGCCCGAATGATAAGGCTATAAAGCATAGAAAAGCTAAGGCTAATCCCAATAACGTAACCCAATTTGGATCTATACCCTTTTCATACAAAACATTTGTGATACGGTCTAAGTGGCCACTTGTATATCTGTTTAATTCTCTATCAATCATTTGTAAAACTTTACTCTTTAGTGTGCACGTACTTTATTTTTTAGACTTAACTTACCACCCGCTTCTTTGTATAGAAATTAACAAAAAATTTTTTAAAAAATATCTTTTATTTTTATTAAGATTTGGGGAAATATTTCTTCCTTAGTATAAATTTTTCAAGAAAAGAGCCTCTAATCACATTTTTTAGGCTGCTATTAAAAGTTGATTTAACTTGTCTCGTAAAGCGTATTAACTTCCGTTAAAATCTCCTCATTCCAAATCTTTGTGTCTAGACCGAATTCAAGACAACTCATTATATATTGAAGGCACTCACTGTGTCTTTCCTCTCTGGTTTTAAATACTACAGAGCTATCTAAATTACAGGAAATTTGAACTGTACAGCCGTTAAAAATTATAGTTTGGCCGTCTAAACGAATAAAGTCATTCCAAGTCTTTTCATTTTCTTTGAATAATTTTTTCACATCTCTCAAAGTGATTTTTTTTGAAATAGATTTATATGATTCGTACATACTCATAGGCAAAAGTAGAACAAAAAGTGAACATTTGTAAATGTTTTTTTTGATTATCTTTCATTACGGCTATTTATTAATACATGACCAAAAGAACATATGAAATAGACGCCGACAATATAGAAGTAGCCCAAGATTTCGAAGAGATCGTAAAAGATAAACGTGAACATTGGCGAGCCAATATAACCAAGAGCCGACAAAGACAACGTAGATATAAAAAACGCCTTACGAAGCAACTACTAAAAAAGTATGCTTAATATTTGAAATCAATTAAATCTAAAGCTCTTGAAAAAATGACTGGATCCACGTTTCCACCGGTACAGACAATGATGAGCACATCTGAATCAATTTTTTCATACTGATTTAATGCTGCTGCTAGTGAGATAGCACCTCCAGGCTCAACAACTAAATTATGGTGCAAAAATAATAAACTCATTGCCTCAAGAGCTTGCGCATCGCTAGCAACTAGACCAGGAGCTGCATACTTTTCAAGAATTTCAAAAGTTAACTCCCCTGGCGTGGGAGTCAAAATAGCATCGCAAATAGATCCATCCATCGCTTTATTCGTTACTCTACTTTTTTGCTTTAATGATCTAGCCATATCGTCAAAATTTTCAGGTTCACAAGTTCTAACTTTAAAATTCTCGTTTAATCCCTGAAAAGCTAAACTTATACCTGAAGCTAATCCACCTCCTCCACAACAAACTAGTACATCTGCTGCATCCAATTTCATCCTTTTTGCTTGATTGATTAGCTCAATTCCCAGAGAGCCTTGTCCAGCAATTACAAAGGGATCATCATAAGGTCGTATAAGCTTTAAATTTTTTTCTTTCTGCAGCTTTTCACCAATCTCTTCTCTACTTTCTTTTATTCGATCGTAAAAGACTACATTAGCTCCATATGACTGTGTATTTTTTATCTTAAGTCTAGGAGCATCCTTTGGCATAATAATTGTAGCTTGAATTTTAAGTTGATTTGCAACGGCTGCTATGCCCTGAGCATGATTTCCAGAGGAGTACGCCAATACACCCTTTTTTAAGTCTTCGAAGTCATTATTTACAAAAGAAGACCAACTTCCTCTATATTTAAAAGAACCTGTTTTTTGTAGGCACTCAGCTTTGATAAAAACACGCTTATTTAGTCGTTCACTTAGGAAAGGCGATTCTAATAAAGGCGTCTCAACTAAATGCTGATGGATTTTATCGTAGGTATCAGAAATAAGAGAGAAATCTACCAACTCATGCCTTCTCAATATTATCTAGTTTCGGCATACCCATAACATGGTAACCACCATCTACGAAGATTACTTCCCCAGAAACGTGCATTCCATAATCACTCAGTAAAAACGCAGCTGTACCCCCTACTGATTTTAATGTCGGGTTTGACTTTAAGGGAGAATTTTGCTCGGAAAGACGGAAAACTCTTCTCGCTCCACCTATAGCAGCTCCCGCGAGTGTTTTCATTGGTCCGGCACTAATAGCATTCACTCTAATCCCGTCTTCACCCAAGTCACTTGCAAGATATCTAACCGATGATTCCAAAGCGGCTTTTGCTACTCCCATCACATTATAATTTGGAGTAACTCTTTGCGAACCTAAATAACTCAGCGTTAAAATCGCTCCACCTTGTTTCATAAGAGGAGAGCATCGCTTTGAGACATCAATTAGGCTGAAACACGATATATCCAGAGAGTTTAAAAAGTTCTGCCTCGAAGTATTGATAAACCTACCAGACAGTTCAGATTTGTCAGAAAAAGCAAGCGCATGTACTACAAAATCTAGCGATCCCCACTCCTTTGATAAATGATTAAAACATCTATCAACCGAACTTTCATCTGTGACATCAACATCAAATATGAGTTTTGAGCCTAAACCCTGGGCCAATGGCTCTACTCTTTTTTTAAAGTTTTCACCCTGATAAGTTAAAGCTAAACATGCTCCTTCTGCACTTAATACTTCAGCTATTCCCCATGCTATAGACCTCTGGTTGGCTACACCCATAACCAAACCTTTTTTATTTTTCATGAGGCCAGACAAGGAAGTTATCCAGTAAATTTGCTTAAGGCTATTGATGCATTGGTACCTCCAAACCCAAAGCTATTCGATAAAACAGTATCTAATTCAATACCTTCGACCAATCCAGTAGATACTTCATTGGGATTGATTTCTTCATCCAAATTAAAAACATTGGCACTTGCAGATATAAAGTTATTTTCCATCATAATCAGTGAATAAATAGCTTCTTGGACACCTGCGGCACCTAGGCTATGGCCAGTAAGTGATTTCGTGGAAGCAACTAAAGGTTGTTTTTCTTCACTGAATACGTTTCTAACCGCTTGTATCTCAGTGACATCTCCTGCTGGAGTTGAAGTACCATGTGCATTAATATAATCAACCTTCCTACCGTTCAAAGAGGCCAAGGCTAATCTCATTGATCTCTCAGCTCCTTCGCCTGATGGTGCTACCATGTCATAACCATCGGAGGTTGCGCCATAACCTGTGACCTCAGCATATATTTTTGCTCCTCTAGCAATTGCGTGGTTTAACTCCTCTACAACAACTACTCCACCGCCACCTGCAATAACGAAACCATCTCTATCTCTGTCGAACGCTCTTGAAGCGTTTTCTGGTGTATCGTTATATTTGCTGGACATTGCACCCATTGCATCGAAAAGACAGGAGAGTGTCCAATCTAATTCTTCTCCTCCTCCTGCAAACACTACATCTTGCTTGTTTAGCTGTATTTGCTCAACTGCATTGCCTATACAATGGGCAGAGGTTGAACAAGCAGAAGTTAT
>CACELY010000005.1 GCA_902560505.1 uncultured Alphaproteobacteria bacterium
TATCTGATCAGCAGCTCTTACTTTACTCTCTCTCTTGGTCAATGAAGGGATCTCTGACTTAGTATCAAATTTAATAAAAAGTGTAAGCTAAATTTGACACATTGTAAACAAATTTAGACATATTTATCTTAAAAAGTTATTTAATCACTGAGCTTCAATTAACTTTCAGTAAATATTTTATTTCTTTAGGACTCGGTTGGAATAAGTCGACGTTTAGGCATGTCTTGGATAGCGTTTTGTGATGGGTTACAAAAGATCCTCCTGCCGCGATGGGTAATGCGAAATTCTTTCTAATTCGATCGGTAATTATGTTACTTTGATTGACCATGTTTTCACTGCCAATTGAGACACCAATTAGCTGAAAATTGCCAAATTCTAGGAGTTTAAATAGATCTGATTCGCTATATCCAATAGCTATTTGGGCATTAAAGTTTTCTTTTTTCAATTTTAATGCAGCTAAGTAAGAACCAAAAGTATGATTTTCGCCTTCTAAGGTAAAAAGTAAAATTTTTGGTGCCGATTTAAGAGTATCTTCAGGCTCAAGATATAGCGACTCTAGTTCTTGGCAAAGTAGTCTCAACTTGCTTACAGCTATAGTAACTTCGGAAAATGTCATTGTGTCTTGTTTCCATGAATCACCCAATTTTTCTGCAATAATTGGCGCTATTCCTTCAAAGAAAAATTGTACAGCCAGTCCATTATCTAGCTCTTTTCTGATCAACTTAATTGTGTGTTCAGGTTCATCAGTCACAAGAGAGTTAAAAAATGATGAAGTGAGGTCGGCACTATAAAATTTTTGGTCTATGTTTCCGTTAGCAATTTCGCTAAGAGCTATTTTTGCCAGACTCTCAGGGTGTATACCTAAACCCCCTTGCCCAGAATAACTAAATCTACTGTGTATATCGTTATTCATAGCTCCAGTTTGAGGCCTTAAGAGATAATAGTCAAGATTTCTATGTAATTTATTATTTACACACACCTCGGTTCTTTCGATTTTTATTTTGTAGAGCAGTGAATGCGCGTGTTTTCCCTCTCGTGTAATCTTTTTTCAACAAATAAAAAGATTTATTTTAAATATGTAACTTTTTGTTGACACCTTGGATAGGTTCGCTACCATTTTTTGTACGTAAAGCTTTATTTCAGAGGTCTCGTAAGTATGCATAAACAATCGAGCCCACAGGTAGATGGGTGGAATCTTTACACTCCTTCTCAAAGAATCATAAGAGACAGGACGGTCTGGACAAAAGTTCAGGGAGTATTGGCGCCGTTGCAATTTGCAGTATGTATTATTTCGTTATTTTTGGTGGTGAGATATCTTTCAACAGGTGAAGGATATTACGTCGCTACGATTTCAATAATTATAAAAAGTTTTCTCCTATTTTTAATCATGATTACAGGTGCAATTTGGGAAAAAGTAGTGTTTGGACAGTTTTTATTTGCAGAAGCTTTCTTTTGGGAAGATGTCGTAAGCTTTTTTGTTATCTTCTTCCATGGTCTGTATCTTTATGTCTTATTAGCTGGTGATTTCTTGCCAACGACTCAAATGTTTGTAGCTCTATTCGCTTACTTTCTATATTTCATAAACGCCTTTCAGTTCCTGAGGAAGCTAAGATTGGCGAGGCAAACTGACCAAAAAACTGCCTTGCAAGAATATGAGGTAAGTAAGTGAACGAGCACTCAAAAATTGAAAATATGGGAGGGTGTTCGGAGATACCTGTACTGAAAGAGCGTGGTCAAAGAGAAGTTTTTTGTGGTCTTACCGGTATCATCTGGCTTCACAGAAAAATCCAGGATGCTTTTTTTCTAGTAGTAGGGTCACGAACCTGTGCTCACCTCTTGCAATCAGCTGCAGGAGTAATGATTTTTGCTGAACCAAGGTTTGGAACAGCAATATTAGAAGAAAAAGACCTTGCGGGAATGGCTGATGCCCATGAAGAGTTAGATAGAGAAGTTGCAAATTTATTAGAGAGGCGCCCGGATATAAAACAGCTTTTTCTGGTTGGCTCCTGTCCCTCAGAGGTAATTAAGCTTGACTTATCTAATGCTGCTGAAAGACTTTCCAAAATATATTTCCCAAAAGTAAAAGTGTTAAACTTTTCGGGTTCCGGGATTGAAACCACATTTACTCAAGGCGAAGACGCCTGTCTTGCATCATTAGTTCCAACTTTAAAAGAAACAGATGAAGAAAATCTAATTTTAGTTGGTAGTCTGCCTGATATTGTGGAAGATCAATTAGTAGAGCTTATTAAAGAGTTAGGGATTAAAGAAGTTGCTGTGTTGCCCGGGCGAGATAGGGAAACAATGCCTTCAATTGGTAAAAAATCAAAATTTATCTTAGTGCAGCCCTTCCTTACAGATACAACCGAGGCTCTAGAAAAAAGAGGTGCCTTAAGAATAAATGCACCATTTCCGTTTGGTGAGGAAGGAACAACTCTTTGGCTAAGATCAATAAAAGAAAACTATGGTATAAGTGATGATAAATTTGAAATTGTAACTTCTGCTCCAAGAAAACGAGCCCAGTTAGGGCTAAAAAAACTTAGAACTAGTTTGCAAGGTAAAACAATTTTTTTCTTTCCTGATAGTCAACTGGAAATCCCATTAGCTCGGTTTTTATCTAGAGAATGTGGGATGAAGTTGATTGAAGTGGGATCACCATATATCAACCGCTCACTAGTTGATAAGGATCTCGAACTAATAGAAGACATGCCTGTAATTTCAGAAGGACAGGATGTTGACCTTCAATTGGATAGATGTCGAGAAAGTAATCCCGATATAACTGTTTGTGGCTTAGGTTTGGCAAATCCCCTTGAAGCAGAAGGACTTACAACAAAATGGGCAATTGAATTGGTCTTTACCCCAATTCATGGTTATGAGCAAGCACAGGATTTAGCAGAGTTGTTTGTAAGACCCTTAAAAAGAAAAGAGACGCTTTTAATATGAAGCTAAGTATTTGGACATACGAAGGCCCACCTCATGTAGGAGCGATGAGAGTGGCCACTGCTATGGAAAAGCTTCATTTTGTTTTGCACGCTCCACAGGGGGACACCTATGCAGACTTATTGTTTACAATGATTGAAAGGGGTAACAAAAGGCCACCTGTCACCTACACTACTTTTCAAGCAAGAGATCTAGGAGCAGATACGGCTGATCTATTCAAGAAAGCATGCAAAGAGGCGGTTGAAAGATTTAAGCCAGAGGCGTTGTTGGTAGGCGCATCATGCACCGCTGAACTTATTCAGGATGATCCAGGTGGCCTAGCAGATGCCCTTAACTTAGAAATTCCAGTGATACCACTAGAACTTCCTTCATATCAAAGAAAAGAAAACTTTGGCACAGACGAGACGTTTTACCAAATAGTGAAAGCACTTTCTTGTACTCAGGAAAAGACCAAAAAATTTAGTGTAAATATATTAGGTCCAACCGCTCTCGGTTTTAGGCATAAAGATGATGTTAGGGAATTAAAAACTATTTTAGATGATCTTAATATTGACTTAAATACTGTTGCCCCTCTCGGAGCATCGCCATCAAGTATAAAAAGTTTAACAAAAGCACATGCTAATGTAATGCTTTATCCAGAAAGCAGTGAGTTAGCCTGTAGGTGGCTTAAAGAAAATTTTGGAATGCCTTATACTGAACATACACCTATAGGTATAAACTCGACTAAGGACTTTATCGAAGAACTAAACAAAATCAGGGGAGTCAAGGATAGCTTTTCTGACACCTCACGTCTGAATTTCGACTGGTGGTCGAAATCTGTCGACTCAAATTATTTTACTGGGAAGCGTGTTTTCATTTTTGGAGATGCAACTCATGTTGCTACTGCATCAAGAATTGCCAAGGAAGAGTTGGCATTTTCGATAGTAGGTATTGGATGCTATAACAGAGAGTATGCAAGAAAGATAAGAAGCCTAGCGAAAGATCTTTCTGTAGACGCTTTGATTAGTGACGATTATTTAGAGGTAGAGAGACGTATCGCTGATTTGCAACCTGAGCTTATCTTAGGGTCTCAAATGGAGCGCCACATTGGTAAAAGACTGGGAATACCATGCGCGGTTATCTCTGCTCCCTTTCATGTACAAGATCACCCGGCTCGTTTTTCTCCTCAAGTCGGTTGGGAGGGTGCGAATGTTATCTTTGATACGTGGGTTCATCCACTGGTCATGGGGCTTGAAGAGCATTTGTTGGGAATGTTTAGAGAAGACTTCGAATTTAACGATACAGCTGGTCCCAGCCACCTATCTAATTCAAAGAGCAAATTAAATGAAGAAAAGGAAACAGGAGCAGACAATGAAATTAGATGGGCTCCCGAAGCAACAAAAGAGCTAAAGAAAATTCCATTTTTCGTGAGAGGAAAAGCTAAAAGAAATACAGAGAAATTTGCATTTGAGAATGGACACAGTGCAATTACAAAAGATTTACTATATGAGGCGAAGGCGCATTATGCTAGATAGATCATATAAAAAAGATCCGTATACACTGGTAATGTTAACCTTAGATGCGCATTCTATTGGTTCAGTAGAACGAATAAAGAGCAGGTTTAGCAAAATTTATCCTGAGCTAGAGATAATTGTGCACGCAGCAGCATCCTGGGAAGAAGATCCTAGTAGTTTGCTTAAAACAAAGGAGGATCTTGCAAGGGCAAATATGGTTCTCATCACTTTAGTTTTTTTGGAGGACCATATTTCAGCAATCCTTCCAGATTTGAAAAAAGCTAGGGAAAAGTGTGATCTTATGCTTGGACTAGTCTCATCAAAAGAAATTGTGAATCTTACAAAAATGGGTGGCTTAGATATGTCTAAACCCTCCTCAGGAGTGCTAAAGTTCTTGAAAAAACTAAGAGGAGATAAAAATAAAGTTACTGGTGGGGAAAAACAAATGGCTATTCTTCGCCAGATTCCGAAAGTCTTGAAATTTATACCTGGAAAAGCCCAGGATTTGAGAGCCTATTTCCTATCCATGCAATATTGGTTGGCAGGATCTGAAGAAAACATTGAGAGTCTTTTTTGCTATTTATTGTCGAGATATAGCTCACTTCATAATAGTTCAAAGGTCGAGATTAAATCACCTGTTGAATACCCTGAAACAGGTCTCTATCATCCCGATATACCGAAGAAAATTACTGAAAATATTTCAGAAATTCCTTTTGCAAAACACTCAATAGGTACCGTAGGTCTTCTTTTGATGAGATCCTATGTTCTCTCTGGAGACACCGCACATTATGATCAAGTTATAAGAAGTTTAGAAGCACAGGGTTTAAAGGTTATTCCAGCGTTTGCCGCAGGTTTAGATGCTAGGCCAGCAATAAATAATTATTTTGTGCAAAATGGTAAGGCATCAATCGACACATTTCTATCTTTGACAGGGTTTAGTTTGGTTGGCGGACCGGCATACAATAGTAGTAAAGCTGCGGAGGAAGCTTTAGCTGAGTTAGACGTACCCTATATTGCAGCGCATGCTATTGAGTTCCAGAACCTTAATCAGTGGGATAAAAGTGATGGTGGACTTAATCCAATAGAGACGACTATTTTAGTGTCTCTACCAGAGTTAGACGGAGCAACTAACCCAACAGTTTTTGGAGGAAGATTGGGTGAAGAAGGAGGCTGTAGTTGTTGCGTGCAATTAAGAACTGGTAACGAGAAAGCATTCGATATGGTTCCTTGTTATGAAAGGATAAAAAGCTTATCCGAAAAGACTCGCAGACTAGTTAAACTTAAGAGAAAAGAAAATTCGGAAAAGAAAGTAGGAATTATTTTATATGGATTTCCTCCTAATGCTGGTTCTATTGGAACTGCTGCTTACTTGAGTGTATTCGAGAGCTTATACAATGTACTAAAGTCAATGAAAAGTGAAGGTTACGAAATTGAACTTCCTAATTCTACCAACGATTTAAGAGAAGCCGTCTTGGATGGAAATTCATGCAAGTACGGTCAAGAAGCAAATGTAATTGAGCGTGTTGACGGTGCTGAATTAGTTGAAAATGAACCATATTTGAAGGAAATAGAGGAAGTATGGGGACCAGCTCCGGGAAAGATTCAATCAGATGGCACAGGTGTTTTCATTCTTGGGAAAAAGCTTGGTAACATAGTAGTGGGTATTCAGCCGACCTTTGGGTACGAAGGAGACCCAATGAGATTATTATTTGAAAAAGGCTTTGCTCCTACTCATGCTTTTTCTACGTTTTATAGATGGATGCGAAATGGCTTTAAAGTTGATGCGTTTTTGCATTTTGGGATGCATGGTGCTTTGGAATTTATGCCAGGAAAAAAAGTTGGGTCTAGCTCAAAGTGTTGGCCCGATCGATTAATAGGTGATATTCCTAATATTTACCTATATGCAGCAAATAATCCTTCTGAGGCTTCACTAGCTAAGAGAAGAACAAATGCTGTTGTAATATCCCATCTTACTCCACCTCTTGCAAAAGCAGGTCTCTATAAAGGCCTTATTGAACTAAAAGAGAGTGTTATTCAATATCGAGAACTGGCTGATGACGATGGTAATAAGAAAAAACTAGAAAATCTTATAATTGATCAGGCTAAACTCGTTAATTTTAAAGATTTCGATACCATCGAGAATTTATGGCTAAAAATAATAGAAAGCGAGGATGCTTTAATTCCCGATGGGTTACATATTGTGGGCCAAGAGTTAAGCGAAGAAAAGCTAAAAGAGTATGATGGATATTTAAGAGAAAGTCATAATCATCAAGAAGTTGGCAAGCTTTTAGAGAAGTTAAAAAAGCAAACAGAAGTCGAAGGAATAATCAATGCCTTAAATGGCCAATTTATTAGGCCGGTTCCGGGGGGTGACTTGATTAGGTCGCCCGATATTGTTCCAACCGGACGAAATGTACATGCCTTTGATCCATTCAGAATGCCTTCTCTTTTTGCCATGAAAGAGGGAGAGCAGCAAGCAGAACTATTATTGTCGAAGCACGAAACCTATCCTAATTCGGTCGCAATGGTTTTGTGGGGTTCAGACAATATAAAATCTGACGGACTATCTATAGCACAGGCAATGGCTCTAATGGGCGCTATGCCAAAGTTCGATGATTACGGAAGATTGTGTGGCGCAGAGCTTATTCCACTATCTGATCTTGGAAGGCCGCGGATAGATGTCTTAATGACTCTCTCTGGCATCTTTAGAGACCTATTGCCATTACAGGTCAGAATGCTTGCTAGTGCTGCTTATAAGGCTTCTCTTGTAGAAGAACCCTCGGATATGAATTTTATCAGAGCAAATACTTTAAAACATCAAAAAGAGATGAACATTGATATTAAGGCAGCTGCACTCAGAGTTTTTTCAAATGCGGAGGGTGCATATGGCTCAAATGTGAGTCACCTCATTGATACTTCTTCGTGGGATGATGAGGAACAGCTGGCCGATACTTTTAATAATAGAAAAGGATTTGCCTATGGCTTGGATGGGAAATGTACTAAACAGTCTGAACTACTTTCGTCTGCTTTGAAAAAAGTCGATTTTGCTTATCAAAACCTAGAAAGCGTCGAATTGGGCGTAACAACTATAGATCACTATTTTGATACACTCGGTGGAATAAGCAGAGCTGTAAAAAAAGCAAATGGAGGAGATGCAATCCCGGTTTATATAGGAGATCAAACCAGAGGTGATGCAGCAGTAAGGACCTTATCTGAGCAAATTAATTTAGAGACTAGAACTAGGTCATTGAACCCAAAATGGTTTGAGCCTCTTCTTCAACATGGTCATGAAGGTGTTAGACAAATTGAAGCTCAAATTACCAACACATTAGGTTGGTCTGCGACCACCGGGCAAGTTGATCCTGATCTCTATGATCAACTTTCAGAAACATTTGTTTTAGATGAGGAGATGAGAAGAAAGCTTTCGGAACTAAATCCTAAGGCCAGTCTTAGGGTTGCAAATAGACTGCTTGAAGCGCATGAAAGAGAGTATTGGCAACCAGATCAAGATACGCTCGATGCGTTGAGAAAAGGTGCTGATGAATTGGAAGATAAAGTTGAAGGTGTAGGTCTTGCAGCAGAATAAAAAAAGGAGGTAAGTATGAGTCCACTAGACCAAAGAAAAGAAGTGCCTAATCTTAAAGAGGATGGAGAAGGGTCAGTTCAAGTTAAAATGGATCCTAATATGAAGATAGAGGGTGCTAAGGTTTTTGCAGTCTACGGTAAAGGGGGCATTGGCAAGTCTACAACCTCATCGAATTTATCTGCTGCTTTTTCAAAGCTAGGAAAGAATGTTTTGCAAATTGGATGTGACCCTAAGCATGACAGCACTTTTACATTGACTGGAAGGTTGGTGCCGACTGTCATTGACATTCTTAAAGAGGTAGACTTTCATGCGGAGGAACTTAGGCCTGAAGACTTTGTTTATGAGGGCTATAATGGAGTTAAATGCGTTGAAGCGGGAGGTCCGCCTGCAGGAACGGGGTGCGGAGGTTATGTTGTAGGGCAAACAGTAAAATTACTCAAACAAAACCATATGCTTGACAATACCGATGTCGTAATTTTTGATGTTTTGGGAGATGTTGTATGCGGTGGTTTCGCAGCACCATTACAGCACGCAGATAGAGCATTGATAGTGACAGCAAATGATTTTGACTCGATCTACGCTATGAACCGAATAATCGCAGCTGTGCACGCAAAATCAAAAAATTACAATGTACGGCTAGCCGGTTGTGTCGCGAACAGGTCAAAAGATACAGATGAGATAGACAAATATTGCAAAGAGGTGGGTTTCAATAGAGTTGCACATCTTCCAGATCTAGATGCGATAAGGCGGTCACGTCTTAAAAAGAAGACCTTATTCGAGATGGGTGATGATGAGGATATTTTAGCCGTACAAAAAGAGTATATAAGACTAGCAGATCTTCTATGGAATGGAACCGAAGGTTTAGCCCCTTCAACAATGGAAGATAGAGATATTTTTGAACTTTTAGGATTTGATTGATGCAGAATACTTATCTTGCTAAAAGAGCAAGACTAGAGAATTATTTCAATGAAGTATCCAGTGATGCTTGGGATAAGCTTACGTCGAATGAACCTGTTTCCTTTGTACGCCAATTAGTTAGAGAAGGGCGTGAAAAAATGCAAGCAGCAATAATCGAAAAGCTCCCCAAGGATTTAAGAGGTACAAGAATATTGGATGCCGGATGTGGTACCGGGGTACTTTCACGGATGCTAGATGAAAAAGGAGCAGAAGTTGTTGGCGTCGATATCTCTGAAAAATTGATAGAGGTAGCTAAAAACAGAAGTAGTTTAAATAAAAATATTGAATATTTCGCAGGAGATATGAAAGAACAAAGCTTTGGTAACTTTGATTATATAATTGCAATGGATAGTTTGATTCACTATTCCACCGAAGATGTCATATCCTCTATTGCCGATTTTTCAAGTAGAGCAAATAATTCAGTTCTTTTTACTATTATACCGAGCACCTTTTTTCTTAATTCAAAGTTGCTTTTAGGAAAATTTTTTCCAAAGTCTGAAAGATCGCCAGAAGTCGTTCCAATTGAGTGGGGTCAGTTAGAGCAATTAGAAGATCTGAAGATAAATACTCTTTCAAAAATTAAAAGAATCAAAAGCTTTTTTTATGTGTCAGAAGCGTGGGAGTTGGCAAACAGATGATTATGTCAAAAAAAATGATAAAAGAACTAAGTAGTTCATTGTTACCATTTTCTGATGCTGTGTCGAGCGAGCTACCAATGTCGAGTTTGCTAAGACTTTCATTATTTCAAGTATCTGTGGGAATAGCTACTGTCTTATTAGTTGGCACCCTTAATCGAGTAATGATTGTGGAGTTAGGTGTCGTAGCTTCATTGGTAGCAACCATGGTAGCTATTCCTATATTATTGGCTCCTTTGAGAGCTGTTTTGGGGTTTAAGTCTGATAATCATAAATCGCTTATTGGATGGAAGAGAATGCCTTATATTTGGTATGGAACAATGTGGCAGTTTGGGGGGCTGGCAGTTATGCCATTTTCGATAATTGTTCTATCAGGTGATCAAACAGTGGGTCCATGGTGGGCTGGACATATTTTAGTAGCTTTTTCATTTTTGGCTACAGGTATGGGCGCACATCTGACTCAAACGGCGGGATTAGCTTTAGCAGCTGACAGGGCAACGGATAAAACAAGGTCGCAGGTTGTTGCACTTCTTTATGTTATGTTTCTTCTAGGGATGGGTCTAGCTGCCTTGACTTTTGGACTCTTATTAGCAGATTTTACAAAGTTCAAACTAATTCAAGTTGTCCAGGGAGCAGCCGTTGTAACCCTTTTGCTGAATTTAGTTGCGATCTGGAGACAAGAAAAACTTATACCAGTAGAAAAGAAAAATATCTATAAGACTGAGGCTGGATTTATTCCGATAATGGGATTATTCCTTAAATCCCAGGGAGGGCGAGGTTTGCTATTAGTTGTATTCTTCGGAACTTTAGGTCTCTCTATGCAAGATATCTTACTAGAACCATATGGTGGGGAAATATTGGGATTGAGTGTCGCAGCTACCACAAATCTCACTGCAGTATGGGTTTTTGGAGCTCTATTTGGATTATTTTTAGCTTCTAGGTCCCTAAAAAGAAAAAAAGGAGGGCCAATTAAATCAATAGTTTTTGCACTATTTACAGCTATTTGTGGGCTATGTTTCGTAATTATGTCTGATCCAATGAAATTAGCTTCACTTTATTTTTTTGGATCATTTTTAATTGGTTTGGGTACCGGTTTATTTGCAGTGTCGACTTTGATAATTGCAATGACCATACCTATTTCAAAGGGGACGGGACGTGGTCTTGTTCTCGGTTCATGGGGGGCAGCTCAGGCAACGGCCGCTGGCTTGGGCATAGGTTTAGGTGGAATTTTAAATGACATTTCTAGGTCAGTTGTTGGTTCGGAGGGCTTGAATTTAGTTGTCTCTTCTAACGCAGCATTTTCGTATTTAGTTGTGTATCATTTAGAAATCTTCCTTCTATTTTTAACATTAGCTTTTTTGGGGCCTCTTTCTCAATACCTGTCTAGCCTTAGGCATGATGGTAAAAAATTGGGAAAATTTGGTTTTTCAGAAATGCCAACTTAACCATGAGAATCAGGAGAATATCAAATGGAACCTTATAACGTAATATTTTTTGGGAATGTGGATTTGGCACAAATTTCCCTCTATGCATTTTGGTTATTTTTTGCAGGCTTAGTTATATATTTGCAAAGAGAGAATATGAGAGAAGGGTATCCCTTAGAGAATGAGGAGGGTGATCTTAGTGCTAATCAAGGACCCTATGGAGGTCCGTCAGAGACAAAGACATTTAAGCTGCCACACGGGAGGGGTAGCATTACTGTTCCAGAAAATGGAAAAGAAAAAAGAAAATTGTCTATTAAGAGGGAAAACATTGCAGGTGGAGCACCATTTTCGCCTACTGGAAATCCTATGACGGATGGTATAGGCGCTGCAGCTTGGGCTGAGCGAAGAGATGTTCCTGAACTGGATGGACATGGTAAGCCCAAGATAGTTCCCATGCGAACATTGAAAAAATATGAAGTATCAGCAGGAAAAGATCCACGCGGTATGAACGTTATATCAGCTGACAAAAAAATTGTTGGTAAAATTTCAGATCTTTGGGTGGATGCTCCAGAACAGCTTGTAAGATATCTTGAAATAGAGTTGAAAGATAAAACGTCATGCTTGTTACCCATGCCGCTAGCACTAATTCGGAGCGATGGAGTTCATGTAAACACTCTTTATGGGAAACATTTCCCAAAAGTGCCAAGAACAAAAGCTCAGACTAAAGTTACGATGTTAGAAGAGGATAAGATCTCTGCTTATTATAGTGGTGGCCAACTCTATGCCTCTTATGACAGATTGGTATCTGCATTTTAGGGAGAAGAAATGGAATATAAATCTAAATTAGAAGCGCATAAAAATATTTTGGATGCAATTCCAGAAGGCGAGAGTATTCTGTGGAAAGGAAAACCCTCTTTTTGGGGGTTTTCTTGGTATTTTTTTGGATTAAAGCTTTTAGCCTTTTATTTGATAATACTTTCAGTCGTATTCGCCGCGAGATTAACGGTTACAAATTTCTATACAGCTTTTGCAGTTGACTTCCTACCCTTTCTTTCAAGCGGTATTTTAGCTTCGCTTATACTCATGGCGCTCGCCGGAATACAATCTCAAAGTTCTGTATATATTATCACCGAAAATAGAGTAATAATAAAAAGTGGTGCCGCCTTATCTTTTTTAATTTCTATACCATTTAAAAAAATAAAAGCAGTAAATTTGCAGAAACGTAAGGGGTCTTTAGGAACAATTTCCTTTGAGTTAAGTTCTGGAAAGAGGGTTCCCTATATTTCATGTTGGCCAAGCGTGCGGCCTTGGAAACTCAAAAACACTGAGCCTGCTTTTTCTTGTATAGAAGATGTAGACGAGGTTGCTACCATTTTAAGAAAGTCGGTAATGGCAAGGACGATAAGTCTTCAGACGCCCACAAGCGATCCAGATTTCAAGTCTCAAATAGAGCAAGGCGTATAAATGCGAGATACAACAAAGCACAGAAAGGATGATTTGGTGCCAAAAGGGTTTCTATATGCCATATCTATTATGGTTGTGTTGTCCTTGTTGGTTGTATTCTCAGCATCTTTATTTCCTGGAAATAAATTTGATGTGCCTGATAAGATAGAAATTTTGGAGAAAGAAAATTTGATATTGGCAAAGCTAACCGATGGGTCAGTGTCGATAGCAAATTTACAAAATGAAGAACTACTGAATTCAAACGATGGTAAGAGTGGATTTTTATCGGTGATTATGACTGGATTAGAGTATAATAGGAAAAAGGTAGGACTTGAGTTGTTAGATTCTTACCAGATCGAAATCAAAAGGTTTGCCTCTGGTAGGATATCTCTAGAGGATAGCAAAGCAAGTTGGAGTTTAAATGTAACGAGTTTTGGTAGTAAAAATAGTGAGCTATTTTTATCAATTTTTTAAAGGGGGGAAAATGAGTTATTTTAGAAAAAGAAGAGATAGTGCGCCGTGTACCATCGAAGTATCTAATACCTTTGAGTCTTTGCATGCACATGTAAGATTTAATAATGGAGCGATCGTATATCCAGGCGATGAGGTTATTGTCCATGGTGATCCTGTAGAAGCACCCTACGGAGAAGTAATTACGGAAGATAGAGAGGCTACAATTCTTAGAGCGACTCCCATTGAGAGACTTTGGACTAGGGTAGTTGGCAAATTAGAATTTATGGAAATCTGTGAGTTTTCGTTTTCAGAGGAGGTTTCTCTATGAGTACTATTATTGATGACAATACGACCGATATGGCTATGGAGGAAACACTTATTAGCCCAAGGTTTTATACAACAAATTATAAAGAATTGGATAAAATTGATGTTTCATCAATAAGAGATGAATGGGATCCATTAATTAAGGAAATGCGCTCAGACCCAAACAAAAGACATTTTCAGAAAACGTCTGAGTGGGACGATTTTGATTTTAAGGATTTAGAGCCAGGATTAAGGAAAGAGTTCATTGACTTTTTGGTTAGCTCTCTCACCTCGGAGTTTTCCGGCTGTGTTCTTTATAAAGAGATGAAACGTCAGGGAAGTAACGCAGATATCTGTGAACTATTTGCCATGATGGCTAGAGATGAGGCTCGGCATGCCGGTTTCATTAATGATGCTTTAAGAGAAGCAAATATTGCTGTTAACTTGGGCTTTTTAACGAGAAAAAAGAAGTATACATACTTTGCTCCAAAGTTTATTTACTACGCGACTTATCTGTCAGAAAAAATAGGCTACGCTAGATACATTACGATTTATCGTCATTTGGAAAAGAACCCGAGTTCTAGATTTCATCCAATATTTAAATGGTTTGAAAAATGGTGTAATGACGAATTTAGGCACGGGGAAGCCTTCGCATTGCTGATGCGATCCGATCCGAAGCTAACATCAGGTTTGAATATTTACTGGATAAAATTCTTTTTAGTTGCCGTTTATGCAACGATGTATGTAAGAGATCATGCTAGACCTGAGTTCCACAAAGCGCTGGGAGTAGACATTGATTGGTATGATGACCAGGTTTTAAGGATGACTACTGAAATTTCAAGACAAGTGTTTCCTATCGAAATAGATCACGATAACCCCAAGTGGATGATTGGATTAAAAAGAGTCAAAAAAGCTATGTTAGCCTATGGAAAAGCTAAGCAGTCAAAGGGTGTAACAGGATTACTAAAGCGACCTATAGCGGCTTTGAATCTCGGCATAGCATTTGTGAGATTATATGCTATTCCTGCAAAGAGGAACTCTGTACCTGAGACTAGCAGACTCCAGCCGAGTTATTAAAAGAAGAAAGAAGTTCATGAGCTCAATAGTCAGTATATTTTTTGTTTTATTTTTATGGTGGTTCTTAACGGGCGTAATTCTATATACAGCAAAGCGATTAGATTTAGGTGATAGCAAGACACGGTTCACAGTAGTTTTAGTTACTTTGCCTCTGTTTTTTTGCGCATGGTACTTTTATTTTTATTGTTTGGATGGCATGAGCTATGCAGAAATCTTCTGTTCTTTCTTGGCAAGCTTATTTATCTGGGGATGGGTTGAATTAACATTTCTAACAGGTGTTGTTGCGGGCATTCCTCTTTTAGAAAAGCAAGAAATAGACGGAGATACAGAACGTGAGCGTTTTGTAAATGGTTTCCGATCAATAGCACTGAATGAATGTTTTCTGCTGTCCTGTTTGTTTATTATGGCTGTTATGTCAATTGGTTCAGAAAATAATTTTGGATTAACTACATTTTTAATACTTTATGTGGCTAGAGTTTCAGCAAAGCTCAATCTTTTCTTTGGAGTGCCATATATAAATTTACATTTTTTGACGGTCCCACTAAAGCATATCGCGACATTTTGTAGAGTTGCACCTATCGGTTTTTTCTTTATCGCTTCTACTGTTATGTTGTGTCTAATGTTTCTATTCTTAGTGGGATTTATGTTTGCTGCTGAGCCCATGTCAGATATCCAGTTTGGATATTTGTTGTTGAGTACCCTCGCGGGATTGGCGGTACTTGAACATCTATTTATGGCCTTACCTGTTAAAGATGCCATGCTTTGGAATTGGGTATTACCAAACTTAAAAAAGTCATCAGACACAATTACGCTGGCAGAAACAAATTCAAATTTTCCTAAGGAGAGTAAAAATGAACTACGATAAAATTTTTCAGGAAAGACTTGAAAAGTTAAAACAAGAAGGAAATTATCGGGTTTTCGCTGATCTTGAAAGATACAAAGGATCTTTTCCTCGAGCAAAAAATTATATTGGAAACAAGGAACGTGATGTCACCGTGTGGTGCTCAAACGACTATCTGGGAATGGGTCAGAATAAAGATGTAATTGCAGCGATGAGTGATGCATTGGAAAAGTGTGGTGCAGGAGCTGGCGGAACAAGAAATATCTCAGGGACAAATCATTATCATGTTTTGCTTGAACAGGAATTGGCAGACCTTCATGGGAAAGAAGCAGCTTTGCTTTTTACCTCTGGTTATGTCTCTAACTGGGCGTCGCTTTCGGTCTTAGGTGCAAATTTAGAAAATTGTGTAATTTTGTCTGATGAACTAAACCACGCATCAATGATAGAGGGAGTTCGGCATTCGCGAGCAAAAAAAATTATTTGGAAGCATAATGATGTAAATGATCTAAGAAATCATCTCAGCAGCCTTGACCCTAATGTCCCAAAAATCATTGCGTTTGAGTCTGTATATTCAATGGATGGTGATATATCACCTATCTCAGATATATGCGATGTTGCAGATGAATTCGGAGCGCTAACGTATTTGGACGAGGTGCACGCTGTAGGTCTTTATGGCAAACGAGGAGGGGGAGTCTCCGAAAGAGATGGAGTTGCTGACCGAATTTCGATAATAGAAGGAACACTCGGGAAAGCTTTTGGGGTTCTTGGTGGTTACATCAGTGGTTCAAAAGAAGTATGTGATTTTGTAAGATCTTTCTCAAGCGGCTTTATATTCACAACTGCACTACCCCCGGCAATTGCTGCGGGTGCACTTGCCTCAATCATACATTTAAAATCTTCTGAAATTGAGAGAGCAGATCAAAAACGAAAAGTAAAATATCTCAGAGAAAAGCTTGATCAGCATAATATACCTCACTTATCTAATCCTAGTCATATAGTGCCTGTAATGATCAAGGATCCCATTAAATGTAAAATGATAAGCGATATTTTAATGGAAAATTATGGGATTTATGTACAACCCATAAACTACCCAACTGTTCCTAAAGGAACTGAAAGGTTAAGGATAACTCCATCTCCTGTTCACTCTTTTTCCGATATTGACTTTTTAGTTAATGCTATGAACGAGCTTTGGAGCCAGTGCGCACTTTCACGTGTTGTAGCTTAATTAGGTTTTTACTTTGTTCAGAGTTCAGGCTTACAGATCTTTTTCAGAAGTAAGGAATGCTGTTTTTATATTCTTTATATCTGCCTTTTCAAAATCGACCAATGCCTTATCGGCCTCTAGTTCAGTTATAATTCCATAGCCAAATTTTTCGTGGAATACTCGGTCACCAACATTAAATATTTTATTTACGTTTGATGCACTATTGAAAAATCGAGAGGAATTATTAGCCATGTTGTTTTGAAGTCTGCTCCAGCCAGGCGATCTGTAAAATGACGGTTCTTGTTCAAGAAAATTTGACTGGTTCAATGCGTTGGAAGATTGGAACCCTGAAGGTGTCAAGTCTTCAACATAGTTATTGGGTAATTCCTTTATAAACCTACTTTCTAGATTGAAGTTGAAATCGCCAAACTTATATCTGCTCTCTGCAGAGCTAATTGTACATAATAGTTTTGCTCGAGTAATTCCTACATAAGCTAGTCTACGTTCTTCTTCTAAACCGTTTTGACCGTTATCATCCAAAGATTTTTTGTTAGGAAAAGTTTCTTCCTCCCAGCCTGGAAGGTATACTTGTTTGAATTCAAGTCCCTTAGAGGCATGTAAGGTCATTAGGGATACTTTATCTGGATTTCTGTCAACTTGGTTTTCCATAACAAGTGAGACATGATCAAGAAACGCTTGAAGATCAGAGAAATCATTCAAGCTCGATACCAATTCTTTTAGGTTTTCTAACCTGCCCTCTGACTCTGGTGTTTGTTCATTTTGCAGCATATCTGTATACCCCGATTCGTCCAGAACCTGCTCGACAAGATCAATATGATTTTTCTTATCTGATGAACCCACATCACGCCATATATCTAACATATCAATAAACCGCCCAAGGTTCTCTTGTATCTTTTTACCTACTAAGCCAGTCTTGACCGCATGACGTACAGCATCTATCAACCTAAAATTTTTTTCTCTCGCAATATTATGTAGTTGTTGTAGTGATTTCTCTCCTATCCCTCTTTTTGGTACATTTATTATTCTTTCTAAAGCTAAGCTGTCTGCGTCAGAATTTATTATCCGAAGATAAGCCACGGCATCCTTAATTTCTTGTCGATCAAAAAAACGAGTGCCGCCTATTATGATATGTGGAATATCTCTTCTTAGTAGGAGATCTTCAAAATCTCTAAACTGCCATGTTGCTCTGAACAATATCGCAATATCAGAAAATTTTATTTTTTCCGACTTTATTTTATTGTAAATATCATCACAAATCCAAGATACTTCATCCTTGCCATCGATATGTTTGATTATTTGGACTTTGTCTCCCACATTTGATTCAGTCCATAGTGTTTTCCCGAGTCTTCCCTGGTTGCTTTCTATTAGACCACTTGCTGCGCCTAAGATATTTGAAGTTGATCGGTAGTTTTGTTCCAATCGTATAACTGTGGCGCCGGGGAAGTCTTTTTCAAATTTCAGAATGTTTCCTATCTCTGCCCCTCTCCATCCATAAATGGACTGATCATCGTCGCCTACACAACAAATATTTTTGCTTCCTTGTGCTAATAATCTTAGCAATAGGTATTGCGCCATGTTCGTGTCCTGATACTCATCAACGAGGATATACTTAAACAAGTTCTGATAATTAAAGAGGAGAGAGGTATCTGTTTTTAATATTTCTATGACATGAAGAATCAAGTCACCAAAGTCAACAGCATTGAGCGTACGTAAGCGGGATTGATAAATTTGGTAGAGTTTTTTTGCTTTCCCATCAAATTGAAGGTCGTCTTCTGGAATGTTTTGAAATGTTAAAGCTTTATTCTTCCATTGATCGATGATGTAAGCCAGCAATCGAGGGGGCCATTTTTTCTCATCAATTGACTCAATCTTTATCACCTGCCTTAATAAACGAATTTGATCATCAGTATTAATAATAGTGAAATTGGAGTTTAAGTTTACTTTTTCAGCATGGCTGCGCAGAATTTTCACACATATCGAATGAAAAGTGCCTATCCACTTTAAGCCCTCCGAAAGATGTCCAATATGTTCCTCTATTCTGAATTTCATCTCATTCGCTGCTTTGTTAGTGAACGTAACAGCTAGAATGTTGTTTGATCTTACATTAAGACTTTTTATCAAATAGGCGACTCGTGCAGTCAAAGCCTTTGTTTTCCCAGTGCCCGCTCCTGCCAATACTAGAACTGGCCCATCGGTCTGACGCACCGCCTTCTCTTGCTCACTATTGAGATCGCCTAAATATGAAATATCATCCATGCTATTGTAATTAACAACCCTAAATTACTTTATCAAATGAAAGTTTAATAATTTAGCTTCCTAAAGAATATGCCAATTATTTTATTTGTTTTTCACAATTTTCCATGTATAAAAAATTTGTTGCGGGCGTAGCTCAGGGGTAGAGCGTTACCTTGCCAAGGTAAATGTCGTGAGTTCGAATCTCATCGCCCGCTCCAAAGAGCTTTATAGACAACTTTGTTATTATGTATGCTAGTTAGACAGATTATGTCTTTTTGCATTTGACTTTCTTATTATTTTTTGTCTAAAACAACCTATCCCAAAGAGAACTCTGGGAAAGATTTAATAATGAAAAGAAACTCAAGAGAACATTATGATTATTGGAGCGTTAAAAGAAAATAAGAAAGACGAGAATAGAGTAGCGCTAACACCAGAAAGCGCTCAACTTTTGTCAAAGTTAGGTCATAAGTGTCTGATCGAGAAAGGTGCTGGTGCTAGTGCAGGTTTTGCTGATGCTGAATACAAAGCAGCTGGGGTAAAAGTTATGGCGTCTTCAAGCGATCTCATTAAAAACAGTGAAGCGCTGATAAAAGTTAATCAACCTACCACTGCTGAAATAAAAAAATTTAAAGTTGGACAGATTTTAATTACTTTCATATGGCCAGCTCAAAACCCTCAGCTTGTAAAAGACTTGAATAAGAAAAAGATAACCTCTCTTTCTATGGATATGATCCCTAGAATTAGTAGAGCTCAGAAAATGGATGCTCTCTCATCGATGGCAAATATTGCCGGCTACAGAGCCGTGATAGAGGCCGCAAATAATTTTGGTCGATTTTTTACTGGACAAATAACAGCTGCCGGCCGAGTTCCACCTGCTAAGGTCCTTGTAATAGGAGCAGGGGTTGCTGGTCTCGCTGCAATTGGCGCAGCCCAAGGCCTAGGTGCTGTAGTAAGAGCATTCGACGTGAGGCCTGAAGTTGCTGAACAAATTGAGTCTATGGGAGGTGAATTTTTATTTCTTGATTTTGATGAAAGTAGCTCAACCGATGGAGGTTACGCAGCACCTTCGAGTCCCGAATTTAGAAAAAAGCAATTGGAATGTTTTCGAGAGCAAGCTCCAGATATAGATATATTGATTACAACAGCGCTAATTCCAGGAAGAGATGCACCAAAATTATGGCTGAAAAGTATGGTAGCTAAGATGAAGCCAGGCTCAGTAATCGTTGACCTTGCTGCTGAAAGGGGTGGAAATTGTGATTTGACGAAGGCAGATAAGAAAGTTGTTACAAAAAATGGCGTTACGATTATAGGCTACACAGATTTCCCAAGTAGGATGGCAAAACAATCATCATCTCTCTACGCCAATAATGTAAGACATCTTTTTGATGATTTAACACCTGAAAATAATGGAAAAGTCGATATAAATCTCGAGGACGATATTATTAGGGGTTCGCTTGTAACTCATGGTGGAAAAGTGATGTTCCCACCGCCAGCTCCAAAGGTTAAAGCGGTACCAACAACACAAAAGCCGGCGGTGGTAGAAAAAACGCCCGAGCAATTGAAAATTGAAGAAGCTGCTGCTACTAGAAAGGCTGGTTCCTTTCAAGTAGGAATGTTAATTCTGGGAGGTTTGGTCATGGCTCTTTTAGGCCAATATGCTCCTCCAGCATTTATGCAACATTTCATAGTATTTGTTTTGTCTTGCTTCGTTGGCTTTCAGGTTATTTGGAATGTAAATCATGCATTGCACACACCATTGATGGCGGTGACCAATGCGATATCCGGAATTATTGTGGTGGGTGCACTTTTGCAGGTTGGGTCGCCTAATTTCGTTGTGGAAATACTTGCCAGTATTTCTGTTTTGATCGCAACAATAAACATCGTGGGGGGATTTCTTGTTACGAAAAGAATGCTCGCCATGTTTCAGAAAAGTTAAGAGGTTTTCTTATGCTAAGTACAGAGTTAGTAACAGCGGCGTATATCGGTTCAAGCGTATTATTTATCCTCTCTCTAGGTGGGCTGAGCAACCAAGAAAAGGCTAAAAGAGGTGTTTGGTTTGGTATTGTGGGTATGGCTATAGCCATTTTGGCAACTGTATTAGGCCCGGAAATGAGTGTATCTAAGTATTTAATACCGAGCCTTATTGTGGGTTCAGTAATTGGATTGTTTGTTGCCCAAAGAGTTCAAATGACAGGGATGCCTGAATTGGTGGCAGCCCTACATTCTTTTGTTGGTTTAGCAGCAGTGTTTATTGGTTTGAATCAGGAAATCAACCCTAGCAAATTGTATTTTGGAGCCGATAAAGTGATCCACGATACTGAAGTATTTCTTGGTATTTTTATAGGTGCGATTACTTTCACAGGATCCGTAGTAGCGTATGGAAAGCTTGCTGGAAGTATAACTGGAAAAGCAGTTATTTTACCCGGCCGTCATCTCCTCAATATTTTAATGGTTGTTGTCTGTTTAGTACTTGGTTGGATGTACCTTAACGACACGGTCTTGGCGACATATCTCAATCAAACGGGGATATGGACGCTAGTGGCTATGACTATAATTGCTTTTGTTATCGGTGCGCATTTAGTTTTGGCCATTGGTGGTGCTGATATGCCCGTTGTCGTTTCAATGCTAAATAGTTACTCAGGATGGGCGGCTGCAGCTACAGGTTTTATGTTAGGCAATGACCTTTTGATTGTTACCGGCGCACTTGTTGGTTCCTCTGGAGCCATCCTCTCGTACATTATGTGTAAAGCGATGAATAGAAACTTTGTATCTGTTATATTAGGGGGATGGGGAGGCAGTGGAGAACCATTGGCTGATATAGAGGGAGAAATGGTTGCAACTGACAATGACTCCGTTGCCAGTATGCTCGAAAACGCGAAAGAGATTATTATTGTCCCAGGTTATGGAATGGCCGTTGCTCAAGCTCAATCGTCTATTTCTGAGCTGACCAAACGTCTTCGTAATAAAGGCAAAAATGTTAGATTTGCAATTCATCCCGTTGCAGGAAGATTACCTGGACATATGAATGTATTGCTTGCTGAAGCAAAGGTGCCATACGACATAGTCCTGGAAATGGATGAAATAAATCAAGATTTTCCAGAAACAGATGTAGTGATAGTTATTGGTTCGAATGATATTGTTAATCCTGCTGCTCAAGATGATCCGAATAGTCCTATTGCTGGGATGCCCGTACTGGAGGTTTGGAAATCTAGGGACGTTATAATCTCGAAACGCGGGAAGGGCACCGGTTATTCGGGTATCGAAAATCCTCTGTTTTATAAAGAAAATAGCAGAATGTTGTATGGAGACGCAAAAAAGTCGGTTGACGAGTTATTAACAAAGATTAACTGACTTTTAAAAGTCAGTTTTGGCTCCACCCTCTTTTTTTCGTCTTTGAACAAAATCGTCTAATTCCGACGATATTTTCGAGCTAATCATTGGAGGTTCAAACTCCTCGAGAATTTGCTTCCAAACATTGTTTGCCCTTTTCTCCGTTGATACTTTCCCATCTGCTTCCCAAGCCTCATAGTTGCGCCAGTCTGATAAGATGGGCGCATAAAAAGCATCCTTGTATCTTTCTTGGGTATGCGTAGCGCCGAAAAAGTGCCCATTATGACCTACCTCTTTTATAGCTGAGAAAGCCAAATTTTCTTCACCAGCTTTAGTAATTTCAGGATCAAGATATTTTTGTAGTTGCTGAATAATCTCGCAATCAATAATAAATTTCTCATAGCTAGCTATTAATCCACCCTCTAACCAACCCGCTCCGTGATAAACCATATTTATTCCTCCGGAAATAGCTGACCACAAACTATTAGAGCTTTCCCACGTAGCCTGAGCGTCTGGAGCATTTGATGCACACGCGTTCGATGCACGTAAAGGGATTTTATAAAAGCGAGCCATTTGACCTGTAATCTGTGTTGCTCTGATATACTCGGGTGTTCCAAAGGCAGGCGCTCCACTTTTCATGTCGACATTTGATGTAAAAGTACCCAATATACAGGGGCTTCCAGGGTTTATATATTGAAGAAGTGTAATTGCTGCTAATGCTTCAGCCAGTGCCTGTGCAACTGATCCAGCTATCGTGACAGGAGACATCGCTCCCGCCAATGTAAAAGGTGTAACTACCACGGGCTGATTTTTTTTTGCAAATCGCATAGCACCGTCAAGCATTGGCCAATCATGCTTCAGTGGGGAAGTAGAGTTGATGTTTGTAAAAATTCTTGGTTTTGAATAGAATTCTTTTTCATCTAAACCTGAAGCAATCTTTGCCATTTCCATTGCGTCTTCGACTCTGTCTGGACCAAGTGAATAAGCGTGAACCACTTTGTCGGTTAGGGTGAGTTGTTCATATAAACAATGTAAGTGTCGGATTGAGGGATGAATATCTATTGGCTCTACTGGATATCCTCCTGAGAAATGAATGCAATTGAAAAATTGAGTTAACTTTGTCAAATCTTTAAAGCTATCAAAATCCCCGGGCCTTTTCCCTCTATCTAGATCTAATACGTTTGGAGGAGAAGAAACATTTCCAAATACAATATACCGATCTCCAATTTTAATTTTATTTTTGTGATTTCTTGGTGTGATGGAAAAATGTTGTGGAACTGTTTTCAACATATCCATAACCCATCGGCGATCCATTTTTACCTTTGAGTCACTAAAATCTACTCTACAGCCTGCTTTTTGAAGAATCTTGCATGCTTCTGGATTTAAAAATAGGACGCCTATCTCCTCGAGAATCTTCATTGCTGTATTATGTATCGCGACCACAGCCTCTTCCTTGAGCGGCTCAACAAAATTATCAAAGTTATATGGGATCTGCCAATTCTGCTGCTGGAGCGAAAGCCTAGAGGATCTATTTTCTTTGTTAGAGATACGTGAAGATTTTCTTCTCATTACCAAATCGCAGCAAACTTTTCTTTATCTATTTTCTTTATCTATAATAAGATATCTAACTATTTAAGAAAGTCTTTTTAAGCCACAACTCTAGTTCATCGATACTGTCAATTATAAAGGGGGTATGGGGACTTAAATCTTTTTTATTGGCAGTTCCTGACAATACTCCAAGACAAGGCATATTTATTTTATTTGCTGCTACTAAGTCATAAGTACTATCACCAATCATTAACACCTCTTGGGGTAGTAAATTTGTTTTTCTTAAAAAAGCCTCTAATTGTCCGGGTTCTGGCTTAGAACCATAACCACTGTCATAGCCTATTACCATATCGAAATATTGAGTTAAATCATGCTGCTCAAGATGTTTTATACCGTTCGTTTCACTGTCATTTGTTACCAGACCGAATGTAATTGTCTCTAAGTTAGTAAACAATTTATGTAGATTAGTTAATGGTACTTGTTTAGCATCACCAGAGCCTTCAAATAGACCTTCATGGATCTTCTTTTTCGTTACTTGTGGAAACTTTTGGAAAATTACATCTACAACTTCGTCCACTGAGCCATGCACAAAAATACTTTCCCTTACAAATTTATTAGAAGCTAAGTCAAAGTTTATTGCTTTAGCCAATTTCAGTATATCTAGATTATGTTTATTGCTGAACTTTGTGACAAAGACTTTTGCCCACTCTGACCATGATCTTTGGATATCAAATAAAGTGCCATCTTTATCGAAAATAATGCCTTTAAGTTTCTTCATCATCTTTTAAACAGCCTATTAATTGGGCAACTAAATCTCCCCATGAAGTTGGCTCTATAGATGCTCCAACAGCTTTAGGCATATAAGGCTTTACTAAATCACAAACCGAAAAATGGACACACACTGTTTGCTGATTGTCATTATATACACTTTCCACCTGATAAGGATTATCGTCAATAAAAAAGGACTGGGCTTTATGGTTTCTCAAGATTTCCTTCACAGCGGGCCCCTTCATTCCTTCATTGCTTATTAGTGGGTAGTCCATATTGAGGCTTTTAAGGTTAGCTACCCTATCATCATGAACGGAATGGGGTACATTACTCAAAATTATAATCTGGGCATATGCTTGGAGTTTCTTTAATGCTTGGGGAGCTCCTTTTGCAGCAGGTTGGCTTTTTGTTTCCTCATTTATGAAACCCCACACCAGATCTTTTGCGGTATCTGGAGCGGCGACCTCATCCGTCTTTGCTTTTCTTATTGCGTTGTCCAACCTATAGCCAGTTAAGTGTAAGCGGTGGTCGTGTTTTTTTAGATAGATAGCAAAAGGTTCGGCGAAGTGAACGAGCACCTCATCAGCATCGAAAATCATTACTGGAAGATTAGGATTAAGCTTTATATGCGAGATTTGTCTTTTGGTGTTTGGTGTCATTATTTTAATAAGTTCAAAAATTATTCTTTTTTGTAGGCTAGATAAAGAAAAATGCAATACAATAGTTTAGTTAATTATTTGTGAAAGATTTAAAAAAATGAATAACACCGAAGAAGTACCAATCCGAGATGCGGCAACTGTTATCTTACTAAGGCAAAAAAAGGACTGTACATATGTTCTTATGGGACAAAGAGGAAATAAAGCAGCTTTTATGCCTAGTAAATATGTATTTCCTGGTGGCGCAGTAGATGAAGATGATGGTAATGTACAATTATTTAAAAGTATTGATAAAAAAGGTATTGATTTACTTCATCAATACTCAGAAAAGAAAATTGCTAAGGAGCTAAGCGTTGCTGCAATAAGAGAGTTGTGGGAAGAAGCTGGGTTACGGTTATGTGCAAAAGTAGACAACGTAGGAACAATTAGCCCAGGTTGGGAGGGTTTCTGTAATGATACCTATTTGCCTGACGCTAGCAATCTAGAATACATTTTTAGAGCTATAACTCCGCCAGGAAGACCTAGGAGGTTTGATGCACGTTTTTTTGTCTGTAGAGCGGAGAATGTTCATGGAAACCTTGATGATTTTTCGTCCGCTTCTACTGAGTTAAGTCACCTACACTGGATTGACATTAACGAAGTAAAAAGCCTTAACTTACCCTTTATAACAGAAGTCGTTCTTAATGAGGTCAAAGAGATTATTAAAGATGGCCCAAACAAAAAAGGAGTTCCCTTTTTTAAACATGGAGCTTCTTCCGATTTTATTTTTATAAAATAAAAATGTTTATTGACTAATTGTATTAGTTTTAATATTTAACTAACGAACAGGGAATTAAGAAATGGCTAAACCTTCTACTATAAAAATTAGATTGAACTCTACCGCAGATACTGGGCATTTTTATGTCACAAAGAAAAATTCAAGGACTATGACTGAAAAAATGTTGGTTAAGAAATATGATCCAGTAGCGAGAAAGCATGTGGATTATAAAGAAGGGAAAATAAAGTAGGGTAGCAACGCCGTTTGGTATCCGCTGCCACCCCAAAAAAAACTTAGTCTCTGTTTCCCATAAATTGCAGTAGAAACATGAACATATTCAAAAAGTTTAGGTAAAGAGATAGGGCGCCCATTATTCCCATTTTCTCTGCATACTCTTCACCATAAGAAGATCGATATTGTAAATAGGTATTTTTGATGTTCTGTGTATCATATGCAGTTAATCCTGCAAAGATCAGCACACCAATTGCAGATATTGCGAGATGCATTACTGGGCTTTGAAAAAACCAGTTTGCAATAGAAGCGACTATAATACCGATTAAACCTATGAATAGAAAACTACCTAACGCGGACAAATCTCTTTTCGTTGTATAACCATAGAGACTAAGCGCGCCAAACGCTACTGCAGTAGTAAAGAAAGTTTGCGCAATTGATATTGCAGTATACGCCAGGAAAATATACGAAATTGAAAGTCCAATCAATGCAGCAAAAATCCAGAAAACTAATTGCGCTGTCTGGGTACGCATGCTGTGTATCTTGGCACTAAACATGAAAACTACTCCTAGCGGTGCTAGCATAACAACCCATTGTAACCATGTTCCAAATATTGCCATTACTAATGCTGGTGTAGTGCCTACTGCGTAAGCTACAGCCCCCGTAATCAACATTGCTAATGACATTAGTCCATAGACTTTGTTCATATGGGCTCTAAGCCCTTCGTCTATGGCCTGTGATGAATCTACATAAGATTTCGCAGTTTGATATTCTGCCATTTTTGACCCCTAATTGTTATAAAGTTAAATATTGTCTTAATATCCGATAAATAAGCTATTTTTTCAAGTATTCAATGAATATTTGATTAAAAGTTATAGAATAAAATGGTAAAAAATAAAAATTAACTAACCAATTTAAGAACTGTGAGGTTTGAAATCTTTACAGAAGAAGAAAAACAACGTTTATTTAAGCATGCCATAGATATAGTCTATGAGGCTGGAAAAATAGCCAATAATTATTTTAAACAAAATCTCACTATCGAAAATAAAGCAGAGAATTCTTTCAATCCAGTCACCGTTGCAGATAAGTCAACAGAAAAAAAAATAAGAGAAATGATTGAAAAGCTTTACCCTGATGACGCAATAGTTGGAGAAGAGTACGGCAAGAATGAGGGCTCAACTAACTTCACTTGGATTATTGACCCTATTGATGGAACAAAAGCTTTTATCTCAGGTATTCCAACTTGGGGGATACTATTATCACTGCTTTGGTACAAAGAGCCGATTTTAGGTATTATTTATCAGCCCTTTACTGGCGAACTTTTTTGGGGAGGTTTTGGACAAAGTTTTAAGAAAATCAACCCAAAAAGCAACAATCCACAGTCTATAAGCGTAAGAAAATGTGAAAATATAACTAATGCAGTTGTGGCCACGTCATCTCCTAATATACCAAGCCAACTGTTTCAACCTCGTTTAAATGAAATAATGAAACGTTCAAAGCTAGATAGGTATGGATTAGATTGTTATGCATATGCGATGTTAGCTGACGGATGTATTGATGCAGTAATTGAATTTGGTCTTAAGGAGTATGATGTAAGAGCACCTGAAGCTATAGTCTTATCTGCCGGTGGCATAATTAGTAATCTTGACGGGTCTTATCCTTTGAAAGGAGGCGATGTAATTGCCTCCGGTGACTCCCGCGTTCATGAACAAATAATCAAAATTTTTAATAACTAAGTTTAATCGTTATGATTGGAGAAATTCATGTATTAATGATAAAGCTTCTTGCCTAATTTCTTCCTTTTCAATCAAGATTTCATGTTGTGCTAGATTAATAGTTGCTATTTTTATGAAAGCGTATTTATGAATTGATTGCATAACTGCTAAGTTATCAGTTATTTTCTCTTTTCCAGCCAGCAATACCAGTATTTTTCTGTTTGGTATTTTAGCTACATTCAGTGCCTCAATCTCTTTTAATATTGCAATAACATAACCCAAAGTAGGCGAACCACTATGTAACTTATGATTTTCCTTTAATATTGTCTGCAAACGATTAAACTGCGTCTTATCGGAAGTAAGTGTGTTTGTTTTAAAATCTGTTGTGAGAGAATATGGCTTATATTTTTCTGGATTTTGTTGGGTAAGCATTATTAATCCAAAAAGTCGCAATGCTTTTTCAAATTTGATTACCAATCTTTGAATTGGCCTCGCTATGTAAGGGAAATTACCCCATAGTGGTGATAGAAAAATATATTTATCAAAAGATTGTGGCTCTGATACAAGTCTTCTTAACCCTATTAGACAACCTAACGAGTGGGCAACTAAGTACCATGGAGTAGTTAATTTTTTTTTTTTCGCTAAACCTATTAGAGTGTCTAAATCCAATTGGTACTCCCCAGCACTAGAAATATGTTGGATTTTGGGTCTGGAAGGAAATGGTCTATCTGAAAGCCCCCAACCTCTCCAATCGAGTGTGGAGACATTAAATCCCTTTTTTATAAAAAACTCAAATGTGCCTGAGTACTTTTCTATGAATTCACGATGACCATTAAGGAAAAAAACTGTTCCAAGAGCTCTTTTTGTGTTGGCTTTCCATATTGCTATTCGTAACTTTCTACCATCTTCAGTTTTTTTGAAGATGATTTGCCCATTCTCCAGCATATATTTGCTGAGATTTGTCTCCATAATGTTTTTAGGCCAAAATGCTACTCAATTCCATAGCCGCACTCATTGAGCCTTCTACCTTTAATGATCCTGTCATATAGGCCTCTGTTGCGTTCATATCACCATCAAGAATTTTTGTAAAAATATCCAGAGAAGCGATTAATGTACAATCAGTTTCTTCTTCTGATATTCTTACCCCGTCACTATCGACTACTATTGAACCCTCATCTTCAATTTTAAACTTGACGCTTGAGTCAAAAGCTGCTCCAGCCATTTTATTATTTATAGCTGCCACAGCCTTTTCTAATATTTCACTCATAATATACTTTCTTTAATTAATTTTTATTTTTTTGCTTACGCGTTTCATATATCATCGGTTCTTACGATCTTATTAATAACCTATGCTTGAAAGCTCTTCTCTCTAAACTATAAGATATTTTTATATGGATTTCAAACGCAGCAGTAACAGTCCCTCTATATGTAGAGCTATCTTAGGTCCAACTAATACTGGCAAGACGTATTATGCATTAGAGAGAATGATTTCCTACAAAAGTGGAGTGATAGGGGTTCCATTACGACTTCTTGCACGAGAAATATATGATCGACTTGTGTTATTGAAAGGAGCGGATAACGTAGTGCTTAACACAGGTGAAGAGAAAATACGCGGAAAATTTGAACGATATTGGGTCTGTACAACTGAAGCCATGCCTGTTGAAAAGTCATTTGAATTTGTAGCAGTAGATGAGATTCAACTCTGTGCTGATGTAGAAAGAGGACATATATTCACTGATAGGTTATTAAACTCTCGCGGACAATTTGAAACATTGTTCTTAGGATCTGTCGTTATTAAGGATTTAATAAAAAAGATAATACCTGATATTGAAATAATTAGCAGAGATCGACTTTCAAAATTGAGTTTTTCTGGAAAAAAAAACATTTCTAAATTGGGGCCGAGATCAGCAGTAGTAGATTTTTCAGTTGATAGAGTTTACGAACTGGCTGAACATTTAAGATCATCTAAGGGTGGAGCTGCAGTAGTTTTAGGAGCGCTATCTCCAAAGACTAGAAACGCTCAGGTAGAGTTGTATCAAAATGGAGATGTGGACCATATTGTGGCCACAGATGCAATAGGTATGGGCCTAAACTTGCCGATAAATAATATTTATTTCGCAGCGCTGCAAAAATTTGATGGGCGTCGATTAAGGCCGCTTGATACCTTAGAAATTGCTCAGATTGCTGGTCGCGCAGGACGTTACACCACTGATGGTTTTTTTGGTGAAACTGGAAGCACAATGCCATTGGGAGAAGGGTTGATCCACGATGTTGAGAATAATATTTTCCCAATGCTCAGAAAATTAAAGTGGCGTAATACCGAGCTCGATTTTAGTGACGTTAGCTCACTCGTAAAATCCCTCGATTTGATAGCTAGTGAAACCTATCTGGAACGGTCTTTAGATGGTCTTGATGTCAATACTCTAAAATTTATAAACGGAAATAATCCTGAACTTTTAAAAGAACTGAAGAGAGATGACGTTAAATTGTTATGGAAGGCATGTCAAATACCAGATTTCAGAAAAATTTCAAACCAAGATCATGCAGGTCTCATAATAAAAATTTTTGACTTTGTAAGAACCGAAGGAAGCATTCCTTCAGATTGGTTAAAGATGGAGATCGCTCGTCTAGATAGTGTTCATGGTGATATAGACATCTTATCTAAGAGATTATCGTTTATCAGGACTTGGTCATTTGTTGCTAACATTAACAAATGGCTGCTGGATAGTGAATATTTTATTGGAATAACCAGAAATATTGAAGATAAGCTATCAGATGCCTTGCATATAAAACTTACACAACGATTTGTTGACCTAAGGAGGTCTGTATTGATAAAAAAGGGAATGGCAGAAAATTTTGATGAGAAAGATTTCGAGTTAAGAGAGGATAGCTGCGTTTATATCAAGGGCCATCTCTTTGGTAAGATGGATGGGTTTGTATTTAATCTTTCTGGGGCAGACTCTGTTTTGGAGAATAAAAAATTGATGCAGTTGGTGAGACCTTTTTTGCGTCAACACCTCACTGGTTTAGTAACGAGTTTTTATGAGGCACCAGAAAATGAAATTTTGCTTCGTGTAAATGGGCAAGTGATTTGGCGAGGCAGCAAAGTTGGTCAGCTAGAGAAAAGTCAAAAAATATTGACCCCAAAAGTTAAACTGATCAAGTCAGATGAACTGGATAAAAGCAGTCTGGAAAAAATTCAAAGAAAACTCGACATATTTATTGAAAATAAGGTTAAGACACTGATGCCTAATCTTTTACTTCTTGCCAATAATAATAAATTGAGAGGAGCTACAGCTGGTTTTGCACATATGTTTGTGAATAATTTGGGTATTCTTATGAAATCTGAGGTTATGGAGCAATTCAATAGCATGGATAACGAGAGCAAAGATAAATTAAGAAATTTTGGCATCAGGTTTGGATATAAGACAATATATGATGCAACGCTTCTTAAGCCAGAAGCCTCCAAGTTAAGAATTGCTCTATTTAATGTTTTCTGTGCTATCCCTGACCCAGCATTATTTCACCCCCCACCTGGTCTGGTTACAGTTGAATACGACAAACACATATCAAAGAAACAATATTTGGTTGCAGGCTTTTTTGTGGCTGGCAATAGGGCTATAAGAATAGACATACTTGAAAGACTGTTTTTTATGATCAAAGAGTATTCCAAAGATGAGTGGATAGTAATTCAACCAGGTATGTTATCGATTACTGGATTAGGGTTAGAAAAATTTACAGAGCTCATTAGAAGCCTTCGATTTGATATCAAACATGAGAAAATAGAGAAAGGTAACGAGGTTATAACTTTTGAAAAGGATGATGCTTACTATAAGGTTTTGTTTAAAAAACAGTTAATAAACAAAAGAGAAAAATTTATGTCAGCCTCTGAAAAATTTAAAAAGACGAAAAAAAATAGAAAAAAGAATAGGGTAAAAAAACAAATGCCGAAAAATGACTCCCCTTTTTCCATGTTAAAGATTTTAATAAAAAATTGAGGCCCTCTGAAAAACCACCTGTATCCCAGTGTCGGTTGGACTTATGGCTGTGGGCTGCAAGGTTCTACAAAACAAGAAATATTGCAGCATTAAATATTAAAAAAGGTCTGGTGCGTCTATCTGGGAAAACCAAAACAAAGCCAGCCTCTTTAATAAATCTAGAAAGTCAACTGGTTATTGAACAAAACTTTGTTAGAAAAACAGTCTTGGTCGAAGAGATAGCGGTAAAGAGAGTTTCGTCTGCAAAAGCTAAAAGTTTTTATAAAATAGTATTCGAAGATAGACAGGAAGGCGCAAAATTTTTTCAAGCTAGAACAAGATATAAAGCTGATAAAAAGATAAGAAGAAATTTAAAGGCACTCAAAGAAAAATTACACTTCCTTTCCGATAATTAAATCTTATTATAAAAGTAGATTGTATATGGAGAACCGATTGACCTACATAGTCAACGATAAGTGCATAGGATGTAAATATACCGACTGCGTCGATGTTTGTCCGGTGGATTGCTTTTATGAGGGTGAAAATATGCTTGTAATTCACCCCGATGAATGTATTGACTGTGGCGTGTGTGAGCCTGAGTGTCCAGCAGACGCAATCAAGCCTGATACGGAACCTGACGCTGCTGAGTGGGTTGAATTCAATAGAAAATATTCCGAGCTGTGGCCAAACATTACAATTAGAAGAGATCCATTACCAGATGCAGACAAAATGGAGGGACAGACGGGCAAATTTGAAAAATTCTTCTCCGATAAAGCTGGAGAAGGAGATTAACTTTTAAGTAGCTATTTTTGTTTAACTATGGTACACCGTCTTTTTCAATTTAATGGTGGCTTTTTATGGATAGTAACGTATCAGATGTAGATTTTAAAATTAATGATTTTGTTGTTTATCCCTCACATGGAGTAGGGCAGATAGTTGATGAAGAAGTCCAGAACATTGCGGGCTCTGAGCTTAAAATGTATGTCATTACCTTTGATAAGGATAAAATGACGCTGAAGGTTCCCAAAAATAAAATAGAGTCAACAGGCATGCGAAAGTTGTCAAGTCCAAACATCATTGGGAAAGCATTACAGGTAATTAGTGGTAAAGCAAAGGTCAAACGTGCAATGTGGTCTCGACGTGCGCAAGATTATGAACAGAAAATAAATTCTGGAGAACTCATACAAATTGCAGAGGTAGTAAGAGACCTTCATCGAAACGATGAGCAAAGAGAGCAATCTTATTCAGAAAGGCAACTCTACGAAGCAGCTTTAGAGCGATTAACAAGAGAGATAGCCGCTGTAGATGGTGTTGGAGAAAAAAAGGCTCAGGAGAAGGTGGATAAAGTTTTAGATGGTAAAGCAGCGTAGTATCTTTAATAGCCTGTCATTTCTAAATAACCGACCCCTGATAAATCACCACTAACTAAAATTGGTCCCTCCCAGTAAGGGAAGCTGGTGTCCATCCAAGAGCGAGTGTTCAGAGCCTCGATATTAATACTTAGATTATTTCTGCCAAGAAAGGAGATTTTCCATTTGGTTGGAATTCTTCTGCCTGCAATAGTTGCATAAACCGATTCTTCAAGTTCGACATCAGAAGCATTAAGCGGCTTTTGGGTGCCATCTTGGTCAATCCATGATCCAGATAGAAAATCATTGCCAGAAGCATGCCGCACTTTGAAAAGCATCACTTTTCTTCCATTATAAAGATGTAAAGAAAACCAATCCCAACCGAGCTGGCTCTTGTTTAGCAGGTTACTTGACCACTCACGATCTAACCAACCTACTCCCTCTACAACATGCCGTTCTCCATTCAAAGTGACCCACCCTTCTACATTATAGAAGGGTTGACTATAATAGTGAGACGCTGCGCTTGTTTCAGATTTTTTGCTGTAACCAGCATTACCTTGTAGAACTGGCTTAATTTTAGTCGAAAATTTCAATGAGAAGGCGAAGTCTACGCCGCTAGTTTCTAATTGTATAGTTTCTAGTTGATCGTCTCCTGTAATGCTCCAATTATCCATCCATGCTCTAAAAGGACCTAGTTTTACACCTGCTTGATCACTTTCTTCTCGTGCAAAACGCTCCTCAAAATAATGCAGTTTATCTGTAGTTATGGCGCTATGGGCCATCCAAAAGCCATTTAAGTTATTAGGTTTTTTGCTTGATATTGGTGTTAGATTGCTCTTGAACAAGGTCCATTGTATACCCAAATTTTCTATGGACTCAGACTTTAGATTTGAAGTCAAATACCACCATTCAATCCGAAAGTTTTTGTGTGGCCCATGATCCTTTGGGAAAGTAATCTGATAGCCTGGATCTGCTAAATTAAATTGATCACTATGTTCATCAGCCAATGAGCTATAAACAAATAGCCAAAAACAAAAAAGGAATGCTAATATCTTGTGGTTCATAGTGGTCTAAATATTTTTCTATCAAAATTTGACGACGTTCTCACATTAGACATTCTTAAAGACAAAATGGTCGAGAAAACTGAAGCCAAGTTGGCAATAATCCAGATTTGTAGCCAATATTCTGGGAAAACTTGTATTGGAATCCTCCATCCAAAAAAATTTGGGTTTATAACCTCTGACAATATGTAAGCTATTTTCACGCCCATCCCAATCGATAGGAAACAGACGATATTAGTCAAAATAAAGATCTTCAATAGCTCCAAGCGTATAACTTGATTTACAGAAAAGCCAATCAAATAGATAGGTAGGAGATCTTTTTTTCTTAATTTATTTATGCTAATTAGATTAGTGTAAAGCGTGAACGCTGCCACCAATAAAGTTATTAGGGCAAGTTGAAAACTGATCTTGAAAGTATTATCAAAGATCCCTAGAGAAATTCTTCGCACTTGCTGCGGATTGATAATTGTTTCTGAATTAATTCCGATCTTTGATGTTAATTCATTGTAAAAATTTAAGCGATTGGTTTTGTCAAGTTTTACTGCAATGGTGCTCGGAATTTGAAACAAAAAAAATGTTTTGAAGAGTTTAAGTTGCATCATTAACTGACTATGTGGGTTGCCATAATCTGCGTAAATTCCACCAACCTGGATGCGAATCTTTTTGCCATTAATCTCTAATTCCAAAAAATCGTCCAATTTTATTTTTTCTCGGATAGATAACTGTTCGCTCACAAAAATGATCTCTCCATTTCTTATTCTTTCCCAGGCATTTCTTGTTTTGTCTAATAAAGGCCAATTTTCTTCATAAACTGAGGAGGGATTGAACCCATAGATCTCGACAGCTTTTTCATTCAATCTACCTTTATTTTTTATAATAGGATAAGCCTGCCCATCATATTTTTTAACCACATCTTGAATTTTATTGAGCTGGCGCTCATTCGCTATATTTATGTAATATTCAGCGAAGATCCTATTCTCGAGCCACTCGACAAAAGTTGATTTGAAGCTCGTTACCATTCCGTGAACGCCAACATTTATTGATAGAGCTAAGAAAAAAGCGATATAGCCTGCAAAAAGAAGTGTACCAAATTTTTGAGTATCTCTGAGCAGCCAAAAAGATAGTGCAAATCTTTCCGGTAGTTTTTTTGCAGTGAAGAACAAAATCATTTTAATAAGTAAAGGTAGTAAAGTACAACCAATGACAATTACTGATCCCAAAAATAGGAAGTTGGCAATTTTTATGTTGGAAGTTGTCGATAAATAGTAAAAAATAAAGGTTAAAGGTAAAAGCGTTGTACAAACAATTATAGAAAGCCTGTTCCTCGAGGGAAATTTCTTATCACTGTTCTGCTCTATTGGACTTAAATTATCAAGCCTTAACAGCGCCCTGGAGCAAGCTAACAAAGTGCCTAATCCTGCGATCAATACACTATAAAAGTACCAACTAATTGATAAGTCAATTTTTCCATCTACTGGACTATTATAAATATTTGAGACTGTGTTATTTATATCTGGAAGTAGTTCTCGGGCTAGCAGAAAACCGCCAAATGCTCCAATCGAACCAGAAAATAATGAAATTAAAAGTAACTCTGTCGCAAGAGTCAAATTGATCAGATTTCTGTCAATTCCTATCGTCTTTAAAATTTTTACGGTAAGTCTTCTCTGGTCATATGCCATACCGACGCTGGTATATACAATAAACATTCCGACAAAAAAGGAGAGAAATCCGAATGCTCTAATGTTAAATGTAAAGCTTTCGGAGATAAACCGGAATTCTCCAGCACTATTATCGTCAATCAACATTAAGTTTTTAAGTGGGAGCTTATCAAGAGTGTTCAAGCTTCTATTTATATACTCAAAGTATGTAAATCTTCCTTTCATATTCAGTAGACTTTGGACCGAGGTAATATCACCTATCAAAGTATTTTCCGGTAAATGAGCGAGCTCTATCCTAGTAAAGTTTGGAAGGTGATTTGTTATTTTCTCAAAAGTCTTGCCGGAGCCAAATAGTAAAGCCTCACCATTTGCGTGCGTTTCTAAAAAATTGCTATCAGCGAGATACTTCCCACTAGGTAGTATTTTTTTTCCGTCTGCTAAGAGATCGATGCCCACTATAATGATGTTTGTGTTTTTTAAAGGTGCTCGTATCACAGGGTTTACTAGCCATCCATTAAGGCGCAACTGAACATAATCGTTCTGACTTACATAAGGTAATTCCCTATCAATAATTATAGGCTTGAAAGCCGTTTGTAAGAGATCGATCGATCGTTTTTGTGCTTTAATGGTTTGGTTGTTCACAATGTCTACGCTTGACCAAAGAGTTGAAGCTATTGCTATACCTAATATTGTGAAAAAGAGTTGCCCTTTTGCTTTTTTCCAGTTCGCGACAATTACTCTAAGTACTAGAAAAAATTGGTTCATTTCTTTGATATTTTTCCTGACTTAAGCTCTAGGCACACTTCTAATTTGGAGGCGATGGAAAGTGAGTGCGTTATTATTACCAGGCTGGTATTATACTTTCGATTTATGTTTAAGAGCATATCTAAAACTATTTGTGAATTCTTTTCATCCAAGCTACCAGTTGGTTCGTCCGCAAATAAAATTTTTGGTTGAGCGGCTAATGCTCTTGCTATAGCTACCCTTTGCTGTTCTCCCCCAGAAAGATTTTCCGGCCACTCCCCGAGTAATCTGGCAATTTGGAGATCGTCAATAATTGCGTTGATATATTCGTTATTATGCTTCTTATTAATCCTAGATTGGAATTCAATATTTTCCTTAACAGAGAGACATGGAATCAAATTATACTGTTGGAATATAATTGCTGACTTGTTAAGTCTCAATGAAGCTTGAGCAGATGCTTTAAGATCCCAAAAGTTTTGCTTGCAAAAAAAAACTTTGCCGGAAGAAGGTTTCTCGAGCCCGGAAGCGATATGCATAAGTGTTGACTTTCCAACGCCGCTCTCACCTATAAGAGCGTAGCTAGTGGAAGAGCAAAAGTTGATATTTACATCGGTAAAAAGCTCAAGAGATCCAGATTTTGTAAAAAATTTTTTTGAAACATCCGTTATCTCTAAAATGTGATCTTTCATTGCCTCTAATCTCTTCCTGATTTAAGAAATATATTATTGTGAGTGAAATAGTAGAGATTTCACATCTTTCAATGCTGAGGCTATCTTAAGTCATTGGTGCACTATCTATCGTTGAATTTGTTAACAGAACTTAATCATAAAATGTTGTCAAAATTGAAGCAATGCTAATTAGCAAGTATTTTAGACAATTTTATATTCCTGTTCTCTTCTGCTTCATTAACCGGGATAACTTGAAGACCGATCTCTATAACCTTATCATTGATTACTCCCGCTATTTTTGGACGTCTTGTATCAGGAACCCATCGATCTGCCCACAAAGAGAGAGAAAGAAAAACTTTGACTAGATCTCTGCATCTTTGAGTGGGAACGTACTTAGCCCTCTTTTTTTTATCCGGCACATAACGCGTAATCAACCTTTTGCTTACCATAGCCTTTAATCGCTCAGTCAGTAAGTTTCTTGAAATATTAAGATTATTTTGGATAGATTCGAAGTTTTGATTGCCCATCATTATATCCCTTGCAATCAAGAGAGTCCATTTGTCCCCTAAAATTGATAGGGCTGTTGCAATACTACATTTATGTTGGTGGCTGTCTCTAATTGACATATAAATTTTCCCAGTTTTAGTTTACGTTACGTCATATTGCATTGTATCATAAACCGTGACGAAGAAGTAAACATTTTTATTTCATGTGTTTCTACTACACAAAAAAATATCTTGTGGCAAATAATAAAAAGACTTGAAATGGTATACAGATTGCAGAAATTTATATTAACAAGTAGAATCAAAGCCTGGTAAAGAAGAACATAATGAACGAATTTGTTTATCAAAAAACATCAAAAAGCGATCTTTTGTTTAATAAGAACGTTAAACTTGAAAAGGAATTTCTGGAGGAGGGATCCAAGGACCTTTATGACATAATCAAGTTTTGTTGTGCAGTAAAAGAAAATCCAATCGCACCCAATCTTAAGGAATGGTCAAGAAAGGAGTATACCTCTAATTTAAGCTCTATGGTTTATAACAACTCAAACTCAGAAATTTCTGACTACGATGAAAAGACAAAGAAGGTACTAAGCTATGCTCAAAGAGCTCAAATTTATGCAATGACAGCAATTACTGCCCTAAACTCTGGAAATGGGGAAAAAGCAGTCTGGAATGCAGTTAGGTCTCAAAAATATGTTTCTCACATCCAAGAAATGATGAAAAAATCTTCTCAGTACACAGACGGGCAACGAAAAAAGAGCGAGGACTCGAACATAAAAGGGTTAGCAAGAAATGATCTTGAAGCAAATGACCTTATAGACGAGTTTGAAAAACTTATACAGATTCATGATAGTTATGGTGCTTTTAGAAGATTAGCTGCTAAAAAATTAGGTGTCCCAGCTATGAAAGTCACAATAAAGGAAATTAACGAAATTACAAAAAAGGTCCATAGAGCCTACGAATTTAGCCCAAAGAGACGGAGAGCAGAAAAAATGTAATTAAAAGCAGTATTTCTTTCTCTCCCATTAGCCTTGATTTAAAATAGTTTTAGTGTATTTTTGCATTAGAAACACCAGGTAGTAAACTATGAATAATTTTACAAACTCTAGCTCAGTCATCTCTTCAGATACCGTAATAAAAGGAAAAATTGACTTCAAAGGCGAGCTTTTGATTGAGGGTAAAGCTTCTGGAGACATATTGGGAGATAATTTGACCTTAGGTCCAAGTGCAAAGGTGGACGGTAAAATTATTGTAAAAGCAATTACCGTTCAAGGTAATTTTACGGGATTTATTCGATCTGATATCGTCAAGTTAGATGCCGGATCTACCGTTAAAGGAGATATTGAACATAGTGAGATTTCAATTGAGACTGGCGCAAACTTTAATGGTAAGGTGATAAGAATAGCTAAGCCTCAAAGAAAAACTGGCGAGAGCGAAGGTGAAGAAGATAATTCAATATATTCTTTAACCGATAAGGCAGTTGCAAAATAGATTCCTCGTTTTCAAGCTTCTCATCCTGACCTTTTTGTTCTGCTTTAATGCTGGGCCTTATGTTGTTGTAGAGAATTTTGGGAACTGGAAAACACTGAGTGCCACCTCTAAATCTGCTTACGTTACCGGTTTATGGGACGGTTATATAAATTTTTTTGGAAAGGAACTTGGAGAAAAATATAGTGCTAACTGTAGTGACAATCGTATTACTAGGGTTTCAGATCTCGTAGAAATAGTTGATAGCCTTTACCAGCAAGAAATAAATAGAGGTTTTTCTCCAGCTACTTTATTAAGAGAAAAAGGTCTACAATACCTTTGTAGTAAATAGATTTAGCTTTAATTTTCGACATGCATAGTTTTAAGGCAAGCCTTTGGCAAATCTTCAGGCAAGTAACATCTTGCATGAGCACATTTAACTTTTTTCTTGATTTTAACAGTCTTTTTTATAATTTTCTTCTTTGGCTTAAGCCTATCGGTGACCCACCAAGTCAATTGCTTGTCACAACCATCTACATTTTTATACTTATTCCAAAGTGGTGTGTTTATGCAATCTGGCGATCCCTCCGGACACTTGAGCCTAACATGAAAATGCTCACTATGACCTCTCTCAGGCCGTATTTTCATCAGCCAAGACCTATCTGTTGATCCCGCGTTTTTACATATCCAAACTTTTATTGCTGCGTTAACAAAAATTTTATTTACTCTTTCATCTTGCGCCGCGGCTTTCAAAATACTCATATGTTCTTTAGTCCAATTAGAGTTAACATTTTTTTGATTTTTTGATACGACATTCAGTTCTTTAAAAGAAGGTTTTCCGTACCTATGGTCATTATGACTGTCTTCCACTGAAAGGTCTAGAGTCGTTGGTTTTCTAAATTTTATATCTACTTCTAACCCTACTTGGTGTGCGGCATGGCCATAAGGGGTAGGCCCACCTCTTGGGTTGCCAAGATCCCCTACATATAGTCCCATCCATCCAAAGTCTGAAACTTTTTGAGAAAGGTCAATAGTAAAATCGATTAGCCGTGGATGTCCCCAATTACGTCCCCGTTTTGAGTTTATGTGTTGCCATGTTTCACCTTTGATGGGTAATTCAACTCCGCCATTTAGACATCCCTTATTATATTTTCCAACGCTTTCTGACATTAAATTTGTTGGGGTTATAAAGTTGCCAAAAATTTTTTTTGCTAATACTTTATCTGATGCATCATGGGCTAGGGCTACACTGAAAAGGACCGAGACCCAAAATAGTTTTAAAAAAAGAAATCCTTTCAATATAACCATCCTTCGTGAGTCCTCCTGTAACTATAAAGATTTATATAATATTACGCCTAGCTTCAGTAAAGCTTTAGACTCTAATTTTTCGAAGTTCAATATAAAATCTTTAAGAACAGAAATGTTCTGTTAAGCTATTGATGTAGCTCACATTTAAATCATCTGTTATTGGAGGAAATACTATGAACAGAATAGTTAATTCAATTGAGGCCAAAGACATTGAAAACCATTTCCATCCGTATACTAACCCCCAAGCACTTAAAGAGTCTGGTCCACATGTGATTTGCAGGGGAGAAGGCGTCTACGTTTACGATAATTCAAATACAAGATTTATAGAGGGTATGAGTGGTTTGTGGTGTGCGTCATTGGGGTTCAATAATAAAGATTTAGTTGAGGCTGCTACCAAGCAAATGGAAAAGCTCCCCTTCTATCATAGTTTCGCGGGTAAAGTGCCGGAGGTTGCTGCAAACTTGGCTGAAAAACTTGTTGGAATAGCTCCAGAAGGATTAGATAAAGTTTTCTTTTGCAATTCAGGATCCGAGGCTAATGATACTGCAATTAAGGTTGTCTGGTACTATCAAAACGCTCTAGGCCGACCTGAAAAGAAGAAAATTATCAGTCGAAAAAGGGGTTACCATGGGGTAACTATGGTTGCAGGAAGTTTAACAGGACTACCGTATGCTCAAGACGGGTTTGGTTTACCGTTAGACTTTGTCAGGCATACCTCTTGTCCGCATTATTTTATAGAAAAACTTGAAGGTGAGTCTGAACAAAATTTTGTAGACAGAATGTTAAATAATCTAGAGGAACTTATCCTTGAAGAAGGTCCTGATACTATTGGAGCTTTTATCGCGGAGCCTGTCATGGGAGCCGGTGGAGTGATTATTCCTCCTAAAAATTATTTTTCTAAAGTACAGGCATTGCTGAAGAAATACGACGTACTTTTTATTGCAGATGAAGTGATCTGTGGATTTGGTAGAACAGGTAATATGTGGGGCACAGAAACGTTTGATTTAAAACCTGATATCTTAACTTGTGCCAAGGCTTTGTCAGCTGCTTATGCGCCAATATCAGCCTTACTCATTAATAAAACTATTGTTTCTGAGATAGAAAACCAGGCCAACGAACTCGGTATTTTTGGGCATGGTTTTACATATTCTGCGCACCCTATGTCAGCTGCAGTGGCTCTTAGAACCCTTGAAATTTATGAAGAGAAAAAAATAGTGGAGCATGTGAGGAATATGGAAAAAAGTTTTATTGAAAGGGTGAAAAACTTAAAAAAATATGACTTTGTTGGAGATGCTAGGGCCATTGGGTTAATTGGTGCAATAGAATTTGTCTCTGAGCCCCAGTCAAATAATAAACCAGATCCAAGTAGAAAAGTTGCTGCAAAGATACAGCAAAAAATCCAAGACGAAGGTGTTATTTTAAGGCCGCTTCCAGGCGACAGTTTGGCGTTCTGTCCACCCTTAATTATTGAAGAACGTCAAATTAATGAGATGTTTGATAAAATTGACAGTGTTTTAGCAAGAATTGATTTCCAAATTTTATGATATTGTTGAAAACTAAAAAATGAAATGCTAAAATCTGACTAAATCGATCGGAATTAAAATAATTTGCAGGGGTTATAGAACGATGGTTGATGATTCAGAACAAAAAATAATATTGTTGACGGGAGCAAGTAGAGGCATAGGCCATGCTACCGTTCGAAAATTTTCTGAAGAAAAGTGGCGTGTAATTACATGTTCTAGGCAGGCGTTTGACACAAAATGTCCCTGGCCTGGGGGTGAGGTGAATCATGTTCAAGTCGATCTATCAAATCCAAACAATACGCTGGAGGCTATTGATGAGGTTAAAAAACGACTAAATGGTAAATTGCATGCGCTTGTAAACAATGCTGGGATATCGCCTAAAGGGGAGAATGGAGAAAGGCTGGATACTCTAGGAACGGACTTAAGTACATGGGGAAAGGTTTTTCATGTCAACTTTTTTGCCTCGGTAATTTTAGCAAGAGGATTAAAGGAAGAATTATTAAGAGCCCAAGGGGCGATTGTAAATGTGACATCAATCGCAGGAAGTAGGGTGCATCCTTTTGCTGGCGCTGCCTACGCTACATCAAAAGCAGCCTTGGGAGCTTTAACTAGGGAAATGTCGAAAGATTTTGGTCCCTTAGGTGTGAGAGTAAACGCTATTGCACCCGGGGAAGTTAAGACGGCAATTTTGAGTGAAGGTACCGACAAAATAGTTGCTGATATTCCGATGAAACGGCTTGGCTTACCGGAAGAAGTGGCTGACACGATTTTTTATTTATGTTCCAAAGAAGCGAGTTATGTATCAGGCGCAGAAATTGAGATTAACGGGGGGCAGCATGTTTAGGAACATATGCAAATTTAGCTTTTCTCAAGTTTGAATTATAAATCTGAAACATTTCAATGGTAAACGAAAAATACGACGATAAAAAAATTCTTAAAGACATATTTTTAGGGTCTCTAGAATTAGCTGATCCAGCAAAAAAACTTGAAAAGATGAAGTTTGACTCTCCTTTAGGAAGGCTTTTTTTCGTAGCTGTTGGAAAAGGTGCAGGACGCCTGGCAAAGGCTTTTTTTAAAACTTATAAAGAAAAAGCCAATGGAATTGTGGTTATTCCTGAAAATGAAAATTGCGATGATTTAGAGTGTGAGGTGATTAAATCTACGCACCCTATTCCCTCACAGAAAGGTTTAAACGCATCCCATAAACTCCTAAAAGCAATCTCAAGGCTTGGAAAAGATGATCTGCTAATTTTTTGTATTTCAGGAGGAGCTTCGTCTTTATTACCTTTTCCTCCAAAGGGCTACTGTCTTGAAGATGAAATTCATTTAAACCGGGTTTTGCTTGGTTCTGGTTTGTCGATTAGAGAAATGAATCTTTACCGGGGCGAGTTTTCTCAAATAAAGGGAGGTAAACTCGCATTAGCTGCTTCTCCCTGTCCGATAATTAATTTAGTTGTATCTGACATTCCCGGTGGAGATTTATCTCTTGTTGGGAGTGGCCCAACATTTGTTCCTGATATGAACAGAATAACTACCAGTGATTTAGATTTTGGGTCGAAAATTAACAAGTTTTTTTCAGAAAATAAAAAAAGATTAAGTGATCTCAAAGATCAAGATGCGATAGTACAAAAGTCAGTATGCATTGGGTCTAGCGCTATATTATTGGATAGTGTGCGAGATTATATCGAGAAAAAATATAAATTTAACCTTTTATTACTATCCTCAGAGTTTGAGGGTGATGCGGCATCTTTGGCAAGGTTCCATGCATCAATTTTTAAAGAGATAAAACGATTTGATCGACCAATTAAAAAGCCAGCAATTATCGTCTCAAGCGGTGAAGCTCACGTCAGGTTACCCAAAAACCATGGTAAAGGGGGTAGAAATTCACATTTCGCCTTGGCATTAGCAAAAGAAATCGAGGGTGTCCCTGGAATCACAGCTCTAGTGGCTGACACTGATGGAATTGATGGATTTGAAAAAAATGCAGGAGCAATTATTTCGGGAGATACTGTCAAGGTATTGAAAAAAGAAGCGCCATCAAAAGATTTTTTAAGTGAATGCGACTCGTTTTCGGCGCATAAAATAGCTTCAAGCCTATTTTATTCTGGTGCTACTGGAATAAATTTAAACGATATTAGGATTGCAATTGTAAGGTGACGGAAGTGTAATAGTAAGTTGCTTTTAGTACTTTTTGTCACAAGGCCAAAAAGCCTGTTGTTTTATCAATTTTTTTTCCCTACAATTTTAAATAAAAATGTTTTCTTCAAAAAGTCTTGGGAGGGATAATGACGGAGAATAGCGCTGTGCTTGATACTATGCCGAAGTTACTGGCTAGGAATGTTAGTAAATTCGGAGACTCACCTGCTTTTAGGGAAAAAGATCTCGGGATATGGCAAACGTGGACATGGAAAGAGTCTAGCGAAGAAATACATAAATTATCAAAGGGCCTCATAAAGCTTGGCGTTCAAGAGGGTGATCACGTTGCTGTGATTGGAAGGAATAGACCATCTTTATATTGGTCTCTATTGGCTTGCCAACACATTGGCGCAATACCCGTGCCTCTCTATCAAGATGCGGTTGCAGAGGAAATGGAGTACATTCTTTCCCACTGTGGTGCTTCGTTTGCCATAGTCGGGGATCAAGAGCAGGTTGATAAAATACTCGAAATTTCGGATCGATTAAAAGGATTCAAAGATATAGTGTTCGTAGATCCCAAGGGGCTCAGAAAGTATGATAAGAAAAATTTGCATAGTATCTCTGACATCCTGGAGATTGGATCTGGCGATAGCGCTGAGCTGGATAAAGAATTAAAGCGCCGTGTAGAGAAAGTAATCGGAGATACGACATGTGTTTTACTCTACACGTCTGGAACAACAGGGAAATCTAAAGGGGTTGTGCAAACACATCGAGCAATAATTGGAGCATCAGGAGGTGCCAACCAACATGATAGCTGGACACATCATGATTATTTGCTTTCTTATTTGCCAATGGCTTGGGTTGGAGATTTCATGATTTCAGTGGCGCAAGGTATGGGAGCAGGTGCTTGTATTAACTGTCCGGAAGGTCCCGAGACAATGCAAGTTGATTTGAGGGAAATTGGCCCATCAATATTCTTTGGCCCGCCTCCATTGTGGGAACGTCTTAAGACCTCGGTTTTTATAAGAATTGAAGATGCTGCATTCTTTAAAAAAGTTGCATTTAAATATTTCATGGCGCACGCAGAAAAAGTAGGGCGGGATATTTTGGAAAAAAGAAAAGTTGGACTGTTAGACAGGCTTAAATATTCTCTAGGTAACTTCCTGATTTATGCACCGCTCAAGAATATGCTGGGTTTCTCGAATGTGAGAATAGCCTACACTGCAGGAGATTTAATAAGTGCAGAGCTTTTTGATTTTTATCGCTCACTTGGCATAAACCTGAAACAACTTTACGGACAAACCGAGGCTTCAGTTTTTCTTACAATGCAAGGTAATGATGAGGTTTTTTCGGATACTGTCGGAAAACCAATTGAAGGAGTGGAGTTGAAAATAGCGCCTTCGGGGGAGATTTTGTATAAATCTGTTGGGTCTTTTAAAGAGTACTACAAAAACCCCAAGGCTACTGGCGAAACAAAGGATAAGGATGGGTGGGTAGCAACTGGTGATGCAGGATATATTGATGAGGATACAGGCCAATTACGGATTATTGACAGAGCCAAGGACGTAGGCAAACTAAAGAACGGAGCACTATTTGCGCCAAAATATGTTGAAAACAAGCTAAAGTTTTTTCCAAATATATTGGAGGCAGTATTGTTCGGTGATAAAAAAGAGTTTTGTGTAGCGTTTTTAAATATTGATATGACTGCTGTTGGAAACTGGGCTGAGAAGAACAATATTTCATACTCTTCCTATCAGGAACTAGCCTCAAATAGCGAAGTGGCTAATATTCTGAAGGAGCACGTAGAAGATGTTAACATGGCATTGGCAAAGGACTCTATGATGTCTGGCTGTCAGATAAGAAAGTTTTTAGTTTTACACAAAGAGCTTGATCCTGATGATGGTGAGATAACAAGAACTCGAAAAGTTAAGAGGGCTTTTATAAACGAAAAATATGATGATCTCGTCAGCGCCCTTTACTCAGACAATGGGTCTGTTGATACGAAAACGGAGGTAACTTATGAAGATGGTCGCAAAGGTTATTTAGAGGCAACACTTTCAATAGTAGACGCTACCATTTACCAACTTCAAGAAGCAGCAGAATAGGAAAAGACTAGGGATTTAATAAAATGAACGAAAAAGTGCCCAAAATAATTATGGAAGTTAAAAATATTAACCTTAGGTTTGGAGGGGTGGTTGCAATACAAGGTGTCTCTTTTGATATCCACGAAGGTGAAATACGAGCAATCATAGGTCCCAATGGGGCAGGGAAATCATCTATGCTGAATGTGATCAACGGATTTTATCACCCTCAAGAGGGCGAAATTTGGTTTGACGGCCAAAAAAGACCGTCTATGGAGCCATACGAGGTGGCGAAGACCGGCATCGCAAGAACGTTTCAGAATATCGCGCTTTTCAAAGGAATGACGACTATTGAGAATGTGATGACTGGCCGACAACTACAGATGAATAAAAATATTTTTTGGCAAATGCTAAGATATGGGCCTGCAATAGAAGAGGAGGTTCAACATCGAAAAAGGTGTGAAGAGATAATAGATTTCCTTGAAATTAATCATATCAGAAAAACGCCAGTGGGGTCCTTACCGTACGGACTACAAAAGAGAGTCGAGTTGGCAAGAGCGTTAGCGATGGAGCCAAACTTACTGTTATTAGACGAGCCTATGGCAGGAATGAATGTCGAAGAGAAACAGGATATGTCGAGGTTTATTGTGGAGGTTAACGAAGAATTTGGAACGACAATAGCTCTTATCGAACATGATATGGCTGTTGTCATGGATCTAGCAGACCGAGTAGTGGTTTTAGACTATGGGAAGTTGCTGGCTGATGGGACGCCAAAAGAGGTCCAATCGAATCAAGCGGTGATTGATGCATATTTAGGAGTACCTCACTAATGGAAATATTACATATGATTTTTATTGCGCCTTTCTTAGATATGGTAGCATTACCCGACCTATTTTTTCAGGGCCTTTGGGATGGTTTTGTAGGCGGAACTTTATACGCGCTTCTTGCGTTAGGGTTTGTGTTAATATTTAAGGCCTCAGGAGTTTTTAATTTTTCACAACCGATTTTAATGGTTTTGGCGGCATTAGCTTTGGTCAGCTTTTATGAAATGGGTATCAACCCATGGATAAGCGTGGCTTTAGTGCTATTTTTAATGTACGCACTTGCCTTCGGGGTTGAACGGGTAATATTGAGAAATCTAGTTAACCAAGATGGTAATATTTTATTTATGTCTACCATTGGTTTAACATTCGTCATTATTGGGGCTGCACAATGGATCTTTGGAGGTGTGCCAAGATCGATGATACACGCAGAGCTAGGGTTTCCGGTTGGGAGTAGCGAGTGGCCTATGTTTGGGGGAGCAGTGTATTTTGAGCATATCGATATCTCTGCTGTCGTTCTTGCTAGTAGTTTGATAGCTATTTTAGCAGTATTTTTTAGTAAAACAAAGATAGGTCGAGGTCTTCGCGCGGTGGCAGATGACCATCAGGCAGCTCTTTCTGTAGGGATTTCACTTAACCAAATATGGGTGATCGTTTGGTTTGTTGCAGGAATTGTAGCGCTGGTTGGAGGACTTTTTTGGGGTGCCCGGTCGGATGTATCATTCGCATTACAAATTATCGGGTTGAAGGCATTACCTGTTTTGATTATCGGAGGGTTTACCTCGGTTCCTGGAGCAATTATCGGAGGTCTGATAATTGGATTAGGTGAAAAAATATTTGAAATATATTGGGGTCCCATGATGGGGGGAAGTGTCGAAGGTTGGTTCGCATATGTAATTGCTTTGGTTTTTCTTTTGTTCAAGCCGCAGGGACTCTTTGGTGAAAAAATTATTGAGAGGGTTTAGGTATGTTTTATAAAGAGACTGGACAATTTAAATCGAGGTATAAGGACGAATTAGCTGCCTTTCCATTATTCGAGGATAAGATCGGAATTGGTATACTATGTGTTTTAACCTTTTTAGTAATACCAATGTTTGGTCTTCCAGGGCTCAATTACGAGTTTGCAATGGGGGCAATTATGATCCCTTGTATGATTTTTATAATTATGACTTTAGGTTTAAACATACTACTTGGGTTCGCAGGACAGATTTCTCTAGGAACCGGAGCGTTTAGTGGAGTTGGGGCGTATGCTTTCTATAAATTTATTACAATTTTTCCCGACATCAACATAATTATAGCTCTTGTGTTATCAGGGTTGGTAAGTGCTGTGGTAGGTGTCATTTTTGGCCTCCCGTCGCTGAAAATAAAAGGCTTCTACCTGATAGTAGCAACTCTTGCTGCCCAATTTTTCCTGACATGGGCTTTTATACGAGTGGCATGGTTGTATAATTATAACGCAAGTGGGGCGATTGAAGGTCCTAACAAAGAAATGTTCGGTATTATTATGATAGGCCCACAATCTGCTGGAATGACCCGATATTATTTTGTCTTGGTAACCCTTATTGTCCTTACGTGGCTCGCCTCCAATGTTATTAGAGGTCGCATTGGCCGCTCATGGATGATGATTAGAGACATGGATATCGCCGCTGAGCTTATTGGCATCAGACCACTTGTTGCAAAACTTTCTGCTTTTGCTTTTTCTTCTTTTTACATTGGAATTGCGGGCGCTTTGATGGTTTTCTTCTGGTTGGGTGCAGCCGAGGCAGAGAGCTTTGATATCAACCACAGCTTTCTGTATTTATTTATGGTGATAATCGGAGGTCTTGGATCAATAACAGGGTCATATATGGGTGCAATATTTGTGTGGGTCGTTCCGGTTTTAATTAAAGAAATTGGAAAATCTGCATTTGGTTTTGATGCTTTTGTGATGGAAAACTTTTCAACAATTTTACTAGGGGCTATGATTATTATTATTCTTATATTGGAACCGCACGGTCTAGCGCGACTTTGGCAAATAGCAAAGCAGAAGCTTAGATTGTGGCCGTTTCCGTATTAATAACGAGTTTAGTGGAAGCTGAGCCGTTCCACTTGTTCGGGTATGTAGGCTCAAATTAAATATGCAGCGAAAGCTGTTTAATAGGGAGAAAAAAATGAAAAAACATATTATTGGTGCTGCCGTAGCTTTAGGTACCTTATTTTCAACGGTGAGCATGAGTTTCGCTGAGGAGCTTTTGGTTCCCCACCTTACTTACAGGGTTGGACCATTCGCTGCTAATGGAACTATGGGCGCTAACGCTATTACCGATTATTTCACAATGCTTAACGAAAGAGATGGTGGAATAGGTGGATTAAAAGTGAATCCGGAAGAGTGCGAGACAGGATATAATGCGCAGAAAGGTGTTGAGTGTTATGAATCTTA